>JBHAST010000054.1:0-6783 GCA_041831495.1 bacterium | reverse complement strand
TTTTACGATACTTGCCGTCTTATCTCTGAGATCTGAAATAGAAGCAAAACTACTAGCTGTAAGCATTTCTTTTTTTTAGCAGATAAAATCTCAGTAATTTTATAGGTATTTCTACCGAGATTTCAAGAAAAAAGAAAAAGCTGACCGTGGCGAAGAGTCAGACTTTTTCAAAAAGAAATCCCAATAAGAAACTCTAAAGAGAATTTTTACGAAATACTTACCTCTATTTTATTGCAGATGCAATACTTCAAGTGGCAAGGCTTGATTTGAAGCTTGGTAAATCAAAATCTCTCAAATAGTCCGGGATATTCTTACACCAAAGTTCAAAAAACGCCGGATCTGTTTTTGCAGCTTCTCTTAATCCCTCAAAATCTTCCTTCTTCAAGACTTCTGGTCTACCCATACCACAGAAACCACCTTTCCCTTCATTATATTCAAGATTATCATGGACAGGAATCTCTGTCTTATAATTAACAAAACCATCTTGATGACGGTATCCTTCAACTACTTTTGCAGGAACCCAGTCCTCTTTTATCGGTCTTGAAGTAGGTTCTATGTGTCCTAGATAAACCAAGACCTCATCTCCTTCCTCAAAATAATTATAGGGAGTTAAAGATAAAAGATAAGGTTTTTCTGGAGAATTTTGTTCTAGACGCATAAGATAATCTAATACGCTTTCATTCATTTTTTTTGAAAGTTTCCCTCAGTTTTCAGAACTTTTCAATTCCCAAAGCTCCCTAATATTAGACTTTCCTAATTGAGCTACTTCATTCCAACTCTCAATACCTCTCAAGCGATATTCAGAAAATACCTCACTTAATGCTGGGAGTTGATCTTCGATTTTCTCTACTGCTCATACTATTTCTTCTTGAACACCTTGAGACAAGTCTTTAACAGAGTTTTTCCCACCTGTTTCTTCTACAAATTTCTTAGCCTCTACATTTCCAGCCATTTTTACTCATTTAGAAAATAAAATTTGATATGAGAATTATAAGCATAAAATCATATTTATCAAATTTTTAAGACTTTTTTCTCAATATCAGATACTAACTAAAGATTAAATCATGCTGAATCGCTATCTTTATCCTACAAAATGCAAAATCACTCCTGCAACCTTCTGCACATTCACAATCTGCACGATTTCTCCGCTCTCAAGTTCAATCGTTCCGGTATCTCCTACCTGTCCTCCCATTTCAGGATAGAACGGCGTTTTATCAAAGATCAAAATTCTGACTCCCTCTTCGGTTTGGATCTCTTTCAAGAGCTGAGCATTTGCAAAACTAAGCTCATCATAGCCAACAAACTCCGTCGCAGGGATCCCCTCCAAATACTTGGACCAATCAGCAGATTTCTGGAACATTGCCTTGCTTCCTTGGCGAGATTTCTCTTTTGCAGCCTCTAATGCCTTTTCGTAGCCTGCGAGATCAAGCTCCACTCCACGACTTGCAGCGATTTCTTTCGTAATCTCTAATGGGAATCCATAGGTATCATACAGCATAAAAATCTGATCTCATGAAAGCATTTTTTCTCCGTTGGCAGCGAGTTTCTCAAGCAATTCGGTCAGAATTTTTTCTCCATTGTGAATGGTTTTCTCAAACTGTGCAATTTCGTTGAGTAAGACTTTTTTGATCATTGGCTCATCAAAGTCCCTAAGCCCCTTAAAAGCTAGAAAAGCTTGATCAATAAAGCGTTCAAGCTCAGGTTTCATAAGCTTTCTAAGCAAAAACAGATTGTAATAGCCTCTTCTGATGATCATTCTCAAGACATAACCAGCACCGACATTGGAAGGCGTCAAACCGTCATTGATCAGCATAAATGCCGTTCTGATATGATCAGCAATAATTCTGAATTTTCTCTGATGATCAGCGTATTTGAGTTCCGTTATCTGCTCTAAGGTTTGCAAAAAAGGCGCGAAAAGATCAGTTTCATAGACGCTCTCTTTGTTTTGGAGGACTTTACACATTCTCTCAAGTCCCATCCCGGTATCTACATTCGGATGAGGAAGTTTAGAAATTTTAGAAGTCTGAAGAAGTTTTTGATAGGTATTACCCTCAAAATGATTAAATCTATTGATTGAAAGCTTATCAAATGCAAAATTCAAAAGTAATCCAGCAACGCCATTCCCTAATTCTAAATAATTTCTAGTCTGTCTAAATCATTTTTTTATCTGTTCTTCATTGCTCGTATTTTTTAATTCAATGAAAATGGCATCATTTACAACGATATCAATATACCTATTAGCATAAAATTTATCATTTTCAACTATTGGTATTGATTTTTCTTTTTCTACTTTATATCACAGAGCTTCCAATTTATCATACAATAGGCTTTGTATTTGTTTCTCTGTAAGGGAAGTTTTATACTTTTTGTGAACTTCAATCGCTTGTCCTATGATTTGTTCTGTAATGATATCTATCTTTCTCTTAACTTCTTCTGAGGCACTTTCTTCTGACTTCATATAGAACTCCATAAACACATTATTCCAGATTTCAAGCCAATTGCCCTCATCAGTTTTCACATTAGATCAAGCAGGAGGAAGTTCTGACTCACCCACTCGGTAGAAAATCTCCGTATCAGGACCACAAGGACCAACAGGACCAGGACTTCGCCAGTTATTTTTCGCATTGAGAAAGGAAATTCTCTCCTCAGGCATTCCTGCTTGTTTCCATGCTTCAAAAGCGGTTTCATCTCTCGGAGCATCTTCGTTTCCCTCAAAAACCGTTACTGCCAATTTACGAGGATCAAAACCGAGCTTCTCAACGAGAAATTCATAACTCCACTGGATCGCTTCCTGTTTGAAATAATCTCCAAGTGACCAGTTCCCCATCATCTCAAAAAAAGTTAGATGAGAACTGTCTCCTACTTCATCAATATCTACCGTTCTCACGCACTTTTGAATATTGAAAAGTCTGCGACCAAGAGCGTGTTCCTTTCCTGCGAGATAGGGAATCAGTGGCTGCATTCCAGCGACATTGAAAAGTGCAGTTGATTCCTTGTCTGCGATAAGGGAAGCTTCAGGAAGATGGGTATGTTGCTTTGAAGTCCAGAATTCAGTTCGTTTGTTTCTGATCTCTTGGGAAGTGAGGGTTTGCATGTTAGTCTTTAAAGGTAAAAATTTTCTAAACGGTTAAAAAATAGCTATTTTCTGCGGAAAAGCAAGGAATTCTTCTTTCAAAAAAAATCTGACCTCCCGAAGAAAGTCAGACTTTTTCTATTTTAAGGTCCAGAAGATCAAAGACAGATGTTTTACAATAAATCATGAAGTATTCATTGTTCACTGTTAATTGTTCACTACACAGCAAATCTGTAAAATTTCGTTACTTCAAATCCAGCAGGCAAGATTTCTTTTACCTTTTTCGCACCATCTCTGATATATTCCTGATCAAGAAGCACCACATCAGCGAATGCTTTATCAATCTTTCCTTTCACGATTTGAGCGATCATTGCTTCTGGTTTCCCAGCTGCTTTAAGTTCTTCAGTAAATTGTGCTTCAAGTTTTGCTTTTTCATCAGCAGGCACTTCGTCAAAGTTGAGATAATCAGGATTCAATGCTGCTACCTGCAAAGCAAGTTCTTTCGCAGTCGCTTCATCTCCGCTATACATTACCAAAGAAACGACTTTATCTCCTGGATGAGCATACGCATATGCATTTTCTGTCGTAATGAAAAGTTCTCCAATTTTCAAATTTTCTCCGATAGAACCTACTGCTTCAGCTACCATAGTGTTTAGTTTTTCAACCAAAGCTGCATCAAGCTGCTCCAAAGCAGTGATTTGAGTTGAAACTCCAGCAAGTTCAGCAAAGATTTTATCAAAAAGCTGAAGGAAAGTTTCATTTTTCGCTACGAAATCGGTTTCACAAAGCAGTTTAAGCACGATAGATTTCCCGTTAGATTGGTGGATTTTGATAAGTCCTTCGTTGGTTTCTCTATCAGCTTTTTTTCCTGCCTTCGCAATTCCTTTTTGCTTCAAGATTTCCTGAGCTTTATCAAGATCACCTCCTGCCTCTACAAGAGCATTTTTACAATCTCCAAGTGGAGCAAAGGTCGCATCTCTGAGCTGTTTTACCAAGTTAATATCAATATTCATCGTAATAATAAGATAAGAAATAAAAGACAACATATTGCCGTTTATCAAAAGAAACGAAAGAAATCTGAATCAGGTTTCCGTTTTTTTGGATAAATCACAATCTTAGTCCGTTTTTTCATCAGGATTTAGAGCTGAGATTTCTCCTCCATTATCAAGCGAGATGTCTCCATAGACTCTCTTTTTGATGTCAAATATCCCCAAAATCCAGCCTCCAAGATCAGCATAAAAAGTTTTCCATCTCTTTTCTTGAAGCAGGTTGTGAGCATATTCTCCTTTCCAAGCCTTGAATACAATAACCAGCAAGATTACAAGATTTGCCAGCACAAAAAGGAATGGCAGCCATTTCAAAAGAGGGATTCGCACGAGCAAAAGCTGCAAAAGCAAAAGTGCCATCGTAGACATATACCAACCAATCGCCTGCTTGTAGTGAAAATATTCATACACTGATAAATCCTCTTTGCCCGAAAAAAAGAAGAGCCCTATCAAGAGATAGGCAGTAATTGCTCTCTTTCTTTCAGACGAACTCGGCAAGTAAGCTTGTTCTTGCATAGGAGATAAGAGGAATAAAGATCAACTCCGTCATTGCGAACGAAGTGAAGCAATCCAAATAAGACTTCAAGTAGATCGCCACGGCTTCGCCTCGCGATGACAAAAGTCCCAATAAGGTTCTTTCTTAGAGGAGAATAGATTTCAAAACAAAATCAAGACTCTGGTAACTATTGATATTCGTGGTAATAATCTCGTTTTCTGGCCAATATCTTGAGAAGTTCGTTCCTGCGATCACAATCGCTTCAAGTTTTCCCTTGAGGTTCTCTACTTCATCAATAAGGGTAGAAAGCATATTTCCATCTACAATAATCACGAGTTCTGGTCTTTTCTTGAGTTTTGTTACTCCTTTGTAGACCTTATTTGCTCTTTCAAAGTTTCTTTTGTACACGAGTTGCTCTTTCTTGGTCAAAGATGCGAAAGCATCAGTCTCCATAAAGCTCACCATCTCATTGATAGAATCAATCCTTTTTTTGAAGGTATCAAAGTTGGTTAAGAACCCTCCAGAAACCTTGTAGTTGAGAAATGCAACTCCAGCTTTTTCAGCTAATGCTTCAAGCTCTTCAGCATACATTTTCTTTTCACAAACTACCAAGATTTCTTTACCAGCAGCTTTTGCAGCAGCAACCTGAGCTTTTGCAGTTTCAAGCTGTTCAGCGATAGCTTCTGGATTGATCACTACAACTCCATTAGTTACCTCAGACCAGTATTTACTTGTCTTTGGATGAGCCTCATTTTTGAGTGTCCCAATATGAGCTTGTGCAGCAACAATATCTTGAACAGATACAGACATCCGTAGTGGTAAAATCAAAATAAAAGTAATCAAAAAATCAGATTTTTGATATTAAGTAAACCTCAAATACTATTTAAAGTTTACAGTAGCTCCAGCTTCAGTAAGCTTAGCTTTCAAAGCTTCAGCTTCATCAGATTTAGCGTTTTCCTTGATGATTACAGGAGCTTTTTCTACTAATTCTTTAGCAGCTTTAAGATCAAGTCCAAGAGCTTCTTTTACGACTTTAATCACTGCGATTTTCTGTTGTCCTGCATCAGCAAGTTCAACATTCATTGAGTCAGACGCACCTGCATCTGCAGCACCAGCTCCAGCAGCAGCACCTCCAGCTACTACCATAGCAGCAGCAGTTACTCCAAATTCTTCTTCTAAAGCTTTTACAAGCCCATTAAGTTCAACAGCATTCATCTCTTTTACAAGATCCAAGATCTGTTGTTGATTTTTAGTTAATTCCATCTTTTAGCTAATCATAATAAATAAAAAGGAATTTCGGACAGGAGAAAGCCTATCCCGCTTTTTTTGCAATTTGGTCAATCACACAAGCAACTGACTGTAAAGGATAGTTGAATAGGTATGCCAACTTTGAGAGCAATTCTTCTCTTGATGGGATATTTGCCAATTCAGTAACATACGCTGAGTCATGCCACTTTTTGTCATACCACCCTCCAAGGAATTTTACAGAAGCCTTAAGCTCCTTATCTGCCATCAATTCCTTTGCATACTTATTAACAACCTTCATTGGACTGTATTCGTCTTCATTTGCATAAAGAACAACTACAGATCCCTCAAGATCAGCTTCATTTACCTCTTGGTAACCAGCCTCCTTGAGCGCTAGTAAAAACAGCTTTTTTCTGATGACATTGTATTTACCACCAGCTTCAAGAACACCCTTTCTCATCTGAGTAGCTCCCACTACTGGGATTCCAGATTGTTGAAGGACTACGACATTCTTTGCAGATTGTAAGTCTTGAACATACTGTTTTACGAGCTCTACTTTTTTCTCTTTTGAGATTGTCATGAGTAGTGTAAAACCGTGAAATAAAAAATAACTCATTGCCAGAGTTATCTCGTAAGCTGGGAGAAAAGACAAAAAGTCTGATCCCTTAAGCAGTAAGAATAACCTCGGTAGGAACAGTTTATATCCCAAAGGACGACCTACGGTCTACGGCAAAGATGACAAGAGTATATGATTTCAGAGAAAGAAATCAAGGGAAAATGATACAAGATTAATTATAATACAAAAAGCACCACTAATAGATAAGATAATAAATGGTAATTTAGATCTTAAGAAATATTAGTGATGCAAAGGAATAATAAGAAAAGGAGCCAACTAAATCAAGAGGAAAGAATAGAAATTTACG
>JBHAST010000053.1:0-20774 GCA_041831495.1 bacterium | reverse complement strand
GATGAAAAAAACCAGCAAGGAGCCTATGTCCAGGCGGTAAAATTTGATACCGCTATTGTTGAGTATATTCAGCATTATTTCCCAGAGCTGAAAGGTGGTATTACATATCAGATAAATGCTCCTTGAGAACAGCTAACTCTCAATAAAAAGACTGATAGTGTGATGGGTGTTTGAGTGCCAGCAGAGTGGTTTACGATCAATGAAAAGGAGCTCGTTCAGGGAAATTTTTTTACAGAAAAACATTATCAAGAGAATGCCTTTGTCGCTATCGTAAACTACAAATTTTGGGAAACCTATTTCAAAAATAAAAATCCTGTTGGACAAACCTTTACCTTTTCCAAGAAGAAGTTTACCATCGTAGGGGTTTTAAAGGAAGAAGATATGGAGTGGAATAACCAAATATATTTTCCTGATACTACGGTTTCTCAGAGGATTACCCATAAAAACGAAATCAGTTCTTTTGAGGTTATTCTCCCGACCGATGCAGACAATGCGCTCTGGAAAAATAGGATTACCTATCTTCTGCTCAAAAAATTCAACAAAACTTCAGTAGATACCGCAGGTTTTTCGGTTTCTACCTTTGCTGATATGATCGAGCAAATCAATAGTTCAATCAGTATGATTAGATATTTTTTGTTGGTAATGGGTGCAATTTCACTCTTGGTAGGGGGAATCGGAGTGATGAATATTATGATCGTTTCCGTGACCGAAAGAACAAGAGAAATCTGAATTAGAAAGGCGATTTGAGCTCTCAATCGTGATATTACACTCCAGTTTTTGATAGAATCGGTGGTAATTACCTTCATCGGTGGAATTATTGCTTTTATCCTGAGCTATGGAATTTGCCATCTTATCAATTCCATGGGATCCAATGCGGAAGGTGGAGGTATGGGACTTTCAGCCGAGATTGATCAAAAAGTGATTATCCTAACCTTTACGATTACCGCTTTGACAGGAATTATCTTTGGGATTCTCCCTGCAAGAAAAGCTGCTAAGCTGAAACCCATTGATGCCTTGAGGTTTGAATAGTTCAGCTGTTTTGTTGAGAAAGTTTTTGAGAAGAGTTAGGAAAATCTAGAATAGGTGATCATCTCCTGTTCGGACTTTAAATAGATGTTTCTTTCAGCTTTAATATTTTTTGAGAAAGTAAACTTCTGCTTGATTTCCTTTGATAAAACTGTATTTTTCATAGTGTCTTTATTTGAAAGAGCGCAGATGGTTATTTTATTTCAGGTATTGAGGGGAGTTTTTTACTTTTCGACTTTACTTTTAGGGGTTTTTTTGGTGAGGTGAGATATTATTTTTGGAGTAGAGATTTTTAAGGTGCTCAAAGAAGTCGTTATGCCTTGATATCTTATTCTCTGTGGAGTAATGGTAGGTTACCTTATTTCTATGATTTGGACAGGAAAGATTCCTTGAAGTGGAGAACTGCTTATCAAGGAAAGTATTTTGAAAAAGTCTTTTATTATCGGAGTTGGTGTCGGTTTGCTTTTAGCTCTTTCCTATATCATATTTTAATGAGAAATGGCTTCAGATTTTTTCCTCTCTTTTTGGGATTTCTCGGCTTTCTTCAGGGCTGTGGAGGGTCTTATTCTTTGCAGATGCAGACTCCTGACCTGAATCGAAATCCAAAATTAGCAGTTCAAATGCAAGAAGTTCGTGTTGATGAGGAAACCGTGCTTTATCAGGAGCAGGGGGATGGAATATATGATACTTTGATTCTTTATAAGGCATTTAACCCAGAAACTTCACTCTCCGCTTATGTTCAAAAATCTATCAATCAGCTCAAAATCCAAGGAACAAAACTTACCAAAGAACAAACAAAAAAAACTGAACTCTGAGGGCAATCTTCAAAAATTCCTGCAATACTCAAGACATACAGCGTCCAATTAGAACAAGATACGCTTGCGGTTGCTCAGCTTTTTATTACTCAGGGTAATTCAGTATTGCTTCTCTCTTATGCAAGTGAGGATGAGAAAAATACCAAAGCTTTTGTAAAACAGCTTTCATCGCTCCAGTTAACTTTTTAGTTTATATCTTCTTACTTATGGTTGCTTCTAAGTTTTCTTCTGTTTCATTCACGATCCCATGAATTGATGGGACGGCAAACGCTCTTCATCCTGATGTTTTTTGAGAGCAAAGAGAAAAACTCGATCGCCTTATCAATGCGCCAAGTGCACTTTCTGGATGGGAGCTGCTCTGAAAAGTAGCGATTGGACTCGTGATCTGAGCATTGATGGCAGTTTTCCTTTTTGTTTTGTTTGCTGCGGTAGGATCGCTGGTGGGCACTTCAGCTCCTGAAATTGGAGGTCTTTGAGCTAGGGCAAGTCAGCATGAGCTTTCATGGTTGATCAATCTTTTCCTTGGCTTTTTTGTGAGCTTCCTCGGAAATCTGGTTCTTATTATTGTTTATGCGTTCTTTTTTTCTCAAAAATATTCAAAAATCTGAAAAACGATCTGACTTTTGCTTCTTACGAATGCTCTTCTTTCTCTCGGAATGATCTGACTTTTTCTCATTCTTCAGGATATTTCTTGAGCGCCTGTGATCCTCTTTGTGCTCTATGTTTGTCTTTCTCTTTTCCTCTCTTTTTCACAGATTGAGTTTGTCGTAAATCCCAATTACGCAGCCTCTTCGCTTATGGGAAATGTGATCGGGCTTTGTGTTGCTTTGGTGGTGCTTGGAGGATTGCTCGGAACCTCAATTAGTACCAACGTAAATGACAACGATCCTCAAAAACTTATGCTTCTTACGCCTTTACTTTCGTTTCCATTGATGATTTTTGGACAGGGAATCCGGGAAATCATCTATGCGAAAATGTATGAAAACGGAGCAAATCCTTTTTACCTCCCTTCTCGTGCAGAACTTGATACGCAAACCCTCCTTGAGCAGCAGAAACAGGAATTAGAACAGGAAAAAGTGAATATTGAACTTTAATCAAGAAAAAAATCTGACTTTAACTTTTGTTTTGTGATGAAAAATCTCAGTGTATATACGATTGCTTCATTGATAAAAACTGGAATTTGACTGCTCGTTTTGCTGATTGATGCAACGATGATTAGTGTCAAAGATGATACTGCAATAGCACTTATTATTGGTTTGGTCGGTGTTTTTTCAGCATTTTGGGGAATGAGTTATTTCCTTTTTTACTGGTCTCAGTGGCTCTTTTCTACCAAGATTCAGGTTGAGAGGCTTCAGAAAGATGCTTATAAATGTGCGTTTCTCTTCTGACTTTTTGGGCTTTTAAATATACTTCTTCTCATTGCTGATCTCTGGTCAAAATGGCTCTGACTCGCTTCTATTGGAATATTTGTCGTGATGCAATATTTCATTTTTACCGATCCCAAGAGAAAAGATGACTTCGACCCTTCAGCATAAGATTGAGCAAGCACTCCAAACCGTGTATGATCCAGATTTCCCTCTGGTAGATATTTATACGCTTGGACTGATTTACCAAGTTTCCGTGGATGAGGAGGCAGAAAAAGCAAAAATTCTGATGTCGTTTACGACGCCAGCCTGTCCGATGGCGGATTTCCTCATTGCCAGCGTAAAAAATGCTACGCTTTTGGTCGTGCCTGATTATGAGGTGGAGGTAGAAATTACCTTTGATCCGATGCGAAGTCCAGCAATGATCAGAGATGAGGATTTGCAGAGAATGTTTGAGTAGTTCAGAGTTGTTCTTGTCATTGCGAGCAAAGCAATTCAGAAAAATTAAGCTTCTTTTCTATCTGGATCACTTCGCCTACGGCTCGTGATGACGATTCCCCGTCATTGCGAGCGAAGCGAAGCAATCCATATCTTCTTTGACAAGATCGCCTAGATCGGAATGCTTTGCTATCGCTAATGCTCAAGAAGACAAATCTGTGAACTCAAGGATTCTTTCTTCCTATGTGGAGAATTTGATATTCTAAACATTTTATTTCCCTTTTTCAAAAGCCAATGCAGAAAATGATAGATATTTCTTCAGATAAAATTGCAATTTACGGTTCATCAGAAACGCTCTTTTTGGAAAGAAATGGCGTAGATCTTGAGCTTGGAAAGGTGCTTGTTGAGCTTGATCAGAAAGAAGAACGAACGAAAATAGCCGTGCTTAATGGACCATGAGGATTTACCAATCTGAGAGTAGGTTGCCTCGCGATCAATCTCCTCAAAACCCTCAAACAGGATCAGCTTTCTTTATTTTCTCTGTCCAAGATTGAGCTGTATCAGCATTTTTATCGTAAGGGCTGGATCCCTCGCTATTGAGTAATCTATATTGGTCAGAAGCTGAATCTCTGGCTCTGGGATTTTGAGACAAACAAACTCATAAAAACAATCAAAAAAACTGAACTGTCTGAAGTTCAAGATCAGTATGCTGAATTTTTTCTCGATCAGGTCTATGATGAAACTTATTTTGAGTGAGATTTTCCACAGCTTGTTTATGTTTTCACTCCTGAGGGCTGTGAATTGAGCTATAAAGAGGATAAATTTTTCTCGAACTATCAAGAATTAGCTTTTCATGCCGTGGAAAAACTTGAGCCGAACTATATGATTGAGCCTAATATTAGTTAAATCAGTCTTTTTTATTCTTTTTCTTTACTGCAGATGAAAATTACTCACGCCCTTGGAATAGACCGAGGAAGCAAATACATCGGACTTGCCTATACGCCAATAGAAAATGCTGATATCGTTTTCCCGATTGGTTATGTAATGAACGATGAGATGACTTATTACTATATCGCAGATCTGATTCAGAGGTATCATATCAGGAAAATCGTGCTCGGACGACCGAGAAAACAGCAAGATATTCAGGAAAAAATTACGAAATTTATGCAGTCACTTAACTACATTATTGAAAATCAGAAGATTGAGATTGAAATGGTAGAGGAGGACTTTACCAGCGTGCAATCTGGGGAAATCGTTTCCGACTTCAAAAAGAACGCCACAACCGATACGATCAGTGCGATGCTGATTTTGGAGAGATGGAAGCACGGAGAAAAATAATTGCTTTTCAGAGAAGTTTGAAAAAAGTTTGAAAAAGCTGATTCAGACTTTTTTTTTTATTTTTTCAAAAGATAGTCAAGGATTGTATGGTGCAGCGCTGGAGCTTCTCCCTTTTTCAGTGCTAAGTCGGCGTTAGTCCACAGCATCTGCCTTTGTCGATCGCAGATCAAAAAGCTGATTTTCTCCGCTTGTCCAATACTTAGGAGTTGGTCTAAGATTTTGGCATCATCTTTCCTAAGTTCACAAGCGAGAAAAAAGACCTCAAACTGTTTTGCCTGCTTCTCAAAGCTTTTTACGAGGCTTTCGTTTTCGGTTTGAAGGAGTTCTCCTGCCTCGCTGATCAGTGCTTTGCAAGCCTCCATTTTCTGCCCATCTACGAGGATTCTGCTTTCATTGCTCAGATATTTGCTCAAGAGCTTCAACTGCTGAGGATTGCCGAGGTAAAGCTGGCGAAATTCCTGCTCAGCGATCTTTTCTGGGAGCGTGGCAACAGTGGTTTTTGTGATCAAACTCAGCCCTTCATAGCTAGGATAAGGGCGTTTGATAGTAGCCAAAAGGAGCTGGGGGAGTGGCTTGGTGATGAAAATAGGATTAAAGTCCGAAAAATCAGATTTTTTTTCTTCATTTTTACTTACTTCCAAGGTCTGAGCGAGTAGCTCAATCTTCTCAGCATCACTTTCCAAAATCAGAAAGACATCGTTTTCTTCCATGGGTTCTGCAGAAACAAAGCTCACAGGTGCGATTTCTTCGGTAGCTTTTTCGTTTTCAAATTGCTTATTTAGATATTCACTTAGAGAAAAACTCGTTTGGCTCTGATTAAAAACGATCTCATCATAGACTTTCTGGGTTTCGCTCCGTTCGCCTTTTTGATTGAAAATACTGTTTGCACCTGCGAGGCTCGCAATGATGCATTCAGATTTTTCTTCTTGCGCTTCCAACCGTTTCGCTGCTGCTAAAAGCGCTTCTTTCTCGCTTTTTCCCAGCGCTATATGCACAAAAATCTGACTATTCCCCTGCATTTGTTTTACAACGAGCGGAAAAAGTTCCTGCACCTGAGTGAGAGAAACGAGGATATGAAGATTACTTTTATGTCTTTTAAGCTGGCTTTTGAGCTGATGAAGAAACGGGGTTTCCGTGCTGAGCAGGCGTTTTGCTTCATCACATGGGGGAGTGATTACTGCACCGCAGCTTAGTTCTTTGAGAAAATGTTTGACTTCCTTGACCTGCAATGCAAGCTCAGTTCCTCCTTTGAGTGCTGGGAAATGCTCCGAAAAAGTTCAGATTTCCCCTGATATTTCTCAAGTGGAAGAAGCGGGATTGAGCAAGAGAAAAGCTAATTTTTGCATTATGATAAGCAAGAATGAGGTAAAAGGCTGATTTCCTTGAGTATAGTGATGCTGATGCTAAAAGCAAGGAAGAAAAAATAAACGCTATTTAGTCATCAATTTTATTTTTGACAAAGAAATAATCTTAAACTTTACCTTGAAAAACAAAAACTGATCTTTATCTTTAGGTCAGCTTTTTTAGTTTTTTCCGTTTAGAATGCCTTTAGATCCTCTCGCACTTCAGTACTCTAGCCAAGAAGCGCTTACGCTTTCACAGTTAAAAGCTGGGAATTTTGATCCAGATTGCGATCTTGAAGAATGGAAAAGCTACTGTGAAAGCCATCAAATCGCTGCAATCACTCAGGAAAACAAAGCCTTTCCCCAGAAAATAAAAGCGTTTTCTCAGTCGCCATTTGTGCTTTATTATCAGGGGAATCTTGATCTTCTTCAGTGTTCAAGTCTAGGGATTGTAGGACCGAGAATGCCCAGCGAATACGGACTTCAAGTGATGAATGCCTTTTTCTCTGCTGCAAATCGTTATGAAATGATCACGATTTCTGGCTTTGCAAGAGGAATTGATCAGCAGGCGCATCAGCTTTCACTCACGAATAAAATTCCTACGGTTGCGATTTTGTGAGGGGGATTTAGGCATTATTTGAGGAGCAGAGATCGTGAATTGCTTGCCAAGATCGTAGAAGCAGGAGGGCTTGTGCTTTCAGCTTTCAAACTTTGATTTGAACCTACAAAGCGGAGCTTTCCTCAGAGAAATAAACTGATCGCTGGTTTTTCTGATTTGCTCTTTTTGCCTGAAGCAAGAGAAAAATCTTGAAGTCTGATTACCGCAGAATTTGCTTACGAGATGCATAAACCCGTTTTTTCCGTTCCAGCTCCGCTTTTTTCTCCACAAAGTGCAGGAATTTTCAGTAAAATGAATGAAAAGAAAATCCAGCTCATCACTGATTTTGATGCCTGTTTAGCAAATTATTTTCCCTTGCGTGGCAAGGCAATTCCTTGAGACTCAAACTCCGCATCAAAAGCTGAGCTTAGCGAGCAACAGTTTCAGATTTTTCAAACTATTGCAGAGCAAGGAGAAATGAGCCTAGAACAGTTGATGGGAAGTTGATTTGCGTATCAAGAACTTTTGCAGGAATTGACTTTCTTGGAGCTCAAAAAGTGGATTGAGGAGTTTCAACCAGGGAAGTATCGTAGGAAGATCAGCTAAATTCTCCTTTGCATTTGAGAGTGCTTTTGATATAGTAAAAGAGAACTTGTTTTTTTGGAAAACTCAAAAAATAAAAAGGAGTATCTTCCTAAAAGAAACTGAAAATCTGAATGATCAATTATACATTCTTAATTATCAATTATCAATCATGTTCCAACTCAAATCCTCTTATCAACCCGCAGGTGATCAACCCAAAGCAATCGCTCAGATTTCTCAAGCTTTTGATCAAGGAAAAAGTAACATTACCCTCCTGTGAGCGACCGGGACGGGAAAAACCTTTACGATGGCAAATATCATCCAAAAAGTCCAGCAACCAACGCTGATCATCTCTCACAATAAAACCCTAGCTGCGCAGCTCGCTACCGAATTCAAGGCCTTTTTCCCAGACAATGCAGTCCATTATTTCGTTTCTTACTTTGATTATTATCAGCCTGAAAGTTATCTGCCAAGCTCAGGAACCTATATCGAAAAAGAAGCAACGATCAACGATGAAATCGAGATGTATAGGCTCGCAACGATGGCTTCGCTCCTGAGTAGAAAAGATGTGATCGTGGTGGCTTCGGCTTCTTCGCTCTACGGTTTGGGGCAGAGTAGATTTTTTGAGGAGAACTGCTTGCAGCTCTATGTTGGGAAAAAGTATGATTTCAATGAGCTCAAAAGGCAGCTTCTCCATATGCAATATAAGCCGATTCACGGGAAAATTGAAAAGGGAATGTTTGAGATGAAAGGTGATATTTTGGAGATTTTCTCCTCTACGGAAAGGTGCTTGTATCGCTGTTTTTTTGATGAGGAATTTTTGGAGAGGATTGAGATGAGAGATGCCCAGAGCTATGAACTCAAAGCCCCGGTCCAAAAAGCGATGATCCGACCTGCAACCCAATACCTCCAAGATGTGTCAGATTTAGAAACCATTCTCCAGCAGATGAATGCTGAAAAAGAGCTTCGCGTAAAGGAATTTGAAAAGCTCGGAATGATGATTGAAGCCGAAAGAATCAAAAAGAAAGTAGAATATGATATCAGAATGATCAGAGAAACCTGATTTGTGAATGGGATTGAAAATTATTCGCTCTACTTTGACCAGAGATTGCCGTGAGAACCGCCAAACACGATTTTTGACTATTTCCCAGAAGATTTTTTGCTGATTGTTGATGAGTCGCATATGACGATCCCGCAGCTCAAGGCGATGGCGCAGGGAGATAGAGCAAGAAAAAATAATCTGATCCGCTACGGATTCCGCTTGCCCTCTGCAATTGATCATAGACCGCTGAGATTTGAGGAATTGGAAGCGACCTTGGGGCGAAAAGAGCTTGATGAAGTCGCACTAGATGAGGCTGCTGCAGATTTGGAACTTGTTTCTGATGCTCATCAGCAGGTTTTAGCTTCACAAGAAAAAAAAGAAAAAGCTGACTCCGCTCTCCTCAATCGTGAAGCGAGAAAATCCAACCAACACAGCACCCTCACTCAAAAACGCAAGCATGGAGCGAAATCCATTTTCCTTTCTGCTACGCCAGCCGAATATGAGCTTGAGCTTTCCGAGCAAGTGGTAGAGCAAATCATCAGACCGACAGGGCTTTTGGATCCGATCACCTTTGTCTATCCAAAATCGGGGGATTATCAGCTTTTGCTTGATTCTTTGCAGCCTTTACTCAAGAAAAAGCCCTATCTCCAGCAGTTCCTTGAAGAGAAAGAGGAAAATACAGCAGGAAGTCTGAGTTTTGAGGACTTTTTCAGTAATGAGGAAGAAAAAGAATAGAAAACAGCTCTTTGGAGTTTAAAAAGTCTGTTGTGAAGTATTCTATTTCTTCAAGTGCAGAGATAAATTTCTTCAAGTGCAGAAATATTTTTCCTTAAGTACAAAAATAAATTTCTCTAAGTATAGATTTTTCTTTATGTGCAAAAGAAAGAAAAAACTGACACTTTTCAGTATCAGTCTTCAGTCTTTTTATTTTCTTAAGCATGAAAAAGGCTAGCGGAGATTCTTTGCCTTTTCCCATTTCTTTCAAGAGTCAAAGAGGGAAGCATTTTTAGAAATAGATATAAGCACTTCTCTTTTCTGATAAGTATCAGACTGAGAATCCAAAAGCTTCTGAGCAAACTCATCACTCAACTTTTCTCACTTGAGTAAAGGCTTAAGGTGATTTAATTTGATAGCAAGAATATAGGCTAATGACTCAGTTTCCATCATCGTCTCAAGGACTTGATTGAGCTCTACATCAAAACTTCATAAGTTTTTCATAAATTTCGTGCCAATATCAATCTTGTTGTAATTACTGGAAATTTTTTCATCAGAAGCTAAATCTTTAATAAGCTTCTTTGCGAAATCCCAACTCAAATGAGAAAAGCTTGGTAAATTTTTAATTACGACATCTAAAGGAAACATTTCCGCAACCTCCTGACTCAAACCACGAAATTTATCTAAATCAAAGGCAAGATATCTAAGCTTATCCTCAGAATTTTTAGCTCTTTTTAAAAAGAAAGCATTCTTTTCTTCTGGAGTCAATTTAGAACTATTATAAGCAATAGTTGAATGAGAAGCATTGTCTAAAATTTCTTGCATTAAAGGTGCACGATCCACTCCTTTAAAGAAATGAAAATGGTCCAATAAAATTCCATATTGTTTAGCAGAGCGAAACTTCTCAACAATACGAGGGATTCCTAAAGACTTAAACTTATCAAACACAGCAAACACAAGATATCACTTCTCTTTCTGAATCAAAGTATCAAGCATTACTTCAGTCTCAAGCTTGAATTTGTTAAAGTACTGAGAAAAAAGTTCAAACTTGCTTTTTCGATCATTGGAAGATCTATAAGAATCAAGGAGTGCTTCAAAAATTTTGAGATGATCCTCTGGAGCAATCTTATCAAGCTTTTTAAGCACCGCTTCCACCCCTTCTGATTTTCGCATTAGCGTGTTAATATCTTTGATAGGAATCCTCTCATGAGCAAAAACGAAGTCTGGATTTTCACTCACTTTCGCATAACTATGCTTTGCCATCTCGCTAGCCAAAGGTCCCTTTTTACGGGTTTGTTTTAATACAGTAAGAACTCTCTTCCTATAAAGCTGAGATCGGAGGGTAGGAGAATTTTTAATACTCTCTCTCTAGATTAAACTGGGTTTTCTCATTCATGATGATAAGTATAAAATATAAAAACAATAGAATTGTATTTGTTTTTCTCTATTTGTCAAATTTTTGTTGGTTTTTTCTGTTACTATTGCAGCAACACTTGACAAGAATAAAGAGGAGTAAATACTGTATGAAAAAGTTGATATCTCCAAGAGTGGTGGTAAAAAACAATATAGAAACTTTACTTCAAAACTCAAATATCAATTTTCCTCCTACCTCATCTAGTATTGCATCTGTATCGGAAAACCTTATGCTTATTTTGTTTATATCTTGCTATTAATTGCTGTAATGAAAGCTCAACTTCTTCATGAACTTCAAAAGGGGGGAATTCCTAACCTTTCCCTTTTTAAAACTCCAGAAGCTCTTACACTCCTTCCAGAACTGCTATGAGAACTTTTAGAGCAAGAGAAAACGGATTTTCAAGCTTTTCTTGCAAAAGAAAACGAAAGTCTGACTTTTGATGATTTTGTAAAGTCTTTTCCACTGGCTTATCTTTGGGCAATTCTCAAACATCTTGATGCTGTGGAATCAAGTAAAGAGATGAGAAAAATTATTTCAGAATTTAGACCAAAGTATCAAGATTTTTGAAATCAAGTTGCTTATTCTCAGCCTTATTATCAGAAAATGCTCCGAGCAAGTGAGCATTTACTACAGACTGCTGACCAGAAGAGATGGTTTGAATTATATTTAAAATCATTTCAACACAGAGGAATCGCTTTATCTGCAGAGAAGCAAGAACAGCTCAAATCCCTCAATAAACAGATTTCCGAGGCAGGAGAACAGTTTCAGCACAATGTCGTAGATGAGCAGTCAGCTTTTTTACTTCATTTTGCTGATGAGGCGAGTTTTGAGGAGATGCCGCAGGATTTGCTTGCTCAAATGAAGGCTTTGGCTGGGGAAAAATGAGGGCTTGCGGTAAATGCGGATCCGACTTTATTGGCTGCGGTGAGTAAATATTGTAGCGATCCAGAGATCAGGAAGCAGGTCGCTTTTCAGAGGGATCAATGGGCGACGAAAGGGGAGTTTGATAATAGACCTTTAGCTTTAGAGCTTCTCAAATTAAACCATCAAAAAGCTGAATTGCTCGGCTATTCCAATACGGCATCAATGTTGCTTTGGTCTACGATGGCTCAAACTCCTGATCAGGTTTTTGATTTTATCAAGCCGATTTCTGCCAAAGCGATGCAAAAAGCAAAAGCTGAACTCCAGACTTTGCAAGACTACTTTCAGCTTGCAGACTTGCCAAGCTATGATGTCGCCTACTACACGAGAAAATATAAGGAAGAAAAGTATGCTTTGAATGAGGAAGAACTCAAGCAGTATTTTGAGTTTGAATCCGTATTGAAATGGCTTCATCAGTTTGTGTCCAATTTTCTTGGAGTGGAGCTTCGCGAGATGAAGTCAGCTTTTTCTTCTTCTCATCAAAAGTGGTATGAAGTTTATCATCAGGGCGAGCTGATTGCTTATTATATGCTTGATGCCTTTTATCGCAAAGGGAAAAGACCGTGAGCTTGGGCGGATTACTTGAGAGAAAAAGCAACTTGAAAGCTTCCGATCGTTATGAATGTCTGCAACTTCCAAAAAGCTGAATCCTGACCGAGTTTGCTCTATCTCAGAGATGTAGAAACTTTGTTTCACGAGTTTGGGCATGCTTTGCATGCGATGTTGGCAGGTTCGGAGTATGCTCATCTTTCAGGGTTCAATGTTGAGCGGGATTTTGTGGAATTACCAAGTCAGCTTTTGGAGAATTGGGTAAGCGATCCTGAAGCCTTGAAAACTTTAGCTAAACATTATCAAACCTGACTTCCTCTCCCAGAACAACTCGTTCAGACGCTGCAAGACCTCAAAACCTTTATGATGGGAAATTTTGTGACTAAGAAAAATGAGCTTGCTCTGGTAGATATGTCGCTGTATACTTCTTCGCTTCCAAATTCAGTAGAGGAGCTTGATCAAAAGGTGCTTGAAATCGTGAATCAGTATTCTATTTTTCCAAGAGGAGAGGAATATAAGATGTATTGTGCTTTTTTGCATATCTTCGGAGGTGGTTATGCAGCGAAGTTTTATTCTTATATGCGAGCAGAGCTTTTGGAGGCTGATGTATTCCAAAAAATTAAAGAAACCTGAATCTTCAATCCTGCGATTTGATCTGCTTACAAGGAGAAAATCCTGATCCCATGAACGCGTAAACCAGCATCAGCGTTGTTTTTTGATTTTATGCAGAGGAATCCAAGTGATGCAGCTTTGATGAAGAGGTATGGATTAGTAATTGATAATTAAGAATTGATAAGTAAAAATGCGCAGTGAGTGTCGCTCTGGACACGAGCTTCATTTAGAAAAACAAGCTTCAAAATTACCGCTTCCGAAAAGTAAAAGAAAAGCTTTAGAAACGAGATTTTATATTGAGAACTGTGGAGATGAAAATTGCATTTGTAAATTGTCGGACAATGCCGTGAGGGGTGCTGAATGTTCTTGAAGATTTGATCAGTAAGCAACTAAGAAAACACGGGAAAGAGGCAGAAATCAGACTTTTTACCCTTATCTCAGATCGTGAAAGTCTAGAATTGCCCTTACCATGAGGAAATGGTGAGATGATAACTCTTCCGATCGTGCAAACCTTACCAAAATGGATCAATCAGATTTTTCTTTTTTTTACTAAGAGGAAAATTAAGGTCTTATCGGCGATTTTTGACTATCGTAATTTGATGGTGTTTTATCCTCGGCTGATGAGGCTCCTTTCACTTAAAATCAAAAAGCGAAAGCCTGAAGAGATCCAGATTTCCTCCTTTGCTATTGCGAAAAATATTACTCCGATTCCGTGAGTGCCGATGCATCTGTATCTTCATTCTCCGATGCAGTATATTTGGAGTCATTATGCGGAATATCACGAGAAACTTACTGGATGGAAAGGGCGGCTCTTTAACCAGCTCGTTCCGATGCTGAGGAAATGGGATCAGAAGTTTACCAAGTTTGATACGGTCGTTTGTAATAGCCACTACACTCAGAAGCTCGCAAAAGAGCTCTATGGACTAGAAAGTACGGTTTCGTATCCGAAAATCGCAGATCAGTATTGGTATGCAGGAATCTCTTCGCAGCCGATGCCGTATTGCGTCTATGTGGGAAGATTGGTAAACTTTGTGAGAGAAACAGGCTTAATCATTCAGCTTTTTAATCGTTTAAAATTACCTTTTGTGGTAATTGGCTCTGGACCTGATGAAATGGAACTCAAAGCCTTGGCAGGCGAGACGATCATTTTCACTGGGCGAAACCCTGAGGGAATGACGGAAATTATCAGAGATTCCGCTGGACTGATCAATCTAACGAAGGAAAGCTTTGGAATTTGAACGGTAGAAGCTTTGCTAATGGGGGTTCCTGTGCTATGATTTGCTGAGGGGGCGACTGCAGAATTAGTAGATGAGGACTGCTGAGTTCTTGCTAAAAGTAAGAGGATTGAGGATTTAGAGCAGGACTTGAAGCGTTTTCTTTCCAAAAAGTTTGAGAGAAAGCTGATTTCTGAGAGGATTAGAGAGAAGTTGGGGTAGTTATTCTAGTTTGAGAATATAGTAAAGTTGATCAGGGGAAGAGTAAGAACACAGGTCATTATCTTTTGTAGCTATCATTTCTTCTCATTTTATTACTTTATTTGTGATTTTTGAACATAAATACAATCCATTTCTGGCATCATCTTTTCCTAGTGAAATATCTATATTTCGGTTAGAATCTAATCCCCATCATCCTCATTTAAATGTAAATTTATCTGGATATTTATTCACATAATTTGCATAATCTGGAGTTTCCACTTTTGCAACCAGTAAAAAAGAATTATATTTTTTCCTATTTTTTCAAAACAATCAAACCCATAGATATTCTCAAGGTTTGCATTGTTTCTTTTTTAGCTTATTAAAGGTTGAACTTGTATAATTTCCCCATCCAGGTTTGTTAAAACTTGTAAAAATATTGAGAGGCATAACTCTAGAGGAAGGGTCTTTTGGTATTTGGGTGATATAACTAGATAATTGTTTCTCTAATAAAGAAAACGATCAGAGATAGCGAAACTTTTCTTCCTTTACTAAAAATTCGCTAAATTGTTCATCGGATATTCTTGGAAAATCTCCATAAGTATGGCTATACATTTCAATAGCAGCTGCAATATTTTTGAGATCTGCTTGTCTTTTTAGGTCTCTTGTCTTTGCCATATAATTTGTCAGTCTTGGGAGGATCGCAACTGATAAAATTCAGATTAAAACGACAACAATCAGCATTTCTACGAGAGTAAAAGCTTTAGAAAATGGCTTTCTTCTCTCTCTCTCACAATGCGTTTCTTAATTAACATTTTGTGTTTTTGTAAAAATAAACGACTAACTTCAAGATAGAGATTGTCTCGCTTTTTACAAGGGAAAATTTTTGAGCAAAAAAACTCCTGCTTGATATTGCTTCTCTATAAAGCTGATTTCTGAGAGGATTAGAGAAAATTAAGCTAGTTATTCCATTTTGATAATATAATAAAGTTGATCTTCTGTGGTATAAGTACACTTGAAGTTCCCATCTTCTTGTTTAATCCATTCAGCATTTCTAGCCTTTTCTATGCTTGAACAGAGATTGAATTTTTCTCAGATTCGTGCTGGATATATTCCAAAGGTTGAAGCATTTCCATTTCAAAAACTCCATCAACATCCGTTACATCTTCACTGGTTTTGATTGACAAGGACAAAATTCGCATAATCTAGAGTTTCTACTTTAGCTACTAGAAGTGCGATATTTCTTCCTTTATCAAGAGGATAGAGATCTTTCTTTTCTCTTTGGATGGCATAGAGATAGTTTCCTTTTTTTAAAGGAACTTTACATTCTATCCTATGACTTCCTGCACAAATATCAATTTGAGTAGACTTTTTGGGATCGCTAGGAATAGAAGAAATATAGCCTTCTAACGGTTCAGCTAAATCACTTGCTTTTCTAAAAAAATTATAAGCTAGTGCAGCTCCTGTGGTATGTCCACCGTGATAGAATGGGAATTCTCCATGGTTGATTCCATACATTTCAATAGCAGCTGCAATATTTTTGAGATCTGCTTGTCTTTTTAAGTCTCTTGTTTTTGCCATATAATTTGTCAGTCTTGGGAGGATCGCAACTGATAAAATTCAGATTAAAACGATAACAATCAGCATTTCTACGAGAGTAAAAGCTTTAGAAAACAGCTTTCTTTTCTCTTCCTCAGTAGAGTTCTTAATTGGCATTTTGTGTTTTTGTAAAAATAAACGACTAACTTCAAGATAGAGATTGTCTCGCCTTTTACAAGGGAAAATTTTGAACGAAAAAGCTCTTGCTTTTTTTGATGACTTTCCTATAAAGCAACACAAGTAAAATGTTTTTATCTTTTTTTTTGGAGAACTATGAATTTTCAACTTTTGATGTATGCTTTACTTGCGGTATTGGTGATCAGTCTTTCTTCTTTTGTGGGTGTTTTTTTCCTAGGAGTTAAGAATGAAAAACTTCAGAAAATTCTGATTTATTTGGTGGCTTTTTCTGCGTGAGCCTTGCTAGGAGATGTTTTTTTTCACTTAATTCCTGAATTAGCAGAGGAGGGGACAAATGATTGGCATCATATTGGGATCCTGATCATGTGAGGTATTGTTTTGGGGTTAGTGATAGAAAAGGTCATTCACCGAAACCATTGTCATCATACAATGAGTAAAGAACACCCTCATTCGCTTGCAGTGATGAATTTAGTGGGCGATTTCGTGCATAATTTTATTGATGGCTTGCTTATTGGGGCGAGTTTTTTTGTAAGTGTGCATGCAGGAATTGCGACTTCATTAGCGGTGCTTTTTCATGAAATACCTCAGGAGATTTGAGATTTTGCGGTGTTGATTCACTGAGGCTATAAAAAGAAAAAAGCTCTTTTGATGAACTTTTTGACAGCTTTGAGTGCGGTGCTTGGAGTGGTGGCGACTTTCCTTTTGGGGACTTTGGTAGAGGGGTTGCATACGATGCTCGTGCCGATTGCGATTGGAATGTTTATCTATATCGCAGGCTCAGATTTGATTCCTGAGGTCAATAAGCACAATCAGAAACTGTCCTCTTCTTTGTTTCAGATTGGAATGGTTGTTCTCGGTGCTGGAGTAATGTTTCTTCTGCTTTTCCTTGAACATCATCACCATTAGTATTTGGAATGCGTGATTGAGTATTGAGAATTTTCGTTTTCAGTTCAGATTTTTCTCTGTTTTTCTCCTTGAAATTCAGGCTATTTCCACTACAATAGCTCTACTTGAAATGATTATTCTTACTCTTTAAACCGACCCTTGATGCTGAATTCTGTTTTCCTTTTTTATGGCGAAAATACCTACACGCTGAGGCAAGAGCTCCAGAGATGGAAAAATAACTTTCTTGAAAAATACGGGCAAGATGCACTTTTTCATTTCTCTAGCCAAAACCGAGATCTTGGAGCGGTCAAGCAGGCACTCTATGCAGGAGGGCTCTTCGTATCAAAAAAGCTGATTATCCTTGAGGGCGTTCCCAAGGATCTTTCACAAGATGGCGGACTTTCTGCGGACAAGATTGAGAAATTTTTCCTAGACTTTCAGGAGAATCATCATTTGCTGAGTCCAGATACGATCGTGATTTTCCTTTCCTATAAGCCAGACAAGAGGACAAAACCTTTCAAACGGTTCTCTGAAAATACCCAGGTTAAGCCTTTTGAACCTTACAAAGAACCTCAGCTCAAGGCGTTTATTACTGAACAGATTCAGCCTTTTCATCTTTCTGAAGAGCTGTTGAACTACTTTTTACTCAAGGTGGGGAGTGATCTTTATCGCCTTGCCCATGAGCTAGAAAAATTAAAATTCTGAATTCCTCAGGGGACAAGTTCTCTTAGCAAGGAAATGATTGATCATTACTGCTTTGGAATGGTGGAGGGCGATGCTTTCTTGATCTTTGATCAGCTCTTTACTGCTCCGATTCAGGCGGTCAAAACCCTCCAAAAAATGCAGGAAGATGGGAAAGCGTGGAATGAAGTGCAGGGGCTTTTGACTTGGGGCTTGAAAATGTATCTGATTTTGTTAGACTTTCATCAGCAGGGAATCAGTGATACCAAGCAGATTATCTCCGAAACCAAGCTTCATCCTTTCGTGGTGAGCAAAAATATGAAACAGCTTCCAACGCTTTTGGAGCATAAAACGCAGATTGTCAGCTTCTTTCAACATTTAATAGAGCTTGAATATGCGATCAAGAGCTGAAACTATCCTGATCATTATTTCCGACTTGCGGTCAAAAAGGAGCTTCTCGCTTTCCAGTAAACAAAAAAGAAAAAATCAGACTTTTTATCTCTTGAAAATGCCATGAAAAAGCTTTTTGCAAGTATCTTTGTGTGAGGAATTCTGCTGATGCAGCCTGTTTTTGCACAATCGGCTTCTGATTTTCAGAGAAAATTGTATTGTAAGGTCAGCGAAAACTCAGCCAGAGTGTATCTCTATCAGGAAAAGGAGACGCTCAAGTGTCAGAGCTATGTTGCAGTACTCAACGGCTATCTCAAAACTGAGTATCAAAGCCTTATCCAAGTGATGACTAACCGTAATCGTGGAGATGACCTTGCTTATTGGGATGGTTTATTTTCTCAAAAAAAGGAACAGTTTTTGAAACTTTTTGCTCAGAAGCGTTTAATTCAGGTTGCGATGCAGGAATTTGAAACGGAGCTTTTGACCAAGAGTAAGCTTTTTTTGCAGGCGAGTTTGCTTGAAAAACAGGCTGGCCTAGAAAAAGCAATTACTACAACTCAGGAGGAGCTTAAAAATAATCCTTCAGACTTTCAGCTTCAGAAAGCACTTGCCCAGCTGGATTACAAGCAAAAGGTAATTGATGCCCTGCTTTTGACCGAAACGATGGACTGATTTATGAAAGAGTTTACGGTCTATTTGACTTTATTTCCGCTTCCCGTAGTATGAAAATAGGAATCCTTTCCAGTGGGCAGGAAACACTGGCTTTGTTCAGCTTTCTTTCTCGTTATGACCACGAATATCTGGTCTATTACGATAGTTTGCAGGCTCCCTATGGTGAGAAAAATTTTTCTACGGCTTTACTGGCAGTAGAGCAGGGGATTACGCGGCTCAGAAATGCAGGAGCAGAGGCGATTATTCTGCCTCCAGTCTATGAACTTGCTTTGCTCAAGAAAGGAGAAAAACTGATTTTACCGCTCTTTCAGTCGTATCTTTTGGAGGAAGTTTTTTCTCATTCCTTGGTTGGAAAACTCGGTTTGCTCGGAGAATTTGCCGATCTTCAGGTCGCTCAGGAGCTTATTGCCGACCTTGCTTCAAGCTATATTCCTACTGAAGCTCAACGCTCAACCAAGGTCTTTAGCTTTCCTTTTCATTTCCGAGCAAAGGAAGTAGGAATCTTGAATCCGCTTTTGACAAGGCTTTCACGAAAGAGTTTTCTCACCAATACGCTTCTCAAGCATGAACTTCGTTATTTCAAGGATGCGCGTGTTGATACGCTCATTCCGCTCAATTATCTCTATTTTAACGCTGAAACGACCATTTCCAAGTTTCTAAATTTCAAAAAAATCAGATTTCATCGCCTTTCCAAGCTAGAGCAAATTTTCACTCATCTGACCCAAAAAGGAAAAAAATCTGACTATTCAGTGCAAATTCACGCTACAGATCAGAGAGAACATCTTTTGAGAGAAAAAAGAATGCTCCGAAAGCTTCAGAGAGGAAAAACGATTGAAATCCAGCGAAGCTAGTGATTAATCTATTTTCAATATATAGTAGAGCTGATCTTTTGAAGAGTAGGTACAAGGTTCTCAATCTCTGATAGGATAAATCAGTTTTTCTCCTTTTTTTGCTTTACTAACAGAGGAACAGAGTGCTATATCTTTAATTTCAATAGTAGGAGTTACAATTTGTTTCCCATTTACAGTGACCCAACTTGCTATTCCTGGTCGTAAGCCACCTTTTGTATCCCAAAAGCGATCGTTTTCTGCACTAAGGACATAATTTGCAGCTTCTGGAGTTTCAACTTTTGTAATGAGTACCCCTACACTATCAACTTCACTTTTTGTTTTTAAACTGTAAGGCTGATTAAGTAGCACATTATAAAAATATTCTCAAGGTTTGTACATAGTTCCTCCTCTAAGGTTTTTCCCAAACCGTTCCTCAACGAGTCTAGTATCATATGCATTTGTTTTTTTGTTGATATATCTCGTAACCATAGCGTAAATTGCTATTGCATTCTGTTTTGAAGGATCTCTAGGGATTGTCGTAATATAGGATTTTAGTTCTTCATGTAATGCTGATGCATAGCCTGCTAAGGCGTGATGGAAATATCTTCCAGTTTCTGTTTTTTTCTTTTCAAGGTCGGTCATTTGTCTTGTTGGCATTTTACCATGCGTGGTTCTATACATTTCAATAGCAGCTGCAATATTTTTGAGATCTGCTTGTCTTTTTAGGTCTCTTGTCTTTGCCATATAATTTGTCAATCTTGGGAGGATTGCTGCTGCTAAAATTCAGATCACTAGGACAACAATTAGCATTTCAACGAGAGTAAATCCAGATTTTTTCATTTTATTTTTCAAAATAAATAAAAACACCTCTATATGTGGTGCTAATAAGTCATTGCATGTCACGATTTTTATGAACATGGACTTCCACACATAAAGGTGTTTGTTTCCACATTCAAAAAAATGGCTTTAGAGTTCGTGACTAAAGGATATATGACTTATTAGCAGATTCACTCTATCTATTTTTTACTTATTTTCAAGCAAGAATTTTTGATAATTTTTTTAATAAAATCTCCCCTTAGGGTTCGTCTTGTTTTTTAATGAGCTTTGTATATTATACGAACAATAGAGAATTTTCTTTAGATATTTACTTCTTATTGCTATGAAGTGTGCGATATTAGGAGCAGGAAGCCGAGGAACTGCTCTTGCTCAAGTCCTTGCAAAGAATGGACATCAGCCTTGTTTGCGATCAATCAATCAAGAGGATTGCACCAGGATTTTGCAGGAGAGAGAAAATCCTTCTTATCTGCCATGATGTTTGCTTGATGAAAACATTTCCTGTGAAACTCGTTTGGAAAAAGTGCTTGAGGACTCAGATTTAATTGTCATTGCCCTTCCTTCAAAAGCCCTTCCT
>JBHAST010000052.1:0-30099 GCA_041831495.1 bacterium | reverse complement strand
GGAAACCAGCTTTCTTTACTTTTTTCAAGTTTGCTTTCTAGTTCATTTTTCAGCTCAGTAGGGAGCATTTCTCTTTTCCTCAGCCTGATTTCAAAGTGATTCCCCTGGTTTTTCCCAACGGCAAGCGGCTCATAATGCCGGCTGGTTTTGAGGATTTTTACCTTTTCAGCCAAAAGTTTCAAAAACTGATCTTTCCCTCCGCAAGTTTTGAGATATTTCTGAGAAATGCTGATCCGCTGCTTTGTAATCCCCTCTTTGTCTTTCAATCCTGCAATGCCAAGCTGTTCCCTTTTGAGTTTAGTCTGCTTACAGATCCACAGCACGACCTCCATCGTATTCAGTTTTTCTTTTTCAAAAAAAATATAGAAAAAATCGCCATTCCCGCTCAGTTCATACGGCAAAATTTCGCTCACAATAAAATCAGAATATAAACCAAGAGTTTTCTATAAGAGAGAAACCAGGTTGCAATACTTCAACTATATGGCAGCCTTAGCAGAGAGGTGGAAGATGAGGAAGCTTGGACAAAACCTTCCTAGCGCAGATGATTTGGAAGCAACGCTTCAAGCTCTCCCTGGTGAATATGTAAAAAGAAAATGGTATGAAGGAGGAAGTATATTTCATCTTTTATTCAATGGTATAGGTAAGAATACAAATTACTGTACTAAGAAGGGGGACATCAAAATCTGTGGTTGTAGTGTTCTGATGTCTTCTTCCGAGGGTGTTGGTGGATATTGCGTTCTATCGTTCAAATATGATGGTTATACTAAAATGGGTCAATTCGGTTCACTCCCAAAGAGTAATACTCATCCCGTACGTACTCTTCTTGACTAACTCCTATCTTCTTTAGTGCTAAAACTGACTTTGGGGGTATTTTTGTTTGGAATATTTGGTGGTTCTTTTGCTCAGAAAAACAATCTTTTTGCTGAGAGATTTTTTCGGGGCTTCCCTCCGCTCTTTTCTCTTGCAAATTCCAAGCAATTCGCTAGCCTTAGAGTCAGTTTTTTTAGTCTTTTTTTCCTCATGCAAAATCTTTCTAGAGCGCTTATTTTTGATTCTGTTTTTGATCCCTACAAGGGCGTGCTTGCCTATGTAAAGGTCGTTGATGGCTCATTTTCTGCAGGGGATGAAGTCTATTTGATCCACTCAGAAAAAACCTTCCAACCCACAGAAGTTGGACATTTCACCCCAGAATATCAAGCCGACAAAAGCCTCAATGAAGGACAAATCGGCTACATTGTAACGGGACAAAAATCTGTAAGAGATGTAAAAATCGGAGATACCATCATCAAAACCAAGGTCAATAAAAACGAAGAAAACAGTAAATATCATCAGTTTTTGATCCCTGGATTTAGAAAGGTCACGCCTTATGTCTACGCAGGAGTCTATCCGATTGATTCCACTGAATACGACAAACTCAAAGATAGCCTAGAGAAACTCTCCCTCAATGATAGTGCGGTGGTTTACGAAATGGAAGATAGCAAGGCACTTGGACTTGGGTTTCGCTGCTGATTTCTCGGAATGCTCCATATGGATATCATCAAGGAAAGGCTTTTTCGTGAGTATGGTCTTGATACGATTTTCACGATTCCGACCGTGATGTATCTTGTGAAATCCAAAAATCTTTCCATTCCGCTGATCAAGACTAGTATGAATCTCAAAGGACTAATCCAAACAGGACTTTACCGTGAAATCCTCAAAAAAGAAAATCTGACCTTATCGGAGGCAGAACTTGAAACCCTAGAACACGCCGAAGGGATCTTTGGAACCATGCTTGAAAATCAGACTTTTGTGAAACTTGCCGAGCTGCTCAGACCTTGGATCGTAGTAAAGTCAGGTTCTGATATGATTGATCAAGGAATGATTGAGGAAATTTTGGAACCAATTGCTACGGTTGAGATTGTTGGACCAGAGGAATTTGCGGGGAACATCATGGCACTTTCTCAGGAATATAGAGGGAAACTCAAGCATATGGAATACCTTGATGCGACCAGAGTGGTTTGGCATTATGAGCTTCCTATGGGGGAAATCATTGTGGATTTCTACGATCGCTTGAAGTCCGCTACAAAAGGATATGCAACGATGAACTACGAATTCAAAGGTTATCAAGCAGATGATCTCGTAAAACTTGATATCTTTATCAATAACGAAAAGGTAGAAGCTTTGACCTGGGTTGTTCACAGTGATAAAGCCTATTATCTCGGTCGTGATGCGGTAGAAAAATTAAAAACACTGATCCCAAAACACCTTTTTGCAATTCCACTCCAAGCAGGACTAGGAAACAAAATCATCGCTCGTGAAAACATTTCTGCAATCAAAAAAGATGTCCTCGCGAAATGCTACGGAGGAGATGTCAGCAGAAAGCGTAAGCTCCTTCAAAAGCAAAAAGAAGGAAAAAAGAGAATGAAAGCCATCGGAAATGTAGAAATCCCAACTGATACTTTCGTTAAAATGATCACCAGAGAATAATTATAAATTGTTAATTATAAATTAACAATGTTCCTTTATGGAGAACAAACAATCTTCTCTCTTTTCCCTCAAGTGAGGCGGATTTCTGCTTTTTTGAAAAATCCAAAATTACTAATTATAAATTGTTAATCATAAATTATTCTAGCGTTTCAAGGTTGATTTTCTCTCCTTCAAGTTCAAGTTGATCAAGTTTTTTCTCTATTGATTCTCAGAGATAGAGCCAACTATCCATTCCATCAACTTCTTCAAGCTCCAATACATCTGGCGACTGTATGATTCAGAATTTTTTATTATTTCCATGAATAAGGTAATTGAGCTTCCCATTTTGTCCACGAAAAACCTTGATCGTTCGCCCTTTGATATCGTATTCTCCCGGGTAGTCAATAATTGTTAAGTCCCCTCAGTGATATTTCATGTCCTCTCCGATTTCAGAGGCGAGATTGATAAGTCCGTTGTGAGCATAAGCATAGCCAAAAAACAATGCTTTTTCTATTTGATATCCTCAATCTAATCTGATATGAATTGTCATTTCTTTTCTAAAAGATAAAAACTGACTTTACTATAGTGAGTTTTCCTCCTTTTTCAAGAAGAAAATGAGACAAAGAAAAATTGCAATTTTTGAGCAAAACTCTATAACTTCCTTCAGCTTTTTATTTTTTTTATTGCAATGGCATACGATAGTAAACATACTGAGATTCTGACTCCAGAACTCGGTTATAATCTAACGGAACATGAATATAAAAAATATCGACCTCATCTAAATTCCTTTTATAGTCTTGATTTTAATAGGTTTGTCCCTAGAGAAAGGCAGAATTTTTCGGTTCTTGATCTTGGAGCTGGAGATGGGAGAATGTATGATCAGCTCAGAAAAATCAATCCTGAGCGTTATGTTGCTTGTGATTGTGCAGAGCATTTGCTAAAAAAGCATCCTTGAAATATAGAAAAGGTCGTTTGCAATCTAGAAACGGCTTGGCCATTTGAAGATAAAACTTTCGATTTGCTTTCAGCTTTTTTTCTTTTGGAGCATATTGAACATAGTGATTTTTTCTTTAGTGAAGCCTATCGTGTTCTCAAGGAAAATGGACAGCTTCTTATCGGTCATTTTTTGCAAAGGAGGCTTTTTACCTGGAATATAAATGCAAAAAGGTTTAAAATTGAGCAGTTTCCTCATAGCATTCAGGAGCTTGAGCTTGAGGCAAAAGCATCTTGATTTCATACTGGAGTGATGCCACTTCGTGATGTCTGTGATAGTAAAACGATTACAGGACATCTCCTAGTTTGTGAAAAAAAATAGTTTGTGCCCTGTAAAATTACAAAAAAATCTGAGTATTGAAGCTCAGATTTCTTTTTTATAGGGATTTATTCTCCAACGTAGGTATAAAGCCCTTTTTCAATTCTCTTAAACTCGTTTTTGAACTTTTGGAGATTGAGAATAACGGTATTTGGACTGACCATTTTTTCTCTCAAAACTTCTTTTGAAAGCTCTTTTGCATTCATTGGTCTATCATATTTCTTGAAGACTCTGATCAAGATTTCCTTCACACTTCCTCCTTCATATCCTCGCTCTTTCAAACCATAGAGCCCAAGTCCTAGGTTTACAAAGGTATCGTTGTGTTTTACAAGATCGTTGTGCACGGTATTAACCTTTATCGAGCTGTTTGGGAACCATTCCATAATTTTGGCAGGAAGTTCTTGATAGTGGATTGGTTTGTTGATCCTTCTCATCGTATAGAGCATTTTGAGTTTTACAGTTTTTGGATTGATGTCTGAATATTCGGTAAGTCCGATTTTTCCATCCAAAACTGCCATATCTCTCACAATCTGGAAGAAGTTGATATAGAAGAGATCATTTTTGAGGAATGCAATATCTCTAAATTCATCCAAGAACTCTTCTTTGAGCACTGCGATAAATTCATATAAATCCTGACTTTCTCCTCTTTTTTGGAAGTGATTCTGACTGAAGATTACCATTTTGGTAAGCAAGTCTTCATACAACGGCTCAATATAGAAAGCCTTGAAGAGGAATCTATTTCTCTTGAGATAGGTAATATCAAAGTCTGATACCAAAATAAGCTTGAGTTCAGCTTTTGAAAACTTGAAAAGATTTTTATTAACGATTTTTGAAATAAGGGCATCCTCGCTCAAGATTCCACCATGAACCTCTAGGATTTTTTTGCTCTCGAGGAGAACGTTCATATAGGTTTCATTTCCTACGATCAATCTCCTAAATCTCATCAGTGCTTGAGTTTCTATTTGTCTAACTCTTTCTCTCGTAAGGGCATATTCTTTTCCGATTTGCTGTAAAGGAATTTCTTTCCCTCCATCAAGTCCAAATTTTCTCATCAAAACGAGCCTTTCTTTTGGCTTGCAGTAAATGAGGACATCTCTGAGCTGGGTAGACTCAATATCTACCTTGATTTTTTTATCGTCCATTTTTACAACAAAACTCATCTTGGTCTAAGTACAGTATAAAATGAGGTAATAAGCTGAATGTCAGAATTCACTCAACGGAAGTATAAGAAACAGGAAGAGAATGTCAAGTATTTTTTGTTAGAATTTTCTTTCATTTAAAAATTAAGGAGAATGGTAGAAAATTAACAATTAACAATTCATAATTCATAGGGGGGAAATATAAAAAAACCTATTTTTAGTAAATGAAACATTCCGCCGCTCTTGGAAAGAAGAGCATAAAAATTGCTATATTTCCACAATTCCACAAAAGTCAAGTACTATTGAGCAAAAAAACTCCCGCTTTTTTTGAAAATTCAGATGTTTTGACTATACTTAGAGATGAATTTTATCCTGCATCGTTGATCACTATCCCAATGCTAGACAGACTTCAAAACATTGTTTATGATACGAATTATACCGCAGTCATTGCTAACGGAGGTTTTGTCGTAGTTCCACAGCTTGCGATAGATGCTCTTGCACAGAAAAAAGAGAAAAAAGCTGATGCGTTCGGGCGAATGGATTCCTTACTACAGAAAATCGGACTTGCTCCTGCTCCAAAAAAGCCTTGAGAAGTCCAAGAAACCAAAAAGACCACAGAAATCCCGACAGAAGAAGCGCCACAAACCCAGAAACAGCTTGCCCTTGCAGAGCAGATTAGACAGCTTTTACAGCTTCCAGATTCGGAATATAGCGACAAAAAACTGACTTCCGAGCTCAGACAGTATATCAAAGAAGTTGATAATCGTTATTCAGCTTTACTTTCTGATTATAAATCACATATTGCACCATCCTACCGAGAGTTTACGATGCAGCATTTTAATGTTTCTGGAATTCTCGGAAAATGCTACTATACCCAGGAATATCCGAGCTATATCGATGCGCTCTGGACGAGGGACATTATGAGTATGCATGCCAAGCGAGATATGAGTTTCTATCTCTATCCTGAAGATGATTCGGCGATTCAGTCCATGCTCAAGCAGAAATCAACGCAGCTTAAGGCTGAACTCTCTGATGCGATGCAAAAAGGGATCACGATTGATAAGGAGATTGAGCAGCAATACCGTGATGTAGAAATGATTAGAGAAAAGCTGACCACCAAGGAAGAAAGATATTTTGAACTCTGAAATTATACCACAATTTACGATCATAGCGAAGAAAAGCTCAGAGAAACCGGGAAAAAGTTTGAACAAAAAATCTCCTGATACGGAATCAGAGTCAAGAATGCGATTCATAGAATGGATAATGGATTTACGGCGAATTTGCCGATTTGCCTTGATGATATGGGTATCGTTCGTAGTGCGGTAACCTCTTCATTGGCAGCCAGCTTTCCTTTTATTTCTAGTGATCTCATTACCAAAACCTGAATCCTCTACGGAGTAAATGCCCATACGGGAGGACTTGTGATTTTTGATCGTTTCAACTCCAAGCTGCCAAACATGAATAGCGTGATTTTGGCGACTTCTGGTGCCGGTAAATCTTTTACTGTGAAGCTAGAAATTCTCAGATATTTGCTCAATGGAGTAGATATTATAGTTATTGACCCAGAAAACGAATATCAAGCTCTTTGTGAAAGAGTAGGTGGTACCTATGTTAATATTGCGACTTCTTCTCAGCAGTTTTTGAATCCTTTTGATATGCCGCCGATGATTGAGGATGTGGAGTATGGAAAGGGAGATTTGCTTCGTTCTCAGATTATGAATCTTGTTGGATTGATTCAGATTTTGATTTGAAAACTCAGTCCTGAAGAAGAAGCTTTGCTAGATAAGGCACTCCAAAATACCTATGCTCTGAAAGGCTTCACTTTTGAGATGGACGACTATACAGGGAAATTACCTCCGTTGATGGAAGACCTTATGCAAGTATTGGAAGGAATGCACGGCTGAGATCAAATCGCACTTAAGCTCAGTAAATATGTGACAGGAACTTTTGGAAAGCTCTTTAATAACTATACGAATATTGATATCAATAATGCTCTTACGGTCTTTAGTATTCGTGATGTGGAAGAAGCTTTGAAAACTCCAGCGATGTTTAATGTGCTCAATTTCATCTGGTCTAAGGTGAGATCTGTGAAAAAGCAGAGATTACTTGTCTGTGATGAAGCTTGGATTATGCTTCAAAACGATATTTCTGCGAACTTCCTTTTTGGACTGATCAAAAGAGCCAGAAAATACTGACTTGGAATCACGACTATCTCGCAAGATATTGAGGATTTTATTCGTAGTCCGTATGGAAAGCCGATTGTTTCCAACTCTTCTATGCAAATCTTACTTAAACAGTCCGTTACTTCTATTAAATCACTCAATCAACTTTTAGGGCTTTCAGAAGCGGAACAGCAGAGATTGATTTCTGTGGGAGTGGGAGAAGGACTGATGTTTGTCGGAAATCAGCATGTTGGAGTTCAGATTTTAGCCTCTCCGTACGAGAAATCGTTTATTACAACAGATGTTGGGAAAAAGTAGTTCTTGTTTTATGTTAATTAACTAAGAAAATGGAACAATTGCAAGGGAGCCCCTCTGAAATAAGAGAAAATATATGAAGTCTTTTAAAGAGTAAGAAGTTTTATAAAGAACTTATGTTTTCCTTATTGTGTCCTCCTTATGGAGTAAGTCTGTTGGTTAAAAATGCGAAAGAAAAACAGCATATCAAAAATGCTAATCTTAAATCTCTAGATTCTCGTATTTTATCTTGTTGAAATTTGCTTGTAGAACATTCGCAAGTTACTGAAAGATGAGCAAAAAAATTTACAGAAGTCTGAATTCCTCTTCAAAATGAAGATAACATTTTTCAGCTTCATTGGGGAGAAAAGAAAAATGATCAGAATAAAAAACTGCTTTATGAAGCCTCTTTGGGACTTTCAATGTTACAGGTTTATATGAAAAAGTTAGCTAATCATCCCAAATATATTTTTTGATTTAGTAATTTAGCTCCAATTCTTGCGAGATATGGATTTAAAATATATGATGATGTTAATGATTTTTATAAAGAGAGTGGGCAGTATTATAGATATTTTAAGCGGGGATGAAATTTAACAGAAAAAGAAAAACAACAAAAAGAAAGGATTAAAAAATGAAAAATTCCTCAAGTAGCCATGATTAGTACAGAAGATTTCTTAAAGATTGATTTTGAAAAATTTATTAAAAAATAGTTTATCTTATCTTTTATTCAAGAATATGGAGCAAAATAAGCAGTATTCAAGTACCGTTATCTTCTCAGCGCTTTCAGCAGTGCTCTTTTTTGCTCCTTTTATTCAGCTAAGCTTAAAGAAAGAGCAATGGTCAGCTGAAGAAAAGACTTTTCTCCTTTCACGATGTAGGGTCGGGAATGGGCTCTGGTGAATACTTCTCCTTTTTGCCCTTTGCTATGGAATAGGGGAGTGGAGTCAGCTTTCTTTCTTTTTTTTGCTGGCAGAACTCTTTGGCTATCTGCTCGTAGCGGTGCTGGCTTTAGCTTTTCCTTGGCTGATTTCTGGAGCAAGTTTTCAGCTCAATAAGCTCCAGCAAGACGCTCGCCAAAAACAGAAAATGCTGACTTCCTTTCTTCCGCTTTGGTCTTCTTATCAGCGATTTCGTTTACAACAGTTTGAAAAGCCCTATCGGTGGCTCAAGGAAGCTCAAGTTCGGCTCTTTGGAATTTGGCTCTTGCTTCTGCTTTTTCCCTCTCCAATGCCGTGAATGGTACTTGGAGCTTTAATGCTTTTGAGGCTGAGTTTGCTTGCCTTAGGATGGGATCTGCTTTCTCAAGAGCAAAAAGTCTGGATTCATCGTGGATTTCGTGTGCTTTCCCGGGAAATGTTTTCACTTGTGATCATTCAGATTCAAAGCTTATGGGCAAAATTCCTTAAAAAGCCTTTCAATCCTCAAGAACGCCTCCTTGCCTATCAAACCAGTTATCATAGCAAAAAGACAGGAAAAGTGCAACTCCTCTCGCTTTTAATCCGAATTCCGATAGCACTTCTTCTCGCTTGGAGCTGCTGGAATGCTGATCTCTGGCGGAAGTTGATTCCTGGAGTTTGGGCTTTGCTGTGGAGTATGCTTTTCTTCTCTAGTAAAACCTCACTTCCCAAGCTTCCTCTCATCGCAGAACTTACCGCAAAAAACGAAACTTTAATTTAAATAAAATCAGACTTTTATCTTTTGATGGCTTATGATGAAAAGATGGATAAAAACAATGCTCTTTAGCTTATTTACGCTCTCTTTGCTCGGAGGAGTTAGCTTTTTAGCTCCTGTTGCTGCACAGGCGAATTTTTGAGAGGCACTTCAGCAAGGAACCGAGAGCATCGCTCCGCATTTGGATGCTCCGAGTACGGCTTTGCAGGTGCAGGATACCGCAGCTTGGGTTGTTCAAAAGGTCGTTGATGTGCTGTTTCCAGTGATTTTGATCGTTGGAGTTTTAGTCGCAATGTTTGGGCTGTATCAGATTTTGACTTCTAGTGATGAAGGAAAACTCAAAAGCTGAATGCATATGATGATTTATGGAGTTATCGGGATTTTGATTATGTATAGTGCGAAATATCTGACAGGAGTCGTGTTTTCCGATGTTTTCAAAGGTGGAGTAGGAGAAGCGATGACTACGGTAGAGTGGATTCAGATGCTCTATGATAAGATTGCTTTCCCCTTTATCAAGATCGCGATTTACCTTTCGCTTGGAGTTCTGGTTATCTTGATGATGGTGCGTGTGTTTAGCTATATTACGGCACAGGATGATAGCACCAAAAAAAAGGCGATCGGCGTGATTACATGGACAACGGTTGGAATGATCTTTATCACGGCTGCCAAGCAAATCGTGGAAGCGGTTTATGGAAAGCAAGAAACCGTGCTGAATCAAGCAGCAACAAGCCTGGATCAGATCGGAACTCAAATCCTCAATCCAAAGGAAATCCCGATTCTCTTTACGGTTTTGAACTGGGCTTTGGGTCTGATTTCTTTTGTTCTGCTGATTATGATCCTTATGCAGACCTATAAAATGCTGACTAATCCTGATGATGCCGATACCTTCAAATCGCTGAAAAAAACGATTATGTATGCCTTGTGAGGAATGATTCTGATCGGCTCAGCCTATCTGCTTTCAAATCTCTTGATCTTAAACTAGATAAAAAATTGACAAAAATCTGATTTTTGACTATACTTGAGTACTCTTTAGCATTCTTTAAGAAAAACGATGAAAAACAAAATCCTTCTCAGTACCGATACGATGCTTGGCTACGGCTTAGATATGATCTTTGATATGGCGAAAAAATGTGGATATGATGGGATTGATCTCGCGATTTCCAAGGGCTTTGATGCGTGGAACGAAAACTATGTCAAAACCCTCGTAAAAAAGTATGAACTTCCTGTGTATTCGGTTCAGACTTCTTCTCTCTTAAATAGCAAAGAGATGAATAAGGTTCTCGACCTATGTGAAGCGACCGACTGTGATGCGATTACGATCAACGCACCGAAGTTTTTTGACTTCAAATCCTATTCTTTCATTGCCAATAATATCTCAGAATACCAAAATCAGAATCCAGCTTTGCATTTTTCTATTATCAACCCTGAAGATACGAATGTGTTTGCTTTGCCGATTCCTGCGTATCGCTTTAGTAATGTGGTGGATATTATCAAAAAGTATAACTGTAATCTTGCTCTAGATATCGCGAATATGAACAGTGATGATCTGGAGAATATCTTTGTGAATAAACTTGATGATTTCGCTCCGTATTTGTCTTTGATCTATATCTCAGATAAGTCCAAGTCTGGAGTTCCTCATTTATTGCCAGGAGAGGGGATTTTGAAGCTTCCAAACTTCCTCAAAAAGGTAAAAAAAGCTGGCTATCTCCGCCCTTTCAGTGTAAAACTCGCATTGAGTAAAGAAGAACTCGCAGATAGTGATAAAATTGAAATTTTGCTGAGCAAAGCAAGAGAATTTATTGAGAAGTATAGCGAATAGGTTTTAATTGTTTTTTGTAGTTATGGATCAATTACCTCATCAAAGTGTAGATACTTCTACATCTCTTGAACAAGTCTCATGAGCTGTAGAACAAGAAAAGGAGCTGAATGATGATGTGAAAATGAAATTACAAGGTTTGGCACAAGAGGTTATCAGTAAAATTCAATCAGATAAAGATTTTTACACTAAACAGGGAGCTGATGAAATGGCTGCTCTTTGAGAGTCTCTAAAAAATAAGTCTTACCTTAAAGCATTTGTTGATTTTTTAAAACTGTTATTCAATTCATTTTCTCTTTCTAGTAAAGGAGGATTTCAGCATCTGGAAACCGAAATTCAAAAACTAGATCTCAGTAAGAAAAATCTTGCTGAACTTAAAAATCTGATTTCTCATTTTGAGCACGCTATTTCGGAAAATAAAGACTCTATCAGTGATCTCACGGATCAGACTTTTTTGATGTCTCTGTGTAAAGATAGAGCTTTGGAGCTTCATTGTGCAGAAAGGGGATTACAAGCACCTTCTCCTTATGATAAACTCTCTTATCATCTTCATACTCCAGCATCAGCTACTGTAGGGAAAGTGCTTCTGTTTAACCGATGAGGTGGAAAGCTGAAAAATAATGGTATTCAAGATTATGCAAAAAATACCATTCTTGTGCCGAGGATTCAGGCTTTAAGTGGCTCTGGGTTTCAGCATGCGGTTCTTGTTTCTAAAGTTGATTCAGATGGTACGCTCTACATTACTCATGCTAATCAAGATGGAGTGATTGAAGAGAAACTTTCAGATTATTTAGCAAGAGGAAACACACAAGTGGATGTTATGAGTTTAGATTTGCCTGAAGACTACCGCACGAAAGTTGTTGATTTTGCAAAAAGCAAGCATTGAGCAAAGTATGATACCATGGGAATGGCTTATGATGCAATGATTTGAGCAAGAGGGGAGTGAGGGGCAGAACTTGCAGGTATCAAAAATTGTGATGATATGTTTTACTGTAGTGAGCTGATCTTTTCGGGATTAGAAGCTTCGTGATATGAAATTGATAAAAAACTGATTGCTCCAGGAGATTTTTTGAAAGTCCTTAAGCCTCAGTATTGTTCATCACTTTCTGCTTCAGATTTGTCTTCTCATCTTTCTTTTGATCAATATCAGGCACTGGCTTAGTCTTTTTGTTCTAGTTGCTTTTTCATAGCTTTCCACGTTTGGAATAGTACAAAAAAACCAAGATAAAACCAAATTATTTATTATCTTTTCTTTCTATTTTAGCCACCCTTTTTTTACAATTAATCCATAATTTATTATTCAGCTTTTTTATTCTTATTTGCCTGTCTTTTATGCCTGATCCATTCAATCAGCATTGGCAAGAGCGAAAGCACGATAATCGCCAAAATAATCATCGTAAATCTCTTCTGCACAAATTCCAAGCTTCCAAAGAAATACCCAGCATACACAAAAAGCAAGGTCCAGAGCAGGGCTCCAACAATATTAAAGGAAATGAACTTTTTATACTTCATCTGTCCTACGCCCGCTACAAACGGCGCAAAGGTTCTCACAATCGGAACAAATCTTGCGTAGATGATCGTTTTTCCTCCGTGTTTATCGTAAAAGTGCTGCGTTTTTTCGAGATGTTCTTTTTTGATTCGCTTGTATTTTCCGCTGAAGACCTTTGGTCCGAGAAATTTCCCGATTTCGTAGTTGATCGTATCTCCGATCACCGCTGCGAAAAAAACAATAATCCAAACCAAATGAACACTGATGCCATTTGCAGGATTCCCTGCTAGTGCTCCAGAGGCAAATAAGAGTGAATCTCCAGGCAAAAACGGCATAATCACGAGCCCTGTTTCAATAAAAATGATCGCAAAAAGAATCCCATAGATCCAGAGCCCATATTCAGTGAAAAGCTCAGCGAGATGCTTGTCAATATGCATGATAAAATTAATGAGATATTTGATGGTGCTAATGATCGCGTTCATAATGGTTGTACAAAAAGGTAAAAGTCAGATTTTTTCTTATCTTTTTACTGTAAAGCTCGCATAAAGATTGCGGTGCTTTGTCCGATATTGAGGCTTTCTTTCACTCCTTGCATTGGAATATACACAACCCCATCTACATGTTTAAGCGTATGAGGAAGCACGCCTTCTACCTCATTTCCAAAGATAATCGCAATATTTTCTTTAGCTTGATAGGCATGAAGTGGGGTCGCTTCTGGAGTGATTTCCGCAGCAATAACGGTGATTCAGAGTGATTTTGCTTCTTCTATTGCATTTTCACTATAATCAAATTGCTTGAGCTGGACATTTTCCTCAGCTCCGAGCGAGGTTTTTCTTACCTTAGGATTATCAAGGGGAGAAGGGGAGTAGCCGGTCAGCCAAACTTCCCAGCCAAGCGCATCTGCCGTTCTGATAACATTTCAAACGTTGTAGGCGGAGCGGATGTTCTCTAGAATGATGATTTTGCGATTCATGGCTATAGTAGAATAAAAATCTGATTTTTTATTGTTTTTGATAGGTAGATTTAGTTTCTTTTTAGGAGTTTCATATTTTGGGGTTTATCCGCCAAGAAGAGGTCAATGAGCTGAGTGCTAAGTGCGTAGCTGAAGTGAGGAAGTTGGAGAATTTTCTCAAATGCTTGTGTTCCATTGGGATATTTCCTCCTAAACTGTGGCGTGATTTTTTTCGCATCAGAAAGCTTAAATCCTCTCAACTCTTGAGTAGTTTTTCCGTTTTGTTGACTTTGAAGTGGAAGTATCAAGAGATTTTGCAGACTATCCCAAGAAGGACTTCCGATGAGTTTGCTTTCCGAGATTGAAATTCTGTCTTGCTCGACAAGTTGCTTATTTTGAGGGTTTTCTTGTTTAAAAGAAAGCAAAATCTGATTGCCTTCGTTCTTGAGTTCAATCAAAGAAAGAGGAGCTGATTTTAGAAAAAAATACTGTTCTTTTTCGGCCAAGGTAATCGGTTCCTTACGCTGAAAGTTTCGATGCTCTAGTTGTTCTGCCAATAATGCAAATTGTTGTTGATTGCTTAGTAGGAGATGATTTCCTAGGAGCTGAGCAGAAGAGTAGCTTTCATTTCCACTGAAAAGTTCAACGCTCTTCTGAGCAATAAAGCGTTCATCAAAAGGAGTAAGAAGATAGGAGTTCAGCTTTCAGCTTTTACGCTCGGTAATAAAGGCACTTTTCGTTTTTTCAGTAAGAATGCTGTTTTGCAAGCTCTTTCCATGGAGGAGTTCAGCTTTTTGATAATTGATTTTTGGCTCTAATGCAAACCTCTGTGCCAAGCTCTGTCCTGATCCTCGTTCGCTACTCGCATAGAGAAAGTCCTTGCTAAACTGAAAATTCGTGAAATTTCCCAACAAATAAAAACGCTCTTTAGCTGCCTGTAAATTATTCAGATCACTGACAACGATACTCCACATCTGCGGCATCTTCACCTGAGGAGAGAAAAGATACTTAAAATCCTGACATCTCGCTTGTTTTTCATCAGAAAACTTCAGCCCATAGCTAAGTCCTTCACTGGTTTTCGGGAAAATGCTTGGCAAATCTCCATCTTTTTTGATCAGGCTTTGTGCCTGAGCTTTACTAAAAGGCGTTTCAGTAATGAGATAGAGCTTTTCGTTGATGAGTTCCCATTTGATTTTCTTTCCACTTTGCCTGAAAAAATGAATTGGAGAGAGTTTATCGTTCTTGATCTCATAGAAAAGCACTACCGTTTCTGGATGCTCTCCTTTTGGGAAACGATTCGCGGAAAGAATCAGCATTTCTTCTTTGAAAAACAGGACTTCTAGCTCTTGAAAGTCTTTTGGAAGCTGAAATTTTGCAGTTTTCTTGGCTTTATTAAAGTCAATAAGCGTATTTTTCGCATCTTTTGGTCATTTGATAATCGTGAGGAGCTGCTTTTTCTCGTTGTAATCAGTAAAAAAAGTAGAAGAAGAAAAAGAAAGCTGACCATCATCAATGAGGGGAGTTTCAGTTTTTGGAATGGTCGTGATTGTTGGATCAAAATGAGGATCAGCGATCAGTTTTTTGAGTTGATTACTAAGATCAATGCAAGATTTCACCTCTTTCCAGTCCTGTTGAGATGCGCTATTTGCACTGCAGAAAAAAGGACTTAAAACGGCAATTCCCACCAAGCCAATGAAAAAAGCTTTCTTCATCATAGTAAAACGCATAAGTAAAAGTTGTTTGCTTCACTCTATGGTTTCTAGATTTTTTTTCAAGGGAGAATTGCCATTTTTCAAGGAAATGTGCATATGTCTTTTCCTATTTAAATTCTTTATTGAAAACTTTTTCTTAAAAGTCTTGACAAAGTGATCTAAAAAAGTATAGTCTATTTTATAAGGTTTTTTATCTTTGTTATTCTAAAAGCTATGACAAATTCACTAAAAGAAAGCTTGCTTCTGCCTTCCCAGTGATGAACAAAAACACTTAAAACAGTGCTTGTCGCATTGGTAGCATTATTGTGATTGGGGGCTTGTAATACTAATGCTGTAGATGCTGATCCTAAGGTACCTCAAGAAAGTGTAGATCCTACAGATCGAGAAAGACTAAAATCTCCTCAGGATTTTTCTGATCTTGTAGAGCAAGAAAAATTGGAATCTGCTCAGAAGTTTTATGATCGTTTACTGCAAAATAAGGGCAAGGTAATCTACCGTGTTATTGAAGAAACAGCACCTAGCGATTTTGTGCATTATTGTTTTACAGTGGAGGAAAAAAATGCGCTTATGGCTCATAGTCAGGAAGATCAAGGGCATTATGATATGATGAATTGAGGAGATGAAAGAATATCTTCTTTTCGAGGTCAATTTGAAGAAATTGCAATAAATTCAGAATCAATCAAAAAAATCATTGAAGAGCGCTCTGATTGTCCTTATTCTTCTCCAGTTGAAAGGAATTTTTTTAGAGAAAAAGCTAAAGAATAAAAAGTAATTTTATCTTTCACATTGAAAGTTGAGCGTCCTAATTGGGGGGCGCTTTTCTTATTTTACCAATTTCCCCTGATCTAATTTAATCACATGATCAGCAAACTGTAAAATATCTTCATCATGCTCAATCATCAGAATTGTATCGCCTTTCTCCAAAAACCTTTTCAGCACTTTCAAAAGCCTCTCAATATCTGCAGGGTGGAGTCAAACTGTTGGTTCATCAAGGAAATAGACTGTATTCCCTCTATATTCTTTCAAAAGATGCTTCACGAGCTTTAATCTCTGCGATTCCCCACCAGAAAGGGTATGTGCAGGTTGTCCCATTTTCAGATAGCCAAGTCCGATTTCTACCATCAGTTCCAGTTCTTGCTTGATATGGTCCATTTCATGAAAGAAATCTAGTGCTTCATAGATATACATATCCAAAATCTGACTAATCGTTTTCCCTCTCCAAGTGATCGCAAGGATTTCAGGTTTATATCTTTTTCCCTGACAGAGCTCACAAGGAACATAAGTATCAGGAAGAAACTGCAGCTCAATCTTTTTGTAGCCGTAGCCATTACAGGCGGGGCAGGCACCTTTTTCAGAATTAAAGCTGAAATGCGAGTTCGTAAAGCCCAAATACTTCGCTTCGGTCGTTTCCGCATAAAGCAGCCTGATCTTATCAAAGACACTCACAAAAGTTGCAGGACAGCTTCTCGGAGTTTTCCCTATGCTAGACTGGTCTACATAGATTGTATTTTTGATCTGCTCGTGTCCAGTGATTCTTTCTACTCCGATATCTTGGTAAAATTCTTGCAATGCGAGATTCTCAAAATGTGCATATTCTTCGGCTCTCATCACAGGAGCTGCCAAAATCTCCTCCCAGCTCAAGCCTTTTTTCAAGAGTTGAAGTCTGATATAACTTTGCACGAATTTCTGCTTATCATTCAAAAATCTGTATAAAGTGGTATACATCAAGGTCGTTTTTCCTGCTCCTGAAGGTCAAGTAATCACCGTAAAGCTTCAGAGATTCAGCTTAACATCAATATTTTTGAGATTGTATTTGCTGGCATGCTTGATCTGCACTCGGTCGTGGCTTGGAGTATGCTCAAAATCCACTTTCACTTTCTTTTTTCCGGTAATGTAGTCGGAAGTCAGCGTTTTTGCTTTGAGAAAATCCTCATAGCTTCCATTAAAAATCAGTTCTCCACCGAAATCTCAAGCTCAAGGACCAATTTCTACCACCCAATCCGAAGCCTTGATAAATTCTTCGTTATGCTCCACCACGATAATCGTATTGCCCATCGCTTTGAGTTTCTGAATAGAGGCGATCGCTTTCTTGATCTCTCAGGTATCAAGACCAATTGTCGGCTCATCAAGCACATAAATAATTCCTGTTAGTTTATTTCCGAGCTGTTTTGCTAGTCTTAATCTCTGAATTTCACCACCAGAGATCGTATCAACCCCTCTTTTGAGCATCAGATAGCCAAGTCCGAGTTCCTGAATCGTTTTTGCCCTATCAAGAAGCGGAGTTAGAATTCTTTCTAGTAGATTTCAAGGTTTATTGCTTGCTTGTTTAAAAAGTTCCAAAAAGCTGATCAGATGATTCAGTTCCATTCTCTGCAAATCTCGGATATTGACTTTCAAAAGCTGCTCATCATCAGGTCTTGTAAAAGGAAGTCCCTCTTGATTGATGAAAAGTGAGGGAATGAGCGTTTCAATCTCGTCATTGCGAGAATTAGCCCTGCCTGTCGGCAGACAGGGAAGCAATCCAGGGTCTTGATTTTGATCTTTTTTGTCAGTTTTTTTCAGCTTTTTGGTGGTTTTTTGGATTGCTTCGGTCGTTCCTCCCTCGCAATGACGGGGCATATCTAAACATAAGAAACAGTGCAAACTCTCCTTTTTGAGCCTAGAACCGAAACAGTGCGGACAGCTCTTCATGCTGAGCATTGCCTGAAAATCAACCGTCAAAAGTCCTTTTGCATACTGATCTTTGATGATTTCCTCAATACCGTGATACTTCATACTCGTTCGTTTTCCTCAGCTATTAACTCTTAAAAGCTCATCATCTCAGTCAATAATTACTTTCAAAAACCATTCTGGCTGATCAGCTCGCTTTTTCTCGCCATCCATGCTGTATTTCTCACAGAGCTTTTTCAAAACGGATTGCCCAAGATTGCTTTCTCTCCATGGTAAAATCGCCTCCAAAAGCGGACTCTGAGGATCGATAATTTTATCATATTCCACCTGCAAAATCTCACCAAGCCCCAAACAATGCGGACAAGCTCACTCCTGTCTGTTAGGAGAAAAATGCTGAGTTGTGAATTCAGGATAAGTGATATTACAGTTTGGACAATACATTTTGTCGGTGAATCGCTGAATGACCGCTTTAGCTCTGCTTTCGTTCTTTGTGGTGGAAGAATCAGCTTTTTTCTGTTTTTTAGGGGCGATCTCAATATTGCTTCCAAAGCTCGCAGAAACCTCTTTGCTATCCTCAGCTTTCGCTTCTCTCACGAGGTCAGCTTGATAGACTCAGAACTTCTTCGTTTCGGCAAGGATTTTGATGATATCTTCTTTCAATCTGCCGAGTTTCTGCTCTTCCAAGGTCAAACGGTCAAAAATTCCATAGCTCTGAAGCGGAAAATAACTCTCAGGGATATTCGGCTCCTCAAGGTAAAAATATTCAATCGGGTCTTGCTTTTCAGGATTCTGAGAAAGGAGGAGATACCTTGTGAAACCTCAGCCTTTTTCTACTTTTTGCTTATTGTTTTTTACAAATTTCAATAAATCTGATTTTGTTGCAAAAGTTCAGCTTTCCTTCAAAAGATAGATTTTTTGTCCGAAATATTCTGTTTTCATCGTCTGCAAAATCTGATCTACCGTTTTCGGCTCAATCTTGCTTCCACAGTTATAGCAGTAGGTATCTCCACTTTTCGCAAAAAGAAGCCTGATATAGTCATCAATTTCGGTAACCGTTCCCACGGTGGATCTTGAGTTTCCTGTTCTCTTGTTTTGTTCAATGGCAATTGCAGGGGAAAGTCCACTACAATAGTCGATTTCTGGTCTATCTCCGAGATTGAAAAATTGTCTGAGATAGCTGGAAAGCGACTCAATATATCTGTATTGCCCCTCCTTGTAAATGGTTTCAAAGGCGAGTGAAGATTTCCCTGATCCGCTCACTCAAGTAATGGTGATGAGCTTGTTTTTGGGTAAAGTGAGGTCAATATCTTTGAGATTATGGGTTTTGATCCCTTGGAAAACGATTTCTCCTTCGCTTAGACTGACAGGATTAACCTCAGGGTTTATATGAGAAAGGTCAGATTTTTTTGCTTTTGGCATTATGATGTGTAGAAAAAGTAAATCCTAACCTTGAGCATAACTAAATTGAAGAGAAATGCAACAGCTTCGGAATGAAAAATTTGCTTTATTTGAGATTTTAGAGTATACTAAAGGTGCTTTTATCTTTTAGAAAAGAATGTTACAGAGCAGTATTCATTCTCTTTCAGGTTTGAGATCTTGGATTTCATCTTTTGCTTTTAGTAAAAAATATCTCGCACTTTCTGAGGATGGAAAAAAATCGCTTGTAACAGTTTTGAAGTGAAAGAAAATCTGAGAAGGAAATATTGGGGAGGTCTATGAAGCAAAGGTCAATTATTTATGAAGAAATATGAAATTTGCACTTAAGTGCTTTAAAAACGACTATTGGATTAGAGATTTGAAATATGGCGATAGAGATTTCATTAAGGAGTCGTTGAAAATACATCCTATCGTAAAGAAAGCTGGACTTCCGACTTGGAACACCTACAGGCATTTAAAATGAACGAATAAAATTTTGATGACTTTGGGAAATGCAGATTGAACTCTGTTATTTTCTCCTAAAAATCAATCAAAAGATCGTGATTTTGTAAAAAAGCATTATTCTGCAGAGAAAATTATAAATAAGCAAGAATTTTTTCAGCAATCTTGGGATTTTTTGAAAATAGCGAAAGTGGAAAATATTTATTTACCAGTGGATTTGTCCTATACAATCAAAGAAAATAATTTATCGCTTTTTGTTGGTGATCTTGATCTTGTGTATCTTTCAGTACAACAAATTAATTTTCGTAGCTTCCTTTTTAATTTTTTAGAATCCCTTTTTTATCTAGAACGAGACTGTGGAATAGCTTTATATGATGATTTCATTGCTTTTCTAAGAGAAGAAAAACAATGAGAAGTTGATGAATTTTTCTTTGATGATAGGTTAAAATCTTTTTTTATAAGTGAAGTTTCATAATGATTTGAGAATAAATTAGGACAATTTCCTCTAGAAATAGAAATTATCGTTTTAGATAGATTTATTTTTTCTCTAACTCCAAATATTTTTAATTTGGCTGGAACAGCTTCGGAGTGAAAAATTTGCTTTATTGGGATTTTAGAGTATACTTTAGCTATCTTTAGTAAATTTTTTCGTTTTATTATGAATAAGCTTTCAGAAGAATCTTTTAGGAAAGTATTTCGTTATGATAAAGATTTAAAAGTCTGTTCTTCCTCTTTAGTCAAAATTCTTGATGAAAAACCTATTTGAAAAGGATTTTACGGTGAAGTTTCCGAAGTGTTGATTGACTATAAAGGTAAGAAGTTGCGTTTTGCAAGGAAATCTTTTGAAACTGCTAATGATGTTTGTATCTCACTTTTGAGATATCAAAGCATTAAAGATGCAAAAATTCCTACATGGAACACCTATAGAGGAATCACTTGAGCTCATGAGGTATTGATGACTCTTGGAAATGCCGATGGATCACTGCTTTTTTCTCCTCATAATGAATCTAAAGACAGAGAAAAAGCTAAATCTGAGCAGGTTTTTGAAAAAATAGATAATAAAGAAGCTTTTTTTGAGCAGGCATGGGAAATACTTACGAAATCAGCAGAGCAAAATTTGCTTTTACCTTGGGATTCTTATTTTCTCAAATGGAAAGAGGGTAATTTATCGTTGATCATAGGGGATTTTGATCAGGTGTGTGTTTGGAAAAATGAAATTATTTTAAAGGATAAAATTGAGGATAATATTAAGGAATTTTTTGGGCTTCTCTCAGGTATGTTCAAGTATTTTTGAGCCGATGATGAAGAAAAATTCTTACTTTTTTTGCAAAAAAAACAAGAAAATAGATCTCCATATCTCACGGGTATAGATCTTCCATCTCTTTACCGTTGGTGCAGTTTTATCTGGAAATAATCACATTATCGCCCAAAAGTTGCAAAATCAGAAAAAAAAACTACAATTAGTTTAGGTTTTATTTTGAAAAAAAACGAATGAGCTTATCTAAAGCAACAAAAGCTTGGAAATCGCGTTATTATCTGCTTTTGATCCTCTTTATTGCTGCGGTCGGAGTTTTGGGATACTTTTATGGGTACTCTTATCTCAAGCAGAGAGCAATTTTAGGAGTGGAACAGGAAATCCAATCTCAACAAGAAACTGTGGATCAACTTTATCAGAATAGTTGATTTAAAGAATTTCTTGCGGTCAAGGAATTAGAAAAAAGCAGAACGCATCTTCCGCGAAGCACCTATATCAATGAAATTCTTTCTATTCTTGCAAAAGTGAAAGGCGTAGAGGAGGGAAGAGGGAATGTGATGCTTTCAGATTTTAAGGTCAATCTGCAGGAACTCTCACTCAATGGAGTCGTAGGAAATCTGAAAACCCTCTATACTTCTTCCAATGGAACGGCTTCGCTTTTGGAAAGTTTCAATACTTTAGAATTTCTGAAAGATATTACGATCAGAAAATATGAAAGAGGAACTACTACTAGAGGCTTTGCCTTTACTTTATCTGCTAAAGTCGTAAACGATGCCAGAACAGAATCAACAACTCATCAATAGTCTACTAGAACAGCAAAAAACTTCCAGTTATGCTCAGAATATTGCAGTTGAATCCGAGGAAAATCAGCTCACGATTACGAGAGTTGTGACTGCGAAATATAAGGTTTATGTGATCGTTTTGCTTATTCTTGGAGTGCTTTTGGGAACGAAATACTTACCAGAAGGATTTCAGCATTTTCAGGCTATTCAAGGTCAATATCAAACAAAGCGTATCCAACTTGAGGAAATGAAGCAAAAGGTGGCTCAGCTTGGAAAGGATAAATTTCAACTCGTGAATCTAAAAAAATATGAACAGCAAATCCTCGCCTGCGTAAATGAGCAAGAAGCCTGTTCTGAATTGCCTGAAAATTTAAAGTCAGATTTCTGAGCTGCAGTTGCCTACCTTCAAATGGGAGGATTGAGTTCTCAAAAGATGGGGATTGATGAGCAAAAAATTCTCAGAAATTTAGACCAATATCTCATCAAAAATAATCCTGCGGATAAAGTTTCTACCGCTAATGGAATTATTGAAAGTATTGAAATCGGAGAACCTGAGCTCGTAAAGGAAGATTCAAAATTTTATCAATTACCAATAACCGTTAAGATTACCTTTTCTGACAAAGATGATCTGATTTCTTTCGTAGATAATATCGAAAAATTCATCATTCCAAACGAGGATGATCGTATTCTCTACAAGATTGAAGAGGTTTCCTACGATATGATGGCATACGAGGAAAGCCAGACGACCGATATTCTCCTTACTGCCTATTACTTTAACTAGTTTGCGTATTCCCGATGACAACTCCTGAAATAAAAGAAAAATCTGAATGAGGACTGATAGAAAAGCTCGTAATCTCAACGATGCATAGTCTTGATAAAAGTTCTTTTTCCGCAAAGGATAAGATTCTCTTTTACAAGGAATTGGTGTATATGCTTCGTGGAGGAGTTTCTATTTTTCAAGCGGTAGATACGATCAAGAAATCGACCACAAACTATGCGATGAAAACGATCGCAGCGAGCATTTCGCATTATCTCAATGAAGGAAAAAGCTTCTCTTATGCGTTAGGGCGTTTGCCAGAATATTTTGATGAATCCGATAGTGCGATCGTAAAAACGGGAGAAAGTACCGGAACGCTGGATGTTGTGCTTCAAGAACTCGCAAATGAATATAGCTATCTTCATACCATAAAAAACAAGTATCTTTCCGCTTTGACCTATCCTATTATTCTCGTGATTATGTCCTTAGGAGCCGTATTGTTTCTCTTTTCTTCCGTTCTTCCTGGAATTTTGGAGATGTTTGTCGGAGAGATGGATAAACTTCCCTTGATTACTCGTGTATTGAAGTCGCTTTCAGATTTCTTTGTCTTGTCTTGGAAAACGATTCTCATTGTCCTTATGACAGCTGCGCTCGTGCTTGGAATTTACGGAACAACCGAACAAGGAAAAAAAACTTTTTCTAAAATGCTGATTTCGCTTCCTTTGATTGGAAAGATGACCAAGACTTATTACCTGATCAAGTGGGCAAGATATATGAAGCTGATGATTGGAGCAGGGCTGGATTATGTGCAAACCTTTCGTCTCTTGAGAGGCGTTTTGGCAATTCCTGCCTATCAAGAAATGATAGAAAAAGTGATGGCAGGCTTGCAGGTCGGAAAAACGATTTACGACTCCTTAAAAGAAGAAACACATCTCATCTATCCTAATGTTGCCGTGATGATTAAAATTGGGGAAGAAACCGCTCATTTGGAGGAATCAATGCAGAATATTATCGCAATGTATCAGGAAGAGCTGGATAATGCAATTACTCAGTTTTCAAAAGTGTTAGAGCCGATTATCCTGATTTTTATGGGAGTGATCGTAGCGCTTGTGGCTTCTGGGATTTTTGGTGTCGTGTTTTCTGTGATGGAAAATGTAGGAATTTAGTCAGACTTTTTATTTTTAAAAAACTCATGAAACAAAGGCTAAAAAGAGGTTTTACTTTGATTGAGATACTCATTATCATTGTGATCATCGGGATTTTGCTAACTCTAGGCATGGGATTGAGCCGAAATAGTCTGGAAAAACTAAAAGTAAAGTCAGTTAGTGAGGAGTTTGCGGGTTTTTTTGATACGATTTTTCTTCAAGTCAATGCTTCAAATTATCAAAATGGGCTTGCTTATTCTGGAATTGAATTAACCCTTCTGAAAGGAAAAAATCAGATTGAATACACTTATCAGCTTGAAAATTCAGAATTTTTAACCTGAACATTTGCTGGGAAGTTTGAAATTACAGGATTAACAGGAGATCAAGCGACTTTAGAAGAACTCAAGATAAAATATCAGCCTTTTACGCCTGCTTGTGAGCTTCTTGGAGGGGAAACTCATTTTGAGCAGCTGGATTTTTCTGTGCGTCCGAGAGGGAGAGAAGAAGCATGTTTTAGGCTAGAGAAAGCTTACTGTAAATTGCAGGCTCTGCCTTGTAAATAGTTCTTTGACTTGAAATGAATGAGGCTTTCCTTAGTTTTAAGGGAGCTTTATTTTTTTGTAAAAAAATGCAAAAAACTGACTGTATCTTTTGCAAGATTATTGCTGGAGAGATTCCTTCGCATCAATTTTGGGAGAATGAGGAATTTGTTGCCTTTCTTGATCTTTTCCCTAACTGCAAAGGGCAAACGCTCGTAATCCCCAAAAAGCACTTTGATTCCGATCTTTTCATGATTGAAGATTCAGCATTTTTCTCTCGTTATCTTGCGGTGGTTCGTAAAGTTGCTGTCCTGCTTAAGTCCAAGCTCCAAGTTGCGAGAGTTGGGATGATTATGGAAGGCATGGGCGTAAATCACCTGCATATCAAGCTTTATCCAATGTGGGGACTTTCTGAAGAATGGAAGCCTGAAGTCAGCAATGATGAGGTGTTTTTTGAGATGTATCCTGGCTTCCTTACGACCAAGGTCGGAGCGATGGCTTCTCAAGAGGAACTCGCTTCGCTTGCAGTGAAACTCTCTTGAGCATAAAAAGTTATTTTTTCTAGAAAAAGAGAGGAAAATCTTTATACTAGAGTCAGTTTTTTATTTTTTATGAAAAAGTTGAAATGGGAAGATGGCATAGTATTGCTGCAAAAAAGGCTTCTGGAGATGCAAATAAATCCAGAATCTATAGTATCATTGGTAAAAAAATTCAGATTGCAGCCAAGAATGGAGCAGATCCAAAGATGAATCCAGGACTTGAAATGATGCTAGAAAAAGCGCGTTATCACGGACTACCAAAAGATGTCGTAGAAAGAGCAATTTTGAAAGGTTCTGGGCAGCTTGAAGGGGAAGAGATGAAAGAGGTTTTCTACGAAGGTTATGGGCCAAATGGTTCTGCATTGCTTATCAAAACCGTAACTTCAAATACCAATAGAACCTCACAATCCGTAAGAACTGCGCTCCAAAAAGCTGGAGGATCTATGGCGGAAATCGGAGCTGTAGCTTGGCAATTCAAAGAACAGGGGCTTATCGTGATTGATGGAAAAACGCAAATCGTGGAAGATAAAGGAAGACAGATTGAGCAGATCACGCCTTTCGCCCCAGAAAGCTTAGAAATGGAAGTAATGGAATTGCCGATTGAAGATGTGAGTATTGAAGGGCAATCTGCTGAGGTCTATACTTCTAAATCAGACTTTATCTGAGTAAGACAAGCGATTGCAGGACTTGGGTATCATATTTCTGAAGCGGATATTCATTTTTTCGCAGAGAATCTCGTTTCACTCGAGGGGGAAGATAAAGAAATCTTTGATCGTATCTTGGAAGCCTTGAATGATGATGAAGATGTGGATCAAGTCTATCATAATCTTGCTGAGTAGTTGTATCTATTCAGCTTTTTTGTATTTTTTTCTATTTTAGCTTGCAAAGAGCTTTGAGAAACCTATCCTCTCAAGAGAATATCTTTACTTTATTGATCAAAAACTGATGAAAAACAAAACTTCACACTCAAGTAGATTCGCGTTTTTATTTGCATTTGTAGCGGGAGCACTCATGTATCTGGGCTATGCTGTGGTGCAAGGAGAAACCAACAACATTGAGGTTGCTACACAAAGTTTGGCGAATAATTTTTCTTCTATTCATTTCAATGCGGGAGGAAACGATTTCTGAGGAGGGGCGCTTTGGGTTTCTACACAGGAAAAATTACCTATCCCAAAAGAAATAAAAACAGAAAACGGATCCTGAAAGTTTTGTACAGTAAAGTTAGAGGGAATCTATTACAACTCTCAAAGAGGAGAGAGGTTGCGACCTTTGGATGAAAATACCCTCAATTCCCTTAAGCAAGGGGGAAATAGCTATGATGATATGAAAGTTGAGGGAGGACTCTATACGAGTTGCTGAACTGGCGATGAATACAGTATTTATGGTTTAGTTACTCACAAGGTAAAAAATGAACCAGATCGTTTTGTCATTGCTGGTGTGAATTATAGTGTAGAGGGGAATAAAATGATAAAAAATTCTCCGCTCAATTGTACGCTTCAGCTGCTTAACAATAAAACCCCAGTTTGATATCTTTATGACTATCAAGGGGGAATCGGATTCGTGGGGGCTAATGTCCCTTCAGAAGCGATGAATGTTGCTCTTGCTACTACCCTTGCCTCTGGAAATGGAAACTGTATCAATACGCTTTTTCAGTCTTCAGCAGAGTGAGAATATCAATGGACTCATAATGGAGAGACTTGGACAATAACCAATCAAAATAGTCTAGAAAACCTGAAATGGAATCTCGCAATTCGTGGAGTGATTGGACTAACAAACGATTTGCTAAATCCAAATAAAATAGATATTGAAGGAAACTTTGGAGCAAAATCTCAAACTGTCAGAACGACTTCTTACTCATTAGCGGATGCTGTTAATGTTGCGAGAAAAAAAGCTGAGCAACTTTGTAGAGGAAAATGGAATACTGAATGAGGGAAAGTGCTTTGTTATGATAATTCTCAGGGAGCTTTTCAAAAAGAGCTTGTCCTTGAGCAGGGAAAGACCTATATCCTAAAAAATATTGATCTCAAGTTAAGGCAATTTATGAAGGCAAGCGATGAACCAGTAACGGTTTTCATTGATGGAGGAAAACTCCTCTTGCCTACTGCTGTAAACACAGGAACAAGTCTGATTTCATTTAATGATGCTGGATATCTTGCGAAAAATGGTGATGCAGTAAGTGATGCAAACTATCTGAGATGAAACTTTATTATCAATGGACTGGTTTCTTCTCATGCAGGAACGGCAATTCAAAATAAACTTTATGTCCATGGAAAATTTTTAAGTCTTAATACTTACGATACTCCAACAGCAGAAAGAGTTCATCATATTACTTCTCTTCTAAGTGCAGGAAATTTTGATGAAAATCTGATTAGTTATAGAGATTTGTTTGCTTGGAGATGTGAAAATATGGTTCAGGGAATCGCTAGTGATGGAACCTCTTGTAAAAAATGAAAGTCTGAATTTTCTAGAGCTCCATTGTCAGTGATTGATCTAGAATTTAGCTCTCCATTGCTTAATTAATCACTCAAGGATGAAAAAAGAGTGAATCATAGAGAAAAAGAAACCATGAACTGCGGTTTCTTTTTTTTGTACTTGGATTTCTTGATTTATTGATCTCCTTTTAGCTTTGTAAGTTCGGCCTCAAGGGTTCAAATTCTTTCTTCTAAATCAGGTTTTTCTTCTTGAATTTGAGGTTTAAAATTTTCTAGTTGCTCTCGTCCTTCATAGAGTTTCATTCTTTCAGCTGTCATCATTCCTTTTTGTTCTATTTCTTTCACGGTATTTTTGGTATAGATAATATCTCCATTTTCATTTACTGTAGCTTCAACTTCTAGGAAGATATTGAACATTTTATCGGAAAGCTTTACAATGAATTTTTGATTATTTTTCCAAAGGATGCTATCAAGCTTCCAATACAGACCTTCTTTCCAAGTAATACTCCATTCGTGATTGAGTCCAACTAATGGAGAAAGCTGATCAGCTTTATTATTTCTAATATCTTTATCAATCACACTTCTTACATTAGTGCTTCCTATATTAAATTCCATAGGGCAGAAAAATACATTTTCTTTTTCATCATAGGTGATCCAATCAGAGCATCTTCCCGTATCTTGATCATAATAAGGATCACTATATCCTCGTTTATTGGCTCGTTCTGGTTTGCGGAGATTATTAGCGTAGAGATAATTTGCGATATTGAATTTCCAATCAGTCGGAATATAGAGATCTACTGAATATCTCATAACTGCGAGAGGAACTACAGCATCAAAAAGTTGGTGGTCTTTATGAGAGATATGAAGCATTCCATCTTTGATTTCATAGATAGGGTCAGAGATGTTTTCGGTAATTTTGGCAAAGGTTTCCTTGTTGTCTGTGTAAATTTGGTAGATGAAGTCAGCTTTTATGCTGTTTCATTCATAAGGAATATAGTTGATCACGATACTTTCCTCAATGATATCTTCAAAAGGTTGAACAGGAAGCGTAAAATTATTTGGTTCTACTTTAATAATCAACGGCTGGTTTTTGTCAGGGATCAGAATTTGCATTTCTTTGGTATAGGTCTTAGCCTTGGAAACTGCGAAGTTGGAAGAAAACTGTAGACCAGTAATCCCTGCGATAATCATTGCCAAAATTCAAGCTACGATTGCAATGGTTAAACTCACGGTATTCATCAGTTTTTTCTTGAATATTGCTCTGATACTTCCCAATAACAGTAATAAAGCTGAAAGAAAACCGAGTGCAACTCCCCACGAAGTGATCGCTGGGAAAAGCGAGGTCATCTCCATATTGTTCCAAACATATCAGGTTCGTAAGTAATAGAGCAGGATTCCGAGCCCCCGAAGCACGAAGATTAAAAATGCGCTTCGCAAAAGTAAAAAGCAGATTTTGACCATAGTCCAAAGCGGTCAAAAGAGTTTTGCTCCTCGTTTCAAGACGGTAGGAATTGCTGTTGCAAAGATTCGTTTCACGCTTCTGAATCAGAATTTTATACTATTGCTGATAATGAGCCTTAAATCCCGAATCTGAGTCAAAAAATAGTTCAAAACTGATCTTTCCCCATAGTCTTTTTCTTTTCTCGGAAAGAGGAGAGCCAGCAGGAAGTAGGTCATTCGCCCGAGGAAGAAAAGTTCTCCCATTCCGCCCTCTAAAAGTACTCGGTTTGCGAAGATTACAAGCCCCCTCCAAACTCGCACCTTTCGTCCGCTTACTTGGGCAAACATTCCGAAGATTCCGAGGAGAATTGCAGTTTCCTGCGGTCTGCTTCGCTGGTTGTTTTGGAGCTTTTTGTAGAAAGGTTCAGCTTTTTCTTTTTTTGCTTCACTTTTTCATAAAGTTTCAAAATCTGATTCTTCAGCGAAGATTTCTTCGGCTTCTCCAAGGTCGTTTACGATTTGGATCGCGATTTTCTGGGTGATTCAGTTTTTTTCTGTCGCTTTTTCGGTCAATTTATCAGCGAGCCTTTGCAAAATGTCTTGGTGGAGATCGGGATCAATCTGATTTTTCGCTACGAAAGCATTGATCCTCTCCACATAATCGTTGAGGAATTTGAAAACATCATTTTCAAGCTGGAATGATTTTTCGTTGAGGTTGAGCGTTTTCATCGGTTTGAATGATAGAAAGTAAAACAATGAAGAATGTAGAATTTATAATTCAGAATTGGTTGTTGTGAGGAGAAGTCCTGCCTATCGGTATGCAAATGTGGAGTTCTAGTAGAAAGGAAGTCTGGATTGCTTCGCTAATGCTCGCAATGACAGCGGAGTGTGTCTTCCTGAGCGAAGCGATAGCGAAGCATTCCGACACTGTCGGAAAGGATATGTTAGATTCTTCGTTTCACTCAGAATGACATCGCTTTATTACAGATTCTGGATTCAGAGAATAGCGGTATTGAGCTGATTTCGGGTTTGTTCCATTTTTTTCATCACTTGCTTGCCTAAAGGCGTGAGTTTGTAGTACTTTCTCGGAGGTCAGGAGCTGGATTCTACCCAAGAATATGTCAAAAGCTGATCTTTTTTAAGGCGAGAGAGGAGAGGATAAAGCGTCCCTTCCACAATGAGCAGATCATACTTTTGGAGTCCGCTGATAATATCAGAAGCGTAAACCTCCCCTTTGCTAATAATCAGGAGAATGAGATATTCCAAGATGCCTTTTCTCATCTGAATCGCGATATTGTCGGTATCATACATCTTTTCTTGATCGCTATATAAAAATATACTACCTTGCATTACAAACTACTATATGAAAAATTTTTCTTATTGCAAGAGAAATATTTTTTCAGATTTTTATTTTTTTAATTGCTTAAAACTAATGGTTGTAAGAGCGGAAAAGTATATTTTCCCGCATGAGAGCTTTTTTTAAAATCAAAAAAGGAGGATTTCTTTCTCCTCCTGGTATTTTTTAATTTTACTAGATATCTCTAAATATTTTTGAAGTTATAAAACTCAACTCCGTTGATCATATCAGATTTATCAGATCCAACATGTTCATTCGCCTGAAGGATCAGAATTTTATCATCTAATGAAATATTTCCCTTGAAGATCATTCT
>JBHAST010000051.1:0-42288 GCA_041831495.1 bacterium | reverse complement strand
CTATCGCACAGTTCTCTCTAATTTTTTTCAAAATTATGCGAGTGAGCTATCGCACAACTCCGCATAAATACAGTTTTCGCATTTGTCCTTTTGTGCTTGGAAGGCAGATTTTCTCGGATCAAACGCTCTATATTCTTCTAAAAAAGCTTCAAAAGCCTGAATTTCTTCCTCGTTTGGCAGTGGGATTTCGTAAACCTTATTATCATCTAGCGAATAAAGTTTGAGTTTCTCTACTTCATAGCCCATTTCTGTAAGACAAAAATATTGAGCATAGAGCTGATAAATCTGCCCCTGGTAAACCTTCGAAATATGTGTTTTTCTCTCGATAAGCGATTTTTTTCCAATATGAAAGCAATCTATCTTTCCAATCAGACCATATTTTTCAGAGAAGACAGCGGTTCCTTGGAGAATGTCTTTGGAAGTGGAGTAATTTCCGCTGTCAATGAGCGTGTGATTGAGTGTTCCTCTGATTTGTGGAGTGTCTTGGTAGAGTTGTTTTTCGTAGTTTTCATAGAGGTTGTGGAAGTAGATGGATTTTGGGCAGAAGATGAAGTCATTGAGAGAGGAGATGCGGATGTATTGGTCCATGAGAAAAAATTAATAAATATTACGATATCTTGATATAAGGATATGTATTTTTGATATTTCTTGCAAAATAACCTCACACCGAAGAGGCATTTATTAAATTTTCATATTCAAGTTGGGAGACTCAATCATATTGATATACAGATCCTGTATGAAACTCTATTTCTAAAATACCTTTCTCATATCCTACAGACTTAATATTTGATGATACAACTGATATTCTTTCCATTTTAATAATTTATTAATTAATAAAACCTTCTAAATCTTGAATGGCATTCCGCTCAATAGCTCAATTTGGTAAAGTTCATTCATTTCCAATTAGATAGTCTAATAATTGCTTTAAGTTGCTATACACATTCTGATCTTCCTTAATCTTATTAATTGCACAATATGGCTTATCTTTCTTTGTTATTTCACCAAAATATGCCACTTCAAAAGTTTCCCTACTTGCTACTAACCTTACATTATCATTCCTAGTTTCCAATATACGCTCATTAAGTGTTCGAACTGGATTCATTACCTCTCTACCATCTCTTTGACAGTATCTAGAATCCGTATCGTGCAAAACTGAATAAGTACATCAAAAATGGTTGAGAATTTTCATCAATGAAATAATTGTTGCCTTTCCTCTTGCTCTGATTATATGAACATCCGAATATCATTCATGATCACAAATATATTTAAATACAGAGTACTCTGTATCTCACTCTACTAAAATAACTTTTCATCAAAAAAAGAACTCTGCAACATAAGGATCAAACAAATTCAACAATTTTAATTTTTCCTTATCATCATCTGTTAATTCCACTGTTTCTGGTCTATATAAAACAGTCGATGAAACATTATTATCAGCCCCCCTTTCAACTCTAATAATAGAGGTGTTATCTCTTGATAAATCAATAAATTGAGGAGAGTGTGTCGTTATCATAACCTGTCGTCACGTCTGTGATGCTAAATCATATAAAACTTTGCATGCCCCTCTAATAGCATTTGGATGCAAACACAGTTCAGGTTCATCTATCAATAACACAAATGATCTATTTTGAGAAGTCGTTTTAGAATTAATATATTTTAATATAGACCACAATATTGTTCTTCTCGCCCCACTTCATTGTTTATCAATTGTTGAATTATAACCATCAGCTCCATTTACCTTCAATTCTGCAGATGAAAAGAATGGAATTTTATCTTCAGATATTGATTCTGCTTGCACATCAAAATATAATGTATGGTTTGGGAATATTGAAGATATATACTCTGACAAATCTTGTTCAGCTGAATTAAGTCTCTCTTGTGATTGATCTCTAAGTCTAGACTGGAAACTTCTTATATTTTCAACTAACTGATTATACAGATTTTGCCCATTTTCATCAGTAATATCTTTTAATTGCTCTATAAGTAATTGTTTTAGTAGTTTATTAATTTCCTGAGTTTGTTTTTCTGGAGAATCAAATGCACTAACCATAATCGGGATGGGTCTTAATGATTTTGCAACATTATCAGCTCCTAGCGGACCATTATCTTCCCAATTATTATTCTCATAGTTCCATCCTTTTCTATTTCACTTTCCGTTCTTGTCAAATATTCGCTTCTCTTTGATTAAAAATCAATCATTCTCTTGAGGACTACGAAAATGTTCTCATACAGATATTGAAGTATTGTTACTCAAAAAAGAGAGAACCTCAACCTCTGGTGGATTTTGTGGATCAAAATTTCAGAGATGAAAATCAGAAGGATCTAATTTTCCATTTCCCATTATACATTGATACACCTTCAATATAGTACTTTTCCCTGCGTTATTAGGGCCAACTAGAACTACAATATCATCTATATCCAAGTCTATTCCTCCATTCCCAATACATCCAATATTCTTAATTTTCATATTCATAATTTTGGGGAGAACCATGACATCTTCTCAAGGCATTTTATACTTTTTAAGAACTAAAATCTAAATGCATTCCGCACGATAACTACAATCTACAAAGAGTAGAAATATTCTAGAAGAGAGCATATTTCCCCCCTCCTCTAGTATTATTTCAACCATCTGTATGTTCCTTATAGTCTTTTTTATGAAAAATGCAAGAGATTCTTTTTCTGTAGTTATGATTTTCTATTTTACCACAAACTCATCCCACTCAGCATCTCTAATCAACAAATCAGGTTTCTCAGGATTAGCTCTTACTCTCTCAAGCATCATAACTCCTTTTCTCGCAATATTAAATGCACCATTTGCATCTCATGAAGTCGGATACGGAGCAGCATTACTCTCCTCGCTCGGATATTGCTCAAATCGCTTACGAGAGTCAAATCTCTCATCAGTTGAGCCAATAGGTGAAATGATCACATCTCTACCCTCATCATCAGTATTTCTGATTTGCATAATCAAATCTAGGATTCGGAATAAAGAAGTCCAAAAAGTTTGAGGAAGATCGCGATTTTTGAGTTGAACGAAAAGAGGTTCAGTTTTTTCTATTTGATATTTTGCAAAAAGAGCATCTAGTTCTGCTGTGGGATTATATTTGGTTTGTGTCCATTGCCAGTGATCGTCTCTTTTCCCTCTTCGCCTCTCTACATTTGAATAGAGTTTTCGCTTACCATCATCAAAAAGATATGCCTGCTCCTGAATATCTCGCTGAATATCTGAAAATGCTTTTAAAAACTGATCTTGCATTTCAGTCAGACTTCATTTTTTCAGATAGATGGTTTTTCTCCATCAAGTGAGTGGATCAGTCGTAGAAGTATAGTTTGCACGAGTATAAAAGATCGCTCCTCGCTGTTTCCCTTTGATATCGCCAAAAGTGGTGATTGCAGGGGCTAATTGATAGGGTTGAACAACGCTTCCTGGCTCTCCCATAGGAGTTTCTTTGCGGATCAGGCAAGAGAGCTTTTTAGCAAGGGCGAGTTCAAGTTTTTGGTAAACGGAATGCTCAATTTTTTGGCGACCTCTTTTGAATCCTGCATTCAAATCCTCAAAAACAATCACAGCATGATATTTCAATACCAAATCCACGAGCTTACTTACTACCTGAGAAATATATCCATTTTTGAGGTCAGCGATTTTTTCGATCGTATCTCGGTTTTTACGCGCCTCCAGTCTGTCTTTAGCTTTTTTTGAGAGATTAGCTTCATAATCAACTTTTCTAACCCCATTCGGTGTCTTCTGTTCAATGATATTCAAGGTCCCTTGTTCAACGATTTTCCCAGTTTTGACTGAAACTACAGAATAAAAAGCGAGGTGTTTTTCTCAGCGATCCACTCCAATCACATGCAAATCATCAAAATGAGGTATGATCAGCTCTTGATTGAGTTTTTGATTGAACTTTGAAGGAGCGGTCGGACTGATTTCACTATTTCCAAATCACAAGGTAATCGGCACATGGAAAAGGAGCTTATCTTCAGTATATCTCTTGTGTTTGAAAACCTCATAGTTATCTACTTTCAGTGTTTTCTTCTCCTTTTTCATACTTCATGGTCTAAAGAAAATTTCTGCTTCTCCATTGAGTTTTACATTGGTATTGCTTTCAAAAATTTGCTTTCGGTAGAGAGTTTGCAAGTCTGGAGTTGCTGATTTTCCTTCAAAATCCTTGGAAGAAATCTGAAAGAGAAATAGGGATCAGTCTTTTATTCCTTGTGCTAAAAGTTGCTCATTGACCGCTCTCCAACTGAGTAAATAGCCTTGTTGCTCAACTTCTTTATAAAACTGAGCAATATCTTGATAGTTTTCTGTAGCTTGGAACTGGAAATTGAACACTCTCCAATCTTCATATTTTGGCAATGCAGACTTATAAAAGTCAATCAAGGCGTGCAAATCTTGGAGATTAAAGCTTTTATCTGACTTTTTGAAACTTCCCTTGGCATAGAGCTCCAAAATCTGATCCGAAGCTCCATATTTTTTCTTATCAGATCCTGGCATTAAGCATTTTGGGAGCATTTTATTGGCTCATGGAAGGAGTTTATAGTCCATCTTTTCCATAGTTCCAAGATTTCCCGTATAGAGAAGCTGTTTTTCAAAAAATTTATTCTGATCTTTTTTCATAATTGCAAGGTAAAATTTTCATTCCTTTCTCAAAATCACTGATAAGTTCTGAGTTTCTTTATTTTTATCTCGTCCATTGAGTAAGGTTGAGCAATCAAAGTTCAGCTTTAACTTTTCTTGTGAATAAGGCTTTTGGGTTAGGTAGCTTCTGAGCATATCATATCGCTTTGGCAAAGGATACTCATACAAAAGCTCATCATACCTCACATAAAAATCTGACTCTGGAACAAATCACAATTTATCACTATCAACTCTAAATCATTTCACCATTCTCAAAGCTCCAAGTGCAGCATCAAGCATTGCTTTTACAAGATTTTTATGTTCTTGATTGGTTTTATCAAACCTTTTCACTTCATTTCGCAATGGCAAAGCTGAGAAAAATGAAGGGATTCCGACTTTTTTCCCTTCTTGATCTACCATTTCCTGCTCCCCATACAAAAAAGATGAAAAATCTGACTTCATCGCCTGTAAAAAGGTTTCCCAATGAGATAGTCAGTTTTTTTCTCGCTGTGTCTTAAAAAGTCCAAAAGTCCTCTCTTCTTGCTCAATCTGAGCAGGCAAAGCATCAAGAACAGTTTTTAACTGAGATAAACTCACATATTGTGGCAATTTATAGCTTTCTTCCTCATTTTTCTTGTATTTAAAAATTCCAAGCTCTACCCCTTTTTCTAGCAAGAGATGCCAATTTGCAAAATAACGGTTGGAAAGCTGATTAAGTGCGGATTTAGCAAGAAAAATCTGATTCAAATCTACAGTTTCCGAAGCAAGATCAGCAAGAAGTTTCTGCATCTCTGGTAATCTTTCACTGCTGAGTTGAAGAAACTGCAGCATCAGCTCCTGAAATTGCTCAAGCGAGTCAATCCTTTCAAAAGGAAGTGTTTTTGCCCCAGGAGAACCGATCTGTTTGTAAAGTGTTTTAGGCTGAGGAAGCTTGGTTTTTGTCTGATGAAAGTGTTCGTTAATTTTGGTTCTCAGGCTCGCAATCTGAGTATTATAATGATCAATCCCCTCTTGCGTGAGAAAATCCGCATAAGATTCAGGCTTCAAAACTTTCATCTCCTCATCAGAAAGAGTAAGAACTGAAAGCTGATCAAGCATTTTACAGTTATTGGCAAAAGTGAGTAGGTTCTGATTGATCGCACGATAGGCAACCGCGGTACTTTTTTCCTCATCACTGTAATAATTTTCACGATTTTGATTGAATCCGGTAAAGTAGGTAAAAAAGCTCCCAAAACGGCGGATCAAAGCAAGAGTTTCTTCATCATCTGCATATTTCTTTTCCAAAACTCACAAAATCCCAGCTTCAGTCAGAATTTTAAAGCTTTTTTGCGATAAATACGGATTTCCTTTGAGATTGACATAGTCAGGATTGGATTTTCGCAATTCAGCAATCTGTGCAAAGGAAGTAGCAATTGCCTTTCTCAAGGTAGCAGTTCTTGATTTAAAATTTTCATCTAAGGTTTTTAGGACTTTCGCATCAAGGTCAGATTTCTTTTGTTTTTGATAGTCCAGATAAAAAGAAACAAAGCCTGGGAAATCAACTCAACTGAGCGACTGCAGACTTTGCGTAATAAAATCATTATGCAGCTTATCCAAAAGCGGCTTGATAGCTTGATAATCTTCTTCTCTTTTCTGATCTCTAGCGATAAGATCGTCATTTCGTAGCTCTAGCAATGCAGGATCGTGCTGGAAATGCTCATTCAAAGGTTTAAGTTCTCGGCGAAGTGTTTTTTGGATCGGATAGAGATTGGTAAAGTTGGAGAAAAATGAGTGAGGCATTTTTGAAGATTAGGAAAATAAACTCAATTAGAGCTTAGTATTATTATGTCTAATTTCAAGAAAAAGCTGAAAATTTTCCCAAGATTTTCCTACAATACTCCCAACTTTTTCAATATTTCCTCATACTTTCAAAACTCCTCAGGATACTGCTTGTGCAAAAAAGCTTTCAATAAGTCCTTCCATCAGCCAAAAGTTTGCAAAGCTTCCCCATCAGGCTTCTCGAGCTGAAGCAACAAATCATCAACCTTTGCCGAAGTTTTTTTCAATCTAAAATCAGAAAGCTGACTCCTGAGCTCGGGAGCAAGCACTTCATCAATCTTTTCGTAATCCAAGTTTTTGACTTTCAGGGTCAGAATTGTTTTTTTGAGATCAAGCTCGGGGTATTCACAGATCATACCTTGATAGTATGGAGAAGCTGTAAGCAAGGATTCCGTCTGCTTGATAATCTCGTTAGAAAGGCGGATCAACGCCGCTTCATCACAAACCGCGGTCGGCTCAAGCTCAAAATAATTGACAATCTGCGTCCCAAAAAACGAGAATTCTCCTTTTGAAAAGCGGAAAAACCCTTTCATTTGATTGGATTCTAAAGGTGAAGTCGCCCAAGCACTTCCCACGCAGAGATAGTTTTTATGATAAAAAGGGGTATGCAAATGCCCAGAGATAAACCTGACTTCTGGCAGTTCTAAAAGTTGCTCAGCAAGGGCAATGTCTTTGAATGTGAAAGCGGAACGATAGCCAGGAAATTTTTCTTTATTGAAATAGTAATGATGAACGATGGTCAGCTTTTTTTCCTGCTGAATAAAGCCATTTACCAACTGATTGAGCTTTCCAGAAAACTGCTCATTTTTGTCTTTTGATTTTAAGAGCTCCTCAGTAAGCGGAGTTTTTCAGAGTTCAAAAGCTGAATATTCCTCCTCATGCAGTTCCAAGCAAAAGGGAAGAAACAAGATTTTCTCGCCCTCAAGCTCGGTAAGTCGTGGCTTGGTAATGAAATGAAGCTTCCCTTCAGCCTGATGTGATTGTAAAAGATCAAAAACCTGCTTCCCCTCTTCATAAACGAACGAGTTTCCGAGCCGATCGTGATTTCCTGCGAGAATATAGAGCGTTTTTCCCTGCGCATAGAGCTCCAAAAACAGCTCAAAGAGTGCCAAAAGTGCAGCTCTATCATAACTGAAATGATAGACAAAATCCCCAAGAAAAACCAGATTTTTTTCTTCTGGCTGAGATGCGACAAAAGCCCTGATCTGATCAAGCAGTTCAGTTTTGATTTTTGAAGTGATGTGAAGATCTCAGATAAGAAGCATCGTCAAAAAGCTAACTTAAAAAAGAAGAGATTCTTGTATATGGTGCAAGTCTAGGGAAGTAATATACTTTTTCAAGTCTAACAAATCAACCTGTTTTCAAGACCTCACTTCTATGGTCAGAGCAATTTCTTGTAAAAGACACGGCGTTTCCAAAAATCTCTTCATTGCGAGTGAAAAAAACAGAGGCTCAAGGAGATTGTTTTCCAAAAAGTTTTTGGTCTTTTTATCAATGATGAGCAAAAGATGAGATGAATATTCAAAAAATTCACAAAAAACTGGAGACTCATATGATTTTCCTAAGTAATTGGAAGAATACTCTCCCCATACTGCCATTATCCAATCAAGTAAATAACATAAAGCATATGCCGAAGCTGAATCCTTAAAAATTTTTGTAAAATATTGATCTCACCTTACTTTATAGCTTCTTGATCATGGTATTTGTAGGATTCAAAAACTTACTTGTTCTGAGATATGATTAGGTCTCTTTAAGACTAAGAAATCATCATCAGTAATTCGTATATTCTCTTTAGAATAATATTTTTTATGTTCAAGTTGAAGTGTTTTTTTAGAAATCTGAGTCCCAAATTGAGCTCGTCAAAAGCTTTTTCAATATACTTCCTTCCCAATACGATTTACGAGAAGAGTAGTATCTGAAAGCTGTCCAGATAATTCTTCTTTGATCATTTTTATTTCTCTCTTCATAATAGACATATCTAAAGGAGAAAAAAACTGATCTAGAACCATCTCTACCTTAACAGTCGGAGGAAGAAAGTAAGTAGAATAATCAAGCCAACTTGTTCCACTGACTCCATAAGCAATTTCAAAATAACACTTAGTACTTGTGTATCATCCTAATACAAGATGCTCAATTACATGTTGAACATAGCTATTTTGGTTATATGGAGCAGTTTTTACATAGATTCGCATCAGATTACTCTTTCCAATAAAAAGGAAGGGGGAATGAGCAAACTCAATCCCCCGTGAAAGATTATTTATCTTTCCTATGTCGCCCTTTGGGGCTTCCACCTTTAACATAATTTCCACTTTTGACCTTTGTCTGCTTGTTAAGCTGCTTAGATCGAGAAGTGTGCTTGTCATAGGTGGACGGTCTGGCATTTTTTGTGTGTTCAGACATAACATAAAATTTTTATATTTCTCCCAATATTGGGATTGACCGTAGTATAAAGATATACAGACTAAAAGCAAGAAAAGATTTCAAAAATTATTTCATTATTCTACCCAATCACTTCCTTTCCCATATACGGCTGCAAAACCTTAGGAATTCTGATTTTTCCATCCGCGGTTTGATTATTTTCTATCAGTGCAATCAAAACTCTTGGGGTCGCAATCGCAGTATTATTCATCGTATAGCAATACTGAATTTTTCCTTCTTTATCACGGTATTTGAGATTCAGTCTTCTTGCTTGAAAATCTAGGAAAGCGGTCACAGAATGGGTTTCTCCATAAGCATTTCTGGAAGGCATTCGGCATTCTAGATCGTGAGAATTATACTTTCCGATCGCGAGATCTCCACTACAGAGCTGAAGCAAACGATAAGGAAGCTCTAAATCTGCGAGAATATCCATAGAGTTCTGCAAAATCTGGCGATAATACTGCTCAGACATTTTCTCATCAGCCGGCAAAACTACGACTTGCTCTACCTTTTGGAACTGATGCACTCTATAAAGCCCTGCGGTATCTTTCCCATAGGTCCCTGCTTCACGGCGATAACAAGCAGAATAACCACAGTATTTCTTTGGCAATTCCTCTTCGCTCAAAATTTCATTCATATGATAAGCGGTCACTGGGATTTCAGAAGTTCCGATCAATCGCTGATCATCTCTTTCCATTCGGTAAGCATCTTCTTCCCCTCCAGGAAAGTAGCCGGTCCCATGCAAACATTCAGGATTTACGATATTTGGCACCTGCATTGGCGTAAATCCTCTTTCTACGATCTTTTTCAGCGTATATTGCAAAACCGCTTGTTCAAGGAGCATTCCATCGCCTTTGAGGAAATAGCTTCTCGCACCTGCTAACTTCACTCCCCTCTCAATATCAATCATATCGTGCTTCTTCATCAGCTCAATATGATCCAAAGGCTGAAAATCAAACTGCGGAATCGCTCCAAAAGTCTGAACGACCACATTTTCACTGTCATCTTTCCCCTCTGGAACTTCAGGATGCAAGGAAGTATTTGGCATTTTAAGGAGCTGAGTATCAAGGTTCTTCACAACTTCATTATGTTGAATTTCAAGCTCTTGGATTTTGGTTTTCAGGGCTTTCGCTCCCTCGTAGTCCTGCTGAGCTGCAAGCTGTTTTTGCTGGGCTTTGGTTTGGTCGATTTCAAGCTGGAGAGCCTTTCTCTGATCGTCCATCGCGAGAATTTCCTCCACCACAATCTGTTTTCCTTTTTTTTGACAAATCAGTTTGTAGCCTGCAATATCTTCACGAACTTTTTTTAGATCTATCATCACATTTTCAAAAAGAGTAAAAAATCTGAATTCAGTGTAAGGTTTTTCCGCCCAAGTTCAATGAGAAAGTAAAAAAATTCCCTTTCCTCGTAATTCAACTGAAAATAAATGAGATTATCTGCAAAAAAAGGGAGAAGCAGACATTTTTTCATCATTTTAGCCTTGATTTCAGAAGATGATTAGTTATCTTGATAAACGCATTATTTATTAGTTTTGAAATATGAAAAAAGCACTCATAACCTGAATAACTGGTCAAGATGGATCCTATTTAACGGAATTTCTCCTCAGTAAATGATATGAAGTTCATGGACTAAAAAGAAGAGCTTCGCTCTTTAACACCGATAGAATCGATCATCTCTATGAATGACCAGAAATAAAAGATAGAAAGCTGATTCTCCATTATAGTGACATGACCGATAGTGCAAATTTGATTAAATTAATTTCAGAAATTAAGCCAGATGAAGTCTACAATTTGGCTGCACAATCTCATGTCGGAGTCAGTTTTGATATTCCTGAATACACTGCGAACTGCGACTGAATCTGAACCTTAAGACTCCTGGAAGCAATCAGAGTTGCAGGACTTGAGAAAACTTGTAAATTTTATCAGGCTTCAACAAGTGAATTATTTTGAGGACTCGACTACAACAGACCAGAGAAATGATATCATGAAAATTCCCCTATGCATCCTAGAAGTCCCTATGGTTGTGCAAAATTATATGCCATGCGAATAACAAGAAACTATAAAGAAAGTTACTGAATCTTTGCATGTAATGGGATTTTATTTAATCATGAATCTCCTCGTAGATGAGAAACTTTTGTTACGAGAAAGATTACTATGGCAGTAGCAAAAATAAAACTCTGACTCCAAGAAAAATTATACCTAGGAAATCTCGATGCAAAAAGAGATCGATGACATGCACAGGATTATGTAGAAGCAATGTGGTTAATGCTCCAGCAAGAGAAAGCCGAAGATTTTGTGATTGCCACTTGAGAATCCAATACCGTGAGAGATTTTGTAAATTGGAGTTTTGAAGAAATTGGAATTGAACTAGAGTGGAAATGAACTTGAAAAGATGAAAAAGGATATGATAAGGCAACTTGAAAATGTTTAGTTGAAGTAGATCCAAAGTATTTCAGACCTGCTGAGGTGAATTTTTTGCTCTGAGATGCGAGTAAAGCAAGAGCCACCCTTGGATGGAAGCCCAAACATAGTGTTAGAGCTTTATGTCAAGAAATGGTAAGGTCTGATCTTGAAACGTTCAAAAAAGATGAACTCTTGAAAGCTCATGGCTTTGAAATTTTAAATCAGTATGAGTAGATTGAGAACTCTACATTGATAGCTATTTATCTTTAATAATTCATAATGAAAGAAGTACCAAAATCTTGTGTCGCATGTCAAACCCAGCTTCAATATTTTCTCTCTGCAAAAGACTATAATCTTTGAAGGGACAAAAACTATACACTCTACAAATGTCCTCATTGTTGAACTGAAACAATACTACCTTTACCAAAGAAAGAGGAACAAAAGGAGTTTTATCCAAAAGATTATTACAGTTACAATATAAAAAAAGGAATGGAAAAATCCACGCTTCACAAGATCGTTGATTTTTGGCTAAAGACAATAAAGTATTCTTTTGTAGTGCTAAATAAACAATCAACTGATTTAAAAGCATTAACAAGCTGATACCCATGAGGCAATTTTTTGGATGTCGGTTGTGGAAGTGGATATTTGGGAGAAACAATCAAAGACTATTGAATGAATTATTTTGGATTTGAAATAGGAACTCCAGAAACAAAAAATTCTATTTGGTATAATACCGATATCAGAAAAGAAAACTTTGATGATAATAAATTTGATATTATCTATATTTCACATGTATTTGAGCATATAGACTGCCCTAATGAAACCCTTATTTTTTTGAAAAAAATCCTCAAACCAAACGGGAAAATGATTATTACTATCCCTACCGTAGATGCACTAAATGGATCCTTATTTAAAGGATATGCTGTGGAAAGAGATGTTCCTAGACATCTTTTCAACTATACAAAAAAGGGATTTGATCTCCTCTTGAGCTGATTAGGGTTCCATTATAGGAGCAAATATCTTTCTAATTATTGATTTTTTAGTAGCCTAAAGTGGTTACTCAAAAACAAATATTGAATCAGACTTAATTGGTTTTTCTTTGTTCTAACTTATTTTCCGCTGATGGATATCATCCTTTCAATTCCCTCTAAAACCAACCAAATTGAATATACAATAACTATTTAATTTGAATTGAAACAAGATATGGAAACACTTTTATTAACAGGAACAATAGCTCCTTCAAAATGAGTACTTGGGCAAGGAGATAAAACAGAGTATACAATGCAATCTAATGTAAGATATCAGCGATATATCTCAGCTCTTTTATACTATATCAGTGCTTCTAATTTTGGTTATATTTGTTTTTGTGAAAATTCTAACTTTGCCTTTCCAGAAAAAGATAAAGAGGCACTTATTTCCATTGCATCACTATTTTGAAAACAGATTGAATTACTTTCGTTTCAGTGAAACACAAACAATACAGAAAAATATAATTATTGATATTGAGAAGCTGAAATCATTGATTATGCTTTTGAAAACTCTCATTTTTTAAAACAAACTTCCTGCCGATATAAAATAACGTGAAGATATATCTACAGAGATATTGATAAAATTTTAGAAGAACTTAAAGAAGAACAAGTCTATATCCATAACGGATTGCATTATAGCGAATTTTTCAGCATTACCACCGCATTTTTTAAAATGTCTAATACTTTCTATGAAAAACACCTCCACAAAAAAACTACGGAACGATTTGTTAATTATAGAGGTAAAGAAAATGCTATTGAACATATTCGATATTACCTTCTTAGAAAAACTATCAAAGACCTTACTATTAAAAAACTATCTTTCATTCCTTATGCAACAATCCACAAAAAAAGAATCAATTTTTTTCTGCGTATAAAAAAGTTTCTGGGAATCTTTGAATTTTGATCCATTCAAAATATTTTTGACAAAATCCTCTTCAAATATACCGTATTGGGGAAAAAAATGAGCAACAAAAAAACCTTTAATAGCTAGCCTACAGCCCTGGAATGCAAACTCCTGTACTTTTAACATCAGCTATAGATGTAAATATCGAAATTCCTTGACATAAGAGGAAAGATATTGATACCAGAATAAAAGACTATATAAAAGCACTGACCTTTTATATTACCAATTCTGATTTTACCGAAATCGTATTTTGCGATGGTTCCAATTATTGACTAGAAGCTTTTGATTTTCTTTTCCCTCTTGCAAAAATTTTTGAAAAAAAAATAGAATTGATTTCTTTTCAACAAGATACAGAAAAAGTCATAAAAAAATGAAAATGATACTGAGAACAACAGATCATAAACTATGCATTACAGCATTCTGAGTTCTTGAAAAATTGCCATACTTTCTATAAAATCTCTGGAAGATACCTTATAAAAAACATTAATAATATTTTAAAAAACGAAGTGAAAAAGCAAAATATCTTTTTTAGAACTTCTCTTTTGGATCGGCAGAATGCTAACACTGCATTTTTTAAGACAAGTCCGATTTTTTTTAAGGAAAATTTAGAAAATATTGAAGCTTTAGTAGATGATTTTAAGGGACATGGATTGGAGTTTTGCTATTACCAAAAGCTTCGCTGAAAAAAACTCCCCTCCTTTACTGAACTTCCGGTTTTCATGGGAGTATCTGGCTCTGGATGAAATCTCTATCCGGGGAAAATACTAATGGCTATCAAACAAGTTTGCAATAAATTATGATTACACACCCTATGATAAAGTTTTATTTATAAAAAGAGAACTGCAATGAAGCTAAACTACTATTACAATAAACTCCTCAACTCCTTATTCCCACAGAAAAAGTATCATCAAGATTATTCTAAGTATGCTTATACTCCCAATCATTTCATAAATTTTTGGGAAGGATTTGAAGATAATAGCTTTCGATTAAGTGAATTTATAAAAACAAAAAATCTGAATCCTGAAGGAAAAACTGTCGATTTTTTTTCAGTTTTTTGACCTCGTGCCTCACTAAAATACTCCTCTAACACAAAAATATTCTTTACTGGAGAACATATCTGAAAAGAAAGATATGCTGCATATAATGACTATTGCTTGCACGAAGTTGATCTTGCTATCGGATTTAGAGATATTGCGGCACAAAATTATATCAGATTTCCTCTTTGGCTCTACGCACTTATTTCTCCCTATCATACCAGTTTAGAAGAAATTCAATCTACTTTACAAGATATAGAAGCAAAAAAACAGCTCTCTCTCTCAGAAAAGAAGTTCTGTTGCTTGATTGCAAGACATGATATGAATGGGATGAGAACTCATATTTACCATCAGCTGGAAACTATTGCAGCTATTGATTGTCCTTCTGCTTTATTGCATAATATTGATATCCAACTTTCTCATCGTATTGAAGACAAGCTTGAGTTTTTACAAAACTACGCGTTTACAATTTGCCCAGAAAATACGCTCTCAGAGGGATATGTTACAGAAAAGCTGACTGATGCTTTTAAAGGGGGATGTATTCCTATTTATCAAGGACTTTTGAATAATTTTGACAAAAGCATTCTCAATGAAAAGAGAATTATTTTCTGGAATGAAGATAGTCCTCAACTGATTGCACAACTTTATACTGATCCTTCAAAATATCAAGACTTTATTAGCGAACCTCTTTTCCTCCCGCATGCTGCCGAGATTATTTTTGACCATCTTCAGATGCTAGAAAAGAAGCTTAAGTCCCTCTTTATTTCTTAGTAAAGAACTATGAAAAAAAATCTGGTTTCAATTATTCTGCCTGTATATAACGGACATCAAACGGATCTCCAAACCACTATGCAGTCCATCCTCCAACAGTCCTATCAACAACGAGAACTCCTTATCATCAATGATGCCTCTACCAATGGAATTTGAAAATTTCTCGCAGAACATGCAAAGCAGGATTCAAGAATTGTGTATATTGAAAACGAAACCAACCTCAGACTTACAAAAACCCTCAATAAAGGACTAGAACTCAGTCATGGTGAATTTATCGCCAGGATTGATGACGAAGATATCTGGACTGATCCTTATAAATTAGAAAAACAAATCCACTTTTTAAGAGAAAATCCTGAATATTGAATTTGTGGAACGAATGCAACTGCAGTAGATACGAACAATAATCCACTTTTTTTAGCAAAAAAACCTGAGTCAGATGAAGAAATTAGAAATCTGATGCTCTCTGGGACGCAGCTTTTACATGTAAGTGTAGTCTTCAGAAAAGAAGCTATTTTACAGGTTGGGAACTATGACTCCAAATGGGATTATGTAGAAGATCATGAACTCTGGCTAAGAATCGGTCAAAAATATAAACTCCACAATTTACAAGATAATGCCGTAACGTTCAAAATAGATCCGTGTGGAATCTCAGGAAAAAATAGAAGAAAACAAAGATTAAATATTTTAAAATTAAGTATCCAGTATCGTAAGTTCTACCCTAAATTTTGGTCTGCTTTCTTGAGAAATATTTTGCATTATGGACTCTCACTATTGCCTTTATCCTTTAGTTTAGCTCTGATTAAGCGAAAAAATGACCAACATTCTCCACATTAATCTCATTTCTGGACGCACATGAGCAGATGCACTCTGTCAAGCCATTATTGATGGGATCAATCCTAGCATTTTTTCTAGTCACAAACTTACAGGTTATCACTTTGGAACACAACAGAACAATACGACTTCTCGTTATCAAACCCACGAGAATTGGCGGTATAAAGTGCTAAGATATAAAGGAGCCGTCGGACTCAATTTTCTTTTTGATTGGCTAACCCCGTGAGCTATTGATTATCGCTTTTTGAGCCAATTTAAAGAATATCAAAAAGCTGATATCATTCATTTACATAGTATTCAAGGAGGTTTTTTTGACCGAACATGTTTACCTCTGATAGCTCATGAAAAAAAAGTGCTTATGACCTTGCATGATGACTGGATTATTTCTGGAAACGATGAGAATAATAACCTTTTTCCTTACAAGACAAAAAAAAGCTATTTAACGAGGAAAAAAATCTTAGAACAAATTCCTATAGCTTATGTAGGTGTTTCCCAATGGATGAGCGATAAAGTTCGTAATGATAAAATAACCTGAAAGAATCCCGTTTTTACGATTTATAATGGTATTGATACCGAGCTTTTTGCCAAAAAATCCAAAATAGAAAGTAGAAAACATTTAGATCTCCCTTTAGACAAGATCTTAGTTCTCAGTATTGCTGGGAGCTGAAGTAAAAGCAATCTCAAAGGTTTATCTTATGTCCAACAAATCGCACATTCATACAGAAACAATCCAAATTTCCTTTTCATTACCTTAGGAAACCATAAAAGAAATCAATCTTCCAACATCTTGGAACTCCCCTTTGTTTCCAAAGAAGAAATGGCTTCTTATTTTTCTGCAGCAGATATCTTTCTCTATCCTAGTTTAGCGGATAGTTTCTGATTGGTTGTTGCAGAAAGTATCTCTGCATGATGCCCTGTAGTAAGTTTTAATACCTGAGGAATCCCTGAAATTGTAAGCCACAAAGTAAACTGATACATCGCAGAATATAAAAATCTTTCTGCATTGATTGAATGATTTGAACGAACCCTACACCATAAAGACTCACTTCATATTGAACTTAATCCTCAATTTTCCCTTCCAACAATGATCAAACATTACGAAAATCTCTATGCTACATTATAGTTTCTTGATCTTATACCCCTGCAAAATAAAAGGAACTCTTTCTATTTTATCAATCAGATTTCCCTTTCCTATTTTCTGTAAGATGGGATAGAGGCACTTCCTCATCAATTCTACCCCTAATGCCGCTGTGGCATATCGCCAAGGATGAAGATGATACAAGGTATGTAAATTCTCTTTATTTAGCGAAAATCGCTTATAGCTATAATTTTCTGATCCTGCTTTAATACGATGAATCGTTAACATTTGATCCAGATTTTTTATCTTTTTTTCTCATTTACATAATACTTCTTTCTGAAACCGCGCATCATTCATATAAACTTTATGTTCTGGATAGCGAAAACCTTGATTTCTAAACATCAAAGAAGGGTGCAAAGTATAGTAATTTTCCTCTCATAAAAAGTAATCAAAATACTGATCATCTCCCTCATATCGCATACGAGTCCTCGTTCCACATCAAATATAATCAGGATTCTTCTCTAAACAATCAACCTGAAGCTCCAATTTTTGCGGCTCTCGTAAATCATCATGATCCTGAATCGCAATATATTCCCCTTTTGCATATGTCAAAAGAAAATTCAGTCATTTATAAGGACCAAGTTTTTTTCAAGACTCCAAAATCTGAATCCTTGGATCGTTCATCCCTTGAATAGCTACTAAAGTTTTATCTTGAGACTGATCATCATGAATCAAGATTTCAAAATTTTGGTAACTTTGATTTAAACAAGATTCCAAAGTTTCCACAATAGTTTTTTCAGCATTATAAGTACAAATAAGAATTGAAACAAGCCCCCTCTGCATTACTCTAAGTCATAGAAATAAAAATTAAATCTTCGCCCTAAAATCAGTTTTCATTCATCCTTTACAAAAAGGCACTTCTCAATCAACCACTCAAAACTATAACTAATAAGTCACATTTCTCAAGAGAAAAATTTTTAGATGTATTTTACAGTTTATGCTCATAATTAAACTTTTCAAGCTCTAAATAACTTTGAACTTCGGTAACGATTTTTGTTTTCATGAAATATTTCTGCTTTTCTGTAATGAGATCTCATATCTCTGCTAGAATTGTATTTGCAGTAAAATGCTCTGGTAAAGACTTTGAGAGTTGCACTAAAAAATCTGGATAGCTAAGCTTCGTTCTTTCTTGGATAATACTTTGATCAATCGGAAACAAAGAAGAAAAAAAGTAATATACATCAAATAAATCCCTATTTTTAAATCTTTCACTCAAGGCTACTAATTTATGAGCAAAAATACTCTGCTTATCCATAGCTACTATTGGTTTTCAGAAAAAATTTACGATACTATAATGGGTGTTGGTATACATTTTTTTGCTGACTTCAATCTTGATATTATGTTCATGTTCTCCATAATCAAGTAAGAAAAAATAAGTATTTTCCTTATCTTTCTCATCTTTTATCCTTCAATAGGGCTTTAACATAGTCCTTAATATACCCATAATTCTAGGATCAGGGGCGATAAGATCAAAATCTAAATCTGTAGAAAATCTTGGGAGTCCATACAAAAAATAAGCTAAGGTCCCTCACTTAAAAGCAATTTTATCTTTTAATTCAGAACTATAAATTTCATTAAGAATTTGAAACATAAGGTTCCTATGTTTATTTTGATTGAGCATTCTGGATCAGTTTTTTAATAAGTAAATAGGTGGGCTTGGGATATATCTGAGCAATAGTTTCCAACTGTTGGTAATCTAGCGAAGTCAGATTGTCAAAAGTAATCTGTTTATAAAGATAAACCATATCACAAAGAGCTCTTTCTGGCTTTGCTATAGAAAAATTTTCCCTATACTCCAATCCGATCGGATTCGTCAAAATGGCATTTTTAATTTTATGATATTCAAATACTCTACCATCGATCTCTTTTGTAAAAGTATTGTTGGAAACTAAAGTAATCGTTTTTTCATAATGCTGAAAAATAATTCCACTTTTTTGCAAAACCGATTCTAATGAAATATAGGATGGTGCTGTCAATTTAGAAGCCAGCTCCAAAGGATTATATTCTTGGAATACCCACAATCCATATCCTATGTTTTTTAAAATATTTTTATGCTTCATCCTCTGTAAAATCGCATTTATTTGAGTAGCATTTTGGATTCAAAAAAGAATCTTCAATTCTGATATCGTAAAAACTGTACTTTTAGATGCTAATAATAAGGAAAGATATTTCATTTCATCACTCAAAATATACTAAAAACAATATATTTTGGATGATGATAATGATTTTATAAAAAAAATCAAATATTTTGTGCCAATTTTTCATATACCTACGGTCAATCTCATCTTTCCATCTGAAGCCAACATTTTCAAACCGTGACAATTTGTCACACTTTCATTTCATTCTTTACTAAGCCTGTTTTTCAAGACTTTCCAATAATTTCTTGAACCCCGCTTCTTTTCAAAGCCAACCCAGATCTAGCTCTTCGCTCTGAAATCACTACTATTGTGCGTTTTCATTCCGAGTCCATCTCTGATTTCAATAGCTAATTCCCCACAAATTTGCACTTCAGGGATATTCCCAGCGAACCTATCTCCTCATTTTCCAAAAATAATCTTCGTTTCCGCTCCATACTTTGACCTAATCTGTTCTGCAATCGCTCTAATGCTTTCACACACTGATCAATCTTCATCAACTGCCAAAAAAACCTGATCCACACCTTTGATCGCGTTTACGACCTGCATTCTAAATTCTTGATCCTGAAAGACCTCTGATTTTCAGGTTTTAAGTTTTGCCTGATGATCATTATTTACAATCACCCAAAGTTCATCTCCAAGCTCCTTGCATAGTTGCAAGCACTCAATATGCCCAGGATGAATCGGATTGAAATATCATGAGGTGATAACGACAGTTTTCATAGCAATAGATAAAAAAATTAAAACTTATCTCGGAATGACAAATCTTTTATTATAATAGGAAATATTTTTCAGCATGCCTCTAAACCACAGCAGATCCTCTCAAGAAAATGAGGACATCAACTGAGATTCAGTCTTTTTGCCGACAAAGGCTTTCCAATTTTTTGCCATCAAGTCAAAGAACGCAGGGTTATCATCAAGCCCAATCCAAAGCTCCAAAATCGGTCTTAGTTCATCAAAGGTTGCATAGAGAGCTTCAAAAACTTCTGGTGCTTTTTTAGTCTTAATACCAAGGATTTCTCCGACATAGAGCATCAAAAGGAGCTCATTTTTCTCGGTAGGAAGCTTTTTGGTTTGCTGTTCAAGGTACGCAAAGAGAAGGAGCATTCCAAAGAGCGTTTCTCTCGCGATTCCCATAATTGCAAGGTGCAGAGAAGTATCATATTCTTTCCTCAGCACGAGGTCCTGCAAACGCTCAAAAAAGCACTGAGCTCCCCAGAAATCCATCTTATACAAAGCATCTTTGAGATTTACAAGATCGGTATCACTGATCTGATCAAACAAAACAGGCAAGAGCTTGCTTGAATTCTTAACAAACCCCACACTTGAACGATAAAACTCCATAATAAAATTTTCACGATCAAGCTTGAGCCGTTCAGAGATCTTCGGTCAGAATTCAGTTTTAAAAAGTTCTAAAATCTGAGCGTTTTTGATGGTGAGTTTAGTATCTTTCGGATTCAAATCCTGAAACAAGGAAGCGATCATTCCCTCAGAAAAGAGCTTAATCACTGAGAAATTGGTCGTTGCTTTGGTACTATCGCCCTTTACTGGCAAGGCAAACTTATTTTTCCCTGCCCTGATATTTTCATCAATATAGCTGTAATAATAGAGATTCTTGGAATACTGCGCCAAAAGTGCACCAAAATATTGCAAATGTAGTTCCGAACCGAGCAAACTATCAAGCGAATCCTCCGTCAGCGCATTTAACAGCTGAGGCTTAAAAATCCTAAGATAAAAACTGTCGCCTCTCGCGGAAGTAAAGCCACCAAGCAAGGTCACATAAAAATTCAAAAGCCTCTCGGTCACTCTTGATTCTCTTTTGATCCTTTCTGGCACATCAAAATTGGAGAAATCATCACCATTATCAATCGCGGAGAGCATCTCATCAATATCTTCCAAAAGGTCTTCTTTCCCCTCGGATCTGAGAAGCTTGATAATGTAGTTCTGAACCCCTGCAAAGAATCAGTATTTATATTTTTTGTAGTCTAAAAGCTCATCAAAGAGCAACGGCAACTTCTCATCTCCCGACAAAAAGGAATTAACCAGTGGATCAAACTCCGTTTTCTCAAAAATCCTCGCAACGATCGTTTCCACCGCAATCATCGGATCCGCATCTCCAAAAAGGTATTTGATCAGAATGTCGGCAGGTCGCACCATATTGAGCACTGACTGCTCCAAAGGCGAGGAATGAGGTAGAAATTTCGTGGTTTCGTAGTTTTGTTTGAAGGCTTTAATCAGATTATTCTGTTTGGTTTTGCCAAGGAGCCGGTCTAGGAAATCTTCATTTGAGGATTTGTCCGCAAGCAAGGTATTGAGCTTTTTGTAAAAATGAAAAAGTAAAAAGCAGAATGCTGTTTCCTGTAATAAAGCCTTTTTCACGGCGATAAAGTCAGATTTCGTAATCTTAGTCTGAAGTTGCTCAAAGGTAATCTGATAGAAATCAAAGAAGACCTCTACAAACCAATTATAATTCTCCTGATCATTCTCCGAAGGGAAAACCTTAACCCTAGAAGCGAAAGTAAAAGTCAGCAAAAAAACCGCATAAATCAACTGCACAAAATAATAACGCGGGAAATCGCTCATCGCATCTTTGAAATAGAGCGAAGACAAAAGCGCTATCGAATTTCCAAGGTTTGCAGGCGAATAAAAAAGATTCCCATTGAGATTTGCCGCTACTGCATAGGCGAAATAGGTTTCTAGATCCTTTTGTTTCTCTGAATTTGCAAACTCCCCGAATCCCATCTTGAATTCTATCGGATCAAGATTCACATCGAAAAGATTCAGTTTATGATTTTCAATAATTTTCCTATTGATGATCGAGAAAAACTCCCTCGCCGAGATAAATCCAACAAACATACTCGCAGGATTTACCGTATTATGCAGACTCGCATTAGGAAATTTTGTCAATAAAAGCCTTTTGAATAGATGCATACAGAAAACAAAAAGTTAAAAACCTGAATCCTATCACCACTTAATCTCCGTGATCGTAAAAGACCACAACAAAGGAGAAATCACTTCAACTGGATTTGCATCAAGCACGACCTGCTCAATACCATTTTCACTGACAATATCAACGATTCTAGCCATTTTTTCTCAAACACGGATTTCCCCTCAAATCTCAGCAGGAACGCCCATTTCTTCAAAAACCATCGCAGTTTGCTTGTACATAAGCTCTGGATTGTGGAGGTTAAGCGGATCTTGGAGAAGTTCAGTTTTCGTTTCTCCTACTTTTGCACCATTAAGAAGCTGAAAAAGCACTGTTCCAGAAAAATCCAAGGGCATATCAGTCTTTTGATCTGAGAAAAGCACTTCTTGCGTTTCAGGATCCTTAGCCGTATAGCTAAAACTTACTTGGCTTCCTTCTTTGACAACACTGGGACTACATGCGGTCAAAAAAGCAGAAAGGCTAACTGCAAAAAGAGCAAGGAGGGTGTTGATTTTTTTCATTTTTATATCTAGAAAAAGTAAAAGCTGACATAAGCTTATGAAAGAAATCTCATTTTTCAAGAGTTTTTCAGAAAGAAAGATTTACGCTTGAAAGTCGCATGCCATTCCCTATCTTTAGAGTGATTTTATAGCACTCTAGAAAGACCAATGACAAAAAGAATCCTCACTTGAATTAAACCTACGGGCTCTGAGCTGCATATTGGGAACTATTTTTGAGCACTCAAGCCGTTTATTGAAATGCAAAATGAAAAATCTGATTCAGAATTTTTTCTTTTTCTTGCAAATATGCACGGTTTCACACAAACTCAAGATGCCGAAACTTTAAGAAACAACAGCATGAGAATTGTAAAGCTTTATCTTGCATGCGGTGCAGATTTGAAGAAAACCCTCATCTACAATCCTGCAGAAATTCCAGGACACGCACAGCTGAATTGGGCACTCACCTGCCTTACTATTATGGGAACGATGGAGAGAATGCATAGCTACAAAGATGCTTTAGCAAAGGGAAAATCTGGAGAAATCAGCGTTGGGACTTTTTGTTATCCGATCTTGATGGCGGCTGATATTCTGCTCTATGATGCAGATTTCGTGCCTGTTGGGAAAGATCAAAAACAACATGTAGAATACGCCAGAGATATTGCTCAAAAATTCAATAACAACTATGGAGAAACCTTTAAAATTCCGGTTCCATTGATTAAATCCGAGGTTGCAACGGTTATCGGAACTGATGGTCGCAAAATGTCCAAGTCTTACAACAACTATATTGGAATGCTAGAGGAAGAAAATGTGATCTTAAAAAAGATAAAGCAGATTCCCACCGATGCAAAAACCGTTGAAGAGCCAAAAAATCCCGATGAATGCAATGTTTATCAGCTTACAAAGCTCTTTTTGAATGCGGAAGAAGATCAAGCCTTCAGAAAGCAATATGAAGCGGGAGGACTCTCTTATAAGTTCGCTAAGGACTACCTCTTTGAAAAGATGAGAGAAACCTTAGCTCCTATTCAAGCGAAGTTCAAAGAAGTGGCAGAAGATGAGGTTAGCACTATGCTTCATAAGCATTCAGAAAAAGCAAATGCCATCGCTGAAAAAAAGATTCAAGAAGTCTATGCAAAGATTGGATTTGTCCTCTAGGCAAGAAGAATAAAAAAAGAAGGGAAAGCTGACTCCCTTTTTTCATTCTGCAGAAAACTCCTATAAAAATAAAGCTTTTCATCACTTCTTGAGCAAAAAATAATAGATATAAACTTTTTTTATTATAAAGTAAATATTTTTATACTAAAATCACTTGATTTACTTTTTTTTTTATGTATAGTAAAAAAGTAAATAAAAATATCAAATTTAAAAAAAAGAATCATGAAAAAAATTATTTTAATTATTTTGTCCTTATTGCCTCTGATGGCGAAAGGACAAGAGCTGAACTTTTCTGCTGCCCTATCCAGCAGAACTCCCGCGCTTTTTGCAGGGAGTTGGTTCAGCAAAAACCCCGCTGTCTCTGTGACGGCGGTGGGAACATACAAGGGGGTTGGACTTTTCCTATGGAGAAGTCAGGACTTGGTTGACTCCAAGTCATCTGCGAACTTCCTCGCGGTTCAACCTTTTTGGAAAGTTACTCCGACACTCCAAGTCGGAGCCGAAGTTGACCTCTTCCCTCAAAAAGAGTCGAACCTTCTTGCTCCCTACATAATCTATAGTAGGGAAATAGGAGGGGTCAACCTCTCCTTAATGGGAGGATTTGCCCACTTCTTTGAGAGTGGAGAGAAGACCTGGATCATACGCCCCAGCCTTGAGAAAAAATTTGGAGAATTTTCTCTCCAACTCTATGGCTGGGGAGTGAAAACTCCACAACAAATGCTCTATAAAGGAGCATTAGGGGTAAGCAGGGAATTGCTCCAAAATCTCACTCTTCAAGGTACCTACCTTGTAGAAAAGGGAAGTTTAGGGGCTTTGAGTCTAGAGCTAAAATACAGCTTCTAACTCAACAAAAAGATAAAAAGCTCCTGCTTGTGAGATACAAGTGGGGGTTTTTCTTTGAGGGAAAAATTTTTACAAAGAAAGCCGATAAAGCCGACTCCCTACTGCTCAATCCAATCCACAAACACTCTATAATCGTGCTGAATCTCAGGATCAGACTTCAGTTTTTTTTCTATCGTATTGATCGCATAGATCGCAGTCGCATGGTTCTTTCCACCGAAATAATCGCCGATCTTTTCCAGGGTCCGATTGAAATATTTCTTGGCAAGGAGCATCAAGATCTGCCTCGCCTGCGTGATTTCCTTTTTTCTGCTGTCGGACTTGAGCTCAGCGATAGAAAGCGAATAATACTGAGCGACCATCTCCACCAACGTTGAAAAGTTTTTGCTCGATTTCTTATTTTGTTGCATCACTTGCTCAAAGTTTGTTTGCCCCTCTTCGCAGTAATATCCGAGCGTTTTCAAGCAGCTATAGACATCTTCTTCGCTAATTTCTGCCTTGGAAAGCTGCTGCCTTGTGATGAGAATATTCAAAGCCCCTTCAAGCTCTCTGACATTACTCTTGATATACTGAGCAATCAGTGAAAGATATTCAAAATCAATACTGACTCCTTTGGATTGGAGTTTGGATTCCAAGATCGCGATTCTCGTTTCAAAATCTGGAGCCTGCACATCGGCAACTAAACCGAGTGCGAATCTGCTTTTTAGTCTTGGTTCTATGTGTAAAAGCTCTTTTGGAGGGCGATCGGAAGAAATAATCACCTGCTTTTTTTTCATATGGAAATCATTGAAGAGATTGTGGAATACCTCCTGCGTCTTGTCTTTGTCGGCGAGAAACTGAATATCATCTACAAGCAGCACATCTACCTCATCAAACTTTTTCATCAGGTTTGTCATTTTATTCATCCTGAGTGCCTGAACAATCTCCTCAACGAGCTTGGTCGCAGGCAGATAAATCACGACTTTTTCAGGGAAATTCTGCATAATTTCGTTCCCCACCGCTTGCATCAGATGCGTTTTCCCGAGCCCGACATTTCCATAGAGGAAAAGCGGATTATATGCGGTTCCTGGCGTTTCTGCGACGGCTTTTGCCGCAGAAAAGGCAAACTGATTATTCGCCCCTGCAACGAAGGTATCAAAACGATAGCTCGGCTCAAACAAAATTCAAAAATACTGACCTAATTCAGATTTCAATGATTTTTCCAAGGTTGGATTTTTTGAAGGCTTTTCTTCTTTGATATTGAGGAGTTTTTTCAAATCTGTAAGGAGCTCGTGCTGAGCGTCGGAAAACGCCGGATAGACCACAAATCTGACTCCAAACTGCGAATTATAGGTCGCCATAACGGCTTCCTTGAGAGCTTTTGAAAAATTTTTCTTGATCTGTGTCAAAACAAAATCGTTTGAAACGCCGATCACGACTTCTTTTTTCGCTTCATCAATATCAATAATTCCAACCTTTCCTAAAAAAGTCAGAATTTTCTTATGATCAAACTGATTTGCAATCGCTAAAAGCGTTCTTTCCCAGAGATCAAGGAGATAATGCTTCTTTTCGTTATCGTATTCAGCAATCGTATCAATCAGCATGTTGTTTTGTTATAACTAGGGAAGTAAAATCGCTTTTGATCAAACTTTTTATTTGGCTACACTAGGAATATCTTGAAGTTCAAACCTCCATTGTTGCTCAGCATTAGGATACTTTTCATGATCAACTTCGCTGAGGAATATCTCAAGCGGTCTGATATACAAATTCGCATCACCATAAAGCCCTCTATACACGACATAGGGTTCTTTCGTTTCAGAATGCGTAGCAAGCCCCTCCACAAGATAAAGATCACCCTTGAAATGCCTATAAATCCCATGCATTTTGAGCTCTCTCATCATGAGCAGAGAAAAAATAAAAAGTCAGACTTAATTCTTTTGTAAGATAATATAACCGATTTTATATTCTTTATTGATTCACGGAGCTGGATTGGAATAATCTCCAAAGTCTTTGACCGAAAAGTTCCCTTTGAATGATTTGAAATCATCTAAGGTATATTTCACAATCCCCTCTTTTTCTCTCAAAAGCTCGGAATCGGAATGATGATACGTCAGAAAGAAAAGCCCTCCTCTATTGAGATGCTGATAAACGGAGGACATAAACTCCCCTAACACATAATCTTTATCCATATACATTACAATATGTTTAGCTATGATAAGATCGTAGTTTTTCGTGATTTTAAATTCATCAAGCTTACTTTCATGGAATGAAACACTTGGATGTGCTTTGAGATAGTCTGGGTAAAGATTTCTCACACTCGTATCTTCTACTGCATCAACCTGTGCTCCATAGCTTGCCGCTAAGATACTGAAATATCCCTTTCCAGCTCACAAATCTAAAATCGTTTTTGGATGATATTTTTCAATCAACTCACTTACTAATCTTGCTCCTTCCATCTTCTTAATTCGATTATAATGATAAATCTTTTCGTAGTCTATAAGACAATAAAGTACTATGTCTTCCTGAGTGGAACGAAGGATATAATGTAGATTCTTTCCGATAGTTCGGAATGCTTCGCTATCGCTTTGCTCAGAATGACAGTTGCCAAACTATTCTACAAACTTTTCCAAAGGCAAAATATTTAAATCTGACCTAGTATCTGATAAATCCTGTAATGTCGCATCATGCAATTCATCAGAATAGGTAACCGTCAGATCATCAATCAACGCAATCCTATATTCCCTATCATATGCCTCTTCTACGAACATTCTCACGCAAAGATTGGTCAAAGCTCAACAAACCACCAAATTTTTGATCCCTGCAAGTTCAGGTTCAAGCTTGGTATTGTAAAAGCTACTGATTTTGTATTTTGGAATCACGATATCGTGCTTTTCAACCGCAAGTTCAGGAATAAAGTCTGAAAGCGGATTGTCAATCGCAAAAGCGCCTTCCGCCTCATGATGCTGAATAAAGATGATTTTGTAGCCAAGCTCTCTTGCATAAGCAATGAGATAGTTCATCTTTTCCACCATCGTATCAAGATTTCCAAGATAGTATTCAGAATTTTTTTCTATTCGGACATTTTGCATATTGATGATCACAAGTGCGGTTTCGGTCATATTGATTTTGAGAAAGAGTAAAAAACCACGAACACTCTCATCATACGAAAACGCTCGCAACTTTCAATTTGAAATTTTTTTTGGATTTTTGGGTTTGATTTAAAGACTCAAATCGCTATTCTTGACTTTAGTCAGACTTTAGATTTTTTCTAAAATAAAGCGATGTATTCTCTCTATCAAAGCCCTATTCGAAAGACGCTTCAGATTGAAATCTATCAAAAGAATCACGGATTTGTGAAGCTTTTTTGAAAAGACTATTTCTATCTGATCAAAGAGAAAAAAATCTGATTTTTGAGATTGAGAGAATTTCAAATTATGGGGTTAGAGTTTCCTGATGACCGAAATCTTGTAAAAAAAGAACTGAAAAGGTTAAAAAAATTATTTGGGAAACAGCGAGGGAATCTCTTTTTTCAGCTAGGAATTGTGAATGAAATTACGAGTTTTGATAATGCACGAGCTAGGGAACAAAATATTGTGGGGAAAGTGAGATCTATGAGATTGCAAACAAGGAAACTCATTCAGAAACAGAGCGGACTTACCCTTTCATTCAAGGAGAATATGCCGCAATCCACAATCATGATCAGCCTTAGCAAAAACGATGAACAGTTATTAAAAGAAATGAATAGTGGTTGTGCTGATAGAGTAAAAAAAGCGATAAAAAAAGGAATAAAAGTCAGACTTTGAACTCCTGATGACTATGAAACCTTTTTTGAGAAATGGCAAATCACTGCTGGTGGAAAGGGTTTTACGACAATTACTAAATCTCAATTTGATAGATTGGTAAGAATTTTAACAAAAACAAAAAGAGGAAATCTCTTTGTTTCCGAGCTTGATGGAGAGATTATCGCAGGAAGTATCTGTCTTTATCATGGGAAAACGATCGTTTATCTTTATGGATTCACGGATAGAAAATATACGAATATGTGAGGTCATCACTATCTCAAATATGGAATGTTTGAATGGGCAAGAGATCATGGATTTGAATATTGTGATCTCATGGGTTGAGCTCCAACTGGATTTCCAAATCACCCGCTTGCCTGAGTCAGTAAATTTAAAGAATCGCTTGGGGGAATGAAAACAGAATTTTATGGGAATTTTGACCTCGTGTTAAATCCGCTCCTCTACTATCTTTTCAAGTTTTTTACTTGGTTAAAGAAGAAAATAAAGAAGTAAATCTGATTTACCATCAATCAAGTGGAACAAGGAGCGTGAATAAAGTAGAACTTGTTTGAGATAAAGAAAAGAAAGAGAAATTTTATTATCAAAAGGGGTGCTTCACCCCCTTAAACCCCAGAATTACTTTTTACCTTGATTTATTTAGCAAGACTTTTAAGTCTTAAAAAGTACAAGCGTTTCCGGTTCCTGTATAATGCTTCATAACTTCTTGAAAAGAAGCTTGATCTACGATATCCTGACAAATTTGGCGAAGATCTGCGTCTGCAAGGAGCTTTCGTGGCTCCAAAGATTTTTGGAGTTGAGCTTTCATTACTGGTTGGTTTTCTATAGGAGCCTTTGAGATTACGCATAAGTTCAATGCCACAATCTGATTACACAGCTCGACAGGAAACCAAGCTTGAGATGAAGTTTCAGCTCATGAAAGAGCAGATTCTCCAGTTAAAGCTCAAGTTGCTGTTCCTCAAGAAAAAGAATTCTGATCTTCATTTGCAGGAAACATCGCTCAAGAAAGTTGAGTTCCTGTTGCGATTTCTCCTGTTCAGGATTCAAGTTTTTTTTTATCTTTACAGGCAGAAAGTGAGAAAACGAGTACTCCACATAGCCCTAATAGTCGTATTTTTTTCATCATTATCGCTTTATAATTAAAGAAATCCTCGCTCTTCTAAGAGATCAAATCATAATTTTCTACTCTCCCAGTCCGCAAAGGTATGCATATCGCTGTTTACATAAACCCCTGTTTCCAAAAGTTCAAGGGCTGCTCTAAGTTTTTGTAAGTCGGTTTTATTATTTCTCAGGTATGCAGTATCAATTTCTAGTGGAATGTTATAGCGATTAAGGCAAGCAACAAACTCCTCCACCTCCAAAAACTCGCAGGTCTTTGTCAAAAAAGGATGTCCAATCAGCTTTATTTTTTCGTGATAACGGGCAATCGCATTACAATACGCCTCCGTTATTGTCGTCAGATCTCACTTGAAGACCGCATGATGAACTGATAAAATACAAAAATCTGATTCTTGATGATGGATTTCAAAACAACAACTCCCTTCTTCATCAAGCAAATCCCCCTCTACACCGAAAGCAACCTCAAGATCATTATAATAATTTTTCCAGTGTTTCAAAGTAGATCTCCAGCATTTTAACGCCAAGCCTTGAACATCTAAAGTTGCCTGCGAATGATCAGTAATGATAATCTTTTTGAGTCAGAATTTTGGAGCCATTTGGACGATTTCATCAATCGTATGCAAGCCATCTGAATAGGTAAGGCTATGCATATGGTAATCTTCAGCTGGAGAATTCATAAGTTTCCGTTTTTGTGCCATGATTTTGAGTGTGGTAAATATCCCTGTCATCACGAGTGTTAGCCCTGTCTGCCGACAGGCAGGGAAGTGATCCAGTAAAAATGGGTTCCTCCCTTCTGGATTGCTTCGCTTCATTCCATTCCGCTCGCAATGACCGCTTAATTCTTAATTCTGAAGTCTTAATTCTGAATTGTTAATTCATAGCCCTCTTTTGTATCTTTAATCTCCCAGCCAGCTTGTGTGATTTGAGCTCTAAGTTCATCAGCTAAGGCATAATTTTTCTCAGCTTTAGCAGTTTTTCTCTGCTCGGCAAGGGCAATAATCTCCTCTGGAATGTCCTGAGATTGAGGAAGTTCAGCAGAGAAAAGTCAGATTTTTAGCACTTTTTCTTCTAGTTCCTGAAGAAGCGGTAAAAGCTCGCTTCCTGACTTTGAAAGTGCGGAATGGAGCTCAGAAAGCAACTTCGGCGTATTGAGGTTGTCAGCAAGGGCTTCATCAAAGCGATTTTTCCACTCTTCAACCGATGATTGTTCGGAGGCTTGAGTAAGGTTTTGAATTTTTTTGATCAATCCCTGTCTTTCGTTCTTGGCTTGTTCTAAAGCATCCCAAGTAAAATTTTGAAAGTTTCCATATTGAGCCTTGAAATAAAAATACCTCAAATCCAGTGGAGAATAACCTTTTGCTTTAATATCTTCTAAAGAATAAATATTCCCCAGCGACTTACTCATTTTTCCACCATCAACCTGCAAAAATTCGTTGTGCAACCAGTACTTCACCCAAGGTTTTTTTGAAAAAGCACATTCAGACTGAGCAATTTCGTTCGGGTGGTGAATGGTGATATGATCCGCTCCTCCATGATGAATATCAAACTGCTCACCGAGATATTTGCTCGACATCGCACTACATTCAATATGCCAACCTGGGAACCCCACCCCTCGTGGAGAATCTCGCTCCATCTGCCTTTTTTCGTTGCTTGGAGAAAACTTCCACAAAGCGAAATCTGTCGGATTTTTCTTTCCTTTCATATCAACACGCTCCCCTGCTCTCAGGTCCTCAAGCCTTTTTTTGTAGTTCGGCCCCATAAGTTTTCCGTAATCCTCCACTTTGCTCGTGTCCATATAGATTCCATCACCTGCAACTTCATAGGTATAGCCTTTTGCTTCCAAGCGCTGCACAAGCGCAATCTGCTCAGCAATATGCTCAGTCGCCCTTGGCATCACATCAAAAATCTGAATATTCAGCTCGTTCATCGCAGTCAGGAAGATTTCTTCATATCTCTTTGCCACTTCCCAAGCGGAAATTCCATCTCTTTTTGCTCCCTTTTCCAGCTTATCTTCTCCTTCATCACCATCTGAAACCAGATGGCCTACATCGGTAATATTCATCACCGCTTTCACAGGATAGCCAAAATATTTCAGCACATTCCTGATCAAATCTGCGGTAAAGGTCGCTTTCAAATTCCCAATATGAGGCGTATAATAGACGGTCGGTCCACAAGAATAGATTCCGACAAAGTCCTTTTTTTCTCCTTGATAATCAGGATCTTGCACCAGAGGGATAAAGTCTTCTTTCTCACGAGTAAGCGTGTTGTAGAGTTTGATCTGCATTCTTTATGATAAAAAAGATAAATGTCAACTTTTACTTGATTTCCCAAAGCATATTGATATATATTGCGTTTGCAATAAAAAAATAAGATTCAATATGAACAAGACAAACAAACAAGATGAAGCGATTTTAAGGCTAGAAAAAATTAGAAAAGAAGTTCAATGAGTCTCTAATCTTATGAATCAAGAATTAGGAAAGCATGAGAAAAAGCAAGAAGTAATCAATATTTATCTCCGTAGACTAAATAACTTATTTAAAATGACTGAGATGTCAAAAATGGAATTTCTGATGCCAATGCCGCTTCTTCAAGTTCTTCAAGATGAGATACATAATCTCATTATCTCGGGGCAGGAAGCCTTAGTTTCAAAGCTAGATGAATAAACTTAGCTTTTTCCTTTTATCAATAAAGGCTTGCAAAGGCAAAGTAAAGCGCTAAAAATTTAGTCGGTTTTTTTATTTTTTTGAGAATTTTTCTATGAAAAAAGAATAAGACACATTCAAAATAACTACTCCTTTAGAGCAAAAGGATTAAAATTTGTTCCATAATCATAGGTGTCTAATCATTCTTTTTCTTTTATAATTTTAACTACTCTTTGGGTAATGGGAAGTGCTATAATTTCCCAAACAGTACAGAAAATAACCGTAGTAATAATTAAAGGAAGAACTTCTTGAGCAGAGTACCAACCAGCAAAGAGAAAAGCAACAAGAAAGAAAACACTATTGTCAACCATCTGTCCCCCCAGAGTTGAACCTATAAAACGAAGTCGTTCATATTTTCCTTTAGTCCAAATTTTCATTTTTGCAACAATATAGGAATTGGTAAGTTCTCAGAAAAAGAAAGAAAAGACAGACCCAACACCAACAATTGGACTAGCCCTAAATACAAGATTAAAGGCTTCATTATATTCAAAATCAGGATTTGGAATATAACTATACAAAGAAGCAAGAATTGTCGCTAAAAGCATTGCTCAAAGTCCAGTTCGAATAATTTTACGCGTTACACGATACCCATAAACCTCTGTAAAGATATCATTAAAAACATAGACAAAAGGATAAGCTATTACACTAACCGCAAAAACCATATTTCCAATATGAAAAGTTTTCAGTGAAGTAAAAACTCAAACAATTAGAACTGTTACCCATAACATTCAAAATATCCCAAGATACTTATGAGCTTTTTTCGCTGAAGTTACAGGATCGGTAATTAAATGAGACATCTTCCACATTATTTTAAAAGATAAAAAACATTTCCATCTCAAAGATGGGAAAAAGTATAACAACTCTCTCTCTCTCAAATCAAGAGAAATTTTCTTTTATCAATAAAAGCTTGCAAAGGCAAAGTAAAACGCTAAAAATTCAGTTAGTTTTTTATCTTTTTTGAATGCTCATGCTCAACCAAGAACAAGCACTCCAAGAGCTTACTTCCATAACCAGCCTTGAACAGCTAGAAAGCTGGTATCAGAATATTTTAGGAAAAAAAGGAAGTCTGACTGAGTCCTTAAAAAACCTCGCAAATCTTAGTCCTGAGGAGAAAAAAATCCAAGGAGGTCAACTTTCAGCGATGAGAACGACGCTACAAGATGCTTATCAAGTAAAATTTGATCTTTTAAAGACCGCAGAAATCAATGCGCAACTTGAAAAAGAGCTGATTGATATCAGTCTCCCCGCAGCTGAGCTTGAAGAGGGGCATTTTTCTTTGCTTACGAAAGTGAGAAGAGAGCTTGAAGAAATCGCACAAAATATGGGATTTATTGTGGAAAACGGAACTGATGTTGTGAGTAAGTTTGAGAATTTTGAAGCAGTAAATATTCCGGTTTCTCATCCTGCGACTGAAATGCATGATACCATTTATGTGGCTGAAAAAGATGAGAGAGGAGAAAATTATGTTTTGAGAACCCACACCTCTGCAGGTCAGAATTATGTTATCAAAAAGTATGGAGTGCCTATCAAAGCCGTTTTGCCAGGAAGAGTCTATAGATTTGAAAATGTTGATGCAACGCACGATACGATGTTTTACCAATTTGAAGGGGTGTATATTGACAAGAATATCAGTATCGGACATTTCAAAAGCGTAATTACGAAATTTCTTTCCGCTGCCCTACAAAAAGAGGTTGAAATCAGAATGAGACCCGCGTATTTTCCTTTTGTAGAGCCTGGATTTGAAATTGACACAAGATATGAGTATGTAAATCCTAAAACTGGACAAAAAGAAATGTCGAAGCGAATGGAAATCCTCGGAGCAGGAATGATCCACCCTCAAGTCTTGAGAGAAGCTGGAGTTAATCCTGATGAATGATGGACTGGATTCGCGTTTGGTATGGGAATCAACAGGCTTGCTGCCGTAAGATATGGGATCAAGGATATTAGGCTATTTACCAATGGTGATCTGAGGTTTGCAAAAAGTTGGTAATCTGATTTTTTAAAAACTTCTTGCATTTTTAGTCAAAAAAGCTACATTCAAGCTAGCTTTCCAAGCTGATCAGTGGCAACCACTCATCAAAACGATCAAAAAACCAATTATCAATTAGCAATTCTTGCATGAATCTGGAAAAACTTTTTGGGAGCAAAACGAAAGTTGATATCTTGAAATACCTCATCTTTAGAAGACAGGGCGTTTCCATGAGAGCATTAGAAACCGAACTCTGATGGACTTTCCCTGCGATCAAAAAACAGGTCGATTCCCTTGATGAAGCGGGAATTATTCTCGTAGAGAAAGAAAGCACTTGACGATCTATCAGTGTAAAACCTGAGATCCTTCCGATCTTTAAGGAGCTTTTTTTTGAGAGTCTCAAACAAGAACTGACTACCCTCTTTACCAAAAATCAAAATCAGATTTCCAACTACTTTTGGTGAGATAAATTCTGAAAGCCAATTGGAATGGACATCATCCTCATTCACAACGATATGCAAAAAGAAACGATCGATCTGCTCAAAAATGAAATCAGCGAATGCTTTAGAAACTGCCGAATAGAAAGCGCCTCTATCGTATTTATGACCGCAGAAGAACGAGACAAGAGATATAGACTTGCAGATAGATTTGTATTGCAAGTGATGAGATTCTACAACGGCATCACCAAATAAATATCCCCCCCTCATCAGAATTCCACCCAGGTGCAAAATTACAGAAACAGATGCACCTGGGTGGTAGTATGTTAAAAAACAAGCAATTTTTATTCCAAGCTCTAGAATATGCACTACGAACAGCTCCTTGATGAAATTATGATCAACACCCTTTCCGCCAAAGGACTGATTGGCACTCCACAAAGAGAATTTCACTACGCTGTTTGCCCTTGGAACCTAGAGTTTCACACGACCATTTTCCTCTCAAGCATTCTCCTTTCCCTTGATCAGCATCAACCACTTATTTTATTGATTCAAGTTGATGAATTGCCTGAATCTGCGATGCGATACACGGGAGAAATCTGACCTCATTTTGGAAGAAAACGAAACTTCAAAACTCAGCATTCTTCTTTTTTTGAAAAAGGAACTTTAACACAGACCACAGAAAATCCCTATCCTTACCTTGATAAACTTTTCTGCTATCTCAGCGTGATCAATGTTCATCAGGACCACCTTGTCCTCTTTGTCAAAACAGGAGAAAAAAACTGAAAACTGACCGAGGTTTTGAAACCGCTTCTAGAGCAAGATTATTCTCTCTTGGTAATCAGTAATTGTTATGACCAGCTTCCAAGCGAGCGTGCAAGAGAGCAATCTACGCTCCTCATCCAGCATCTCAAAACGAAAAGCATGAATGAGGAAGAACAATGCCATTTTCCAGCGTTTCATATTCTTAGCGATCTTTTACCTGAGGAAGAGCATTCTGAAAGCATAGAGCAAATGCTCAATACCGCAGATCTTGGATTGGATTCTCAATGCTCAAGCTCTCTTTGGCGAATGCTCCGCTAAGAGTTTTTTCATCTTATCCCCCTTCTCATGCAACTCCTCATCTGCTGTGCAACTCCTTGAGAACTCAAAACCGTAAAAACCGAAATCAAAAAACTGAATCTCAAGCAGAACCTCAAACTTCACTACCTCTGCACAGGAATCGGCAATTACGAAACGATTTTTTCACTGACGAAATTTCTCACTGAACAAGAAAATTCAGATTTTTTCCTTGTTAATATTGGGATTTGTGGCTACCGAAACCAAAATCAAGAAGCTGAAAATCTGATCCAAATCGGAAGAATTAAAAACCGCTCAACAGGCAAAGAACTCCTCCCTCCTCTTCCTATAAGCTTCGCACCGATTAAGAGTATCCGATCCAGCGAAACCGTGCTGACTGAAGCAATTTCACAGGAAGAGGAAGGCTTTGTGGATATGGAAAGCCGAGGTATTGAGTTGGTCGCTGATAAATTCAGGCTTCCTCGCCTATTCTTGAAAGTGCCTTTTGATAGGATTTGAGAAGAAACGAAAAATTTTGATAGAGAAAAAGCTTGCAAAATGCTTGCTGAAAAGATAAATTATAGAGAACTCATTGAATCAATTTTAGCCTTAAAATAACGAAAATGCAAATTCTCTCTGGAGATAAAGCTCAAAAAGCTGAATGCTATATGTATCAAGCCGCTGAAGTCGCGGAATTGGCAACGTGTGAAAGATCAAAATGCTGATGCCTCATCGTGAAAAATGGAGAAATCATCGGAAAAGGCTTTAACTCTCCAGCAAATAACCTTGAAGCTCAAAGAAGATGCTCATGCGAAAAGGATACCTATCATAAAAAAGTTACTGACAAAACCTGCTGTATTCATGCCGAGCAGAGAGCGATGTTTGATGCTCTGAGAAATCATCCTAAAGAACTGATTTGAGCTGATCTGTATTTCATTCGCTTGGATAAAGAAGGAAAGCTTGCTAAAGCTGGACAACCTTACTGCACCATTTGTAGCAAAATGGCTCTAGACCTTGGAATCAAGAACTTTCATCTCCGAAACGAAGAAGGCATTGCGAGCTACCCTTGCGATGAATACAATACCCTTTCCTATCAATATCACTAATTTATTTCTCTCAAGTAAAGATGCTCCGTCATATTCCCGTGCTTGCACAAGAAATCTACGATCAGCTGCCCACCAATCGATCCCTTGGATTTGATGGGACTTTTTGACATGGAGGACATGCGGAATTTTTTCTCAGCCACGAGGAGCAGAAAAGACCAATTGACAAGATCAAAATCATTGGAACTGACATTGACCAGCAGATGATCCAAAAAGCAAGCGAATTAACGAAACACTACGCAGATCAGATCCAGATTCTCCACAGTTCCTATGCAAAAATTACAGACATTAGTCAAAAAATCTGACTTTTTGATTATGAATTGCTTGATCTCGGCGTGAATCTTGAACATTTCAAGGATTGAAGTCGTGGATTCTCTATCAAAACCGATGCTCCGCTGGATATGAGGTTTGATCAGGAGAAAAACCAAACAACAGCAAAAGATCGGCTTCAGAAGGCGAAACCTGAAGAGCTTCAAACTGCTTTGCAGACCTATTGAGATTTCTCTCCAAAAACGGCTGAACGACTTACCAAACTCATTTGTGAACAAAGAAAAAAATCTGAATTTTCAACGACCTTTCAGCTCAAAGACTTTCTCACGAGTCATCACTTCAATCAAAAGAAGATTGCGGTTATTTTTCAGGTGATCAGGATTATGGTCAATCACGAACTTGAGCAGTTAGAGCAGTTTCTCAGGGACTTCCCTCAGAGCTTAAAAAAAGGTTGAAGATGTTTGATTATTACCTATCATAGTATTGAGGACAGAATCACCAAAAATGCATTTAAAGCTCTCGCAGAAAGCTGATCTTTCCAGCTGGTAAACAAGAAAGTGATCGTTCCTCACTATACCGAAATCCAGAGCAATAAAGCCGCCAGAAGTGCAAAACTCAGAATTATTGAAAAAGTGTAAAAGCTTGTTAACATAAAGTTGAATCCCCCTTTTGAAGGAGGACAAAGGGGGTTCTTAATAATCAACCTCCCCTTCCCCTCATTACCAAGGAGGGTGCTCTAGTTGAGCTTTTCTTTACCCCCTTTTCCCTCTAATGCAAGAACTTCCACTCAAAACCACACAAAATAAAATCAAGACCTTTGCCTATCAGTCGCTGAATTCTTTTCATAAATCGTATAAAAGCTGGCTGACACAATATAGAAACAAACAAGAGCTCTGGGATAGGGTAAAGATCGGTCTTCTTTGATCAGGACTCTTCCTCTTTGGCGGAATTTTTCTCTACTATATCAATCTCGCCTCTACCAGAGGCTACTTTCTGAAGCTCGCAAACCGAGAACTTGAAAGCACAAAAGCAAAGAACGATATCGTAAAGCTTGAAGTGGTTAAAATAAAAAAACTGAATTGGGACAAACTTTCAGCCCCAAAAACCCTCAATCTTGAAAAGAACCTCAAAACCATTGAAATTGAAGAGCTCAGTTCAGAAGAGTAACATTTTTATTGCTCCTTTTCTCATTTAAAAAAAAAGAAGTTTCTCACTAAAGAAAAGAGACAACTTCTTTTTTGCTAAAAGGCTATAAACTTTCTATTGAAATATTTTTTGCGAAATCAAACCAAGCTGCATCCAAAACTCCAATAACAAATTTCTTGTCTCAAAGCTCCTTGATAAAATAATTTTCTCATGGAAGCTGGAGCTCCTTTTTGGTACTACACTCATAAACGATGACACTAGGATTGCTCTGGAGATTATCCTTATCCTTATATTGAATTACTCTTGTAGCATAAGAACAGCGAACTCCTGCCTGTCCAAAATCCTCATCAGTACTATCAGAAGTGTAGGAAATATTAGAAGATGGGAGGAGCATTTTGTAGCTACCTCTGCTAGAAGTATAGGTAAGTGCCTTTTCTAGATTGATAGGAAACTGTTTGCTTGCAGGGGTGATTGGGAGGGTTCCAGCGGTTTGAGCGGTATTAGCTTGAATTGCGTTGCTAGATTCAGTTTTTTCTTCTGGTTTTTTTACTTCAGTTCAAGTTTGTGTAGCTGGGGTTTCTTTGATTTTTATGTCAAGGAATTTAAGCTGAGTAGGCTGACTAAGGTCCAAAAGTGCTTCACAGCTAAAGGACTTTTCTCCATTCCCCTCCATAGTGATCTTGAGTCCTTCTGCGGTTTTTTGGACCTGATGCGTGGTAATAGCACTCGTTCCCTGATTATTTCCAAGGCAGGTTCTCACTCCATAACGACTTACAATGTCTTTGATAATCTCTGCATTAGGAATTAAAATCTGATTTTTGATATTTTCTACTTCACTTTCCTCAGCATCATTGATAAAATACCCTCGCCAATTCCCATTTTGAAAATACCAACTCTTAACTTCTGGAAGTTTGAAAAAGGTATCTCCATTCAGAGTTGTAACCTTTTTTGCTGCGGTCTCTCCGAAAGTTTTGGTAAGCTGTTTACAGTTATTATCTCCAGAATCCGTACAATTAAAGAACTTTATCTTGGTGATTTTTTCATTATCAAGATTTTTAAGACTGATTTCTCCGTTGTTTCCTGCTTCACCTACAAAAGCATAATTATCAAAAAATTCTGCAGGGAAACCTAATCCTGCTTTGGAAATATAAATTCCAGGATTATTGCTTTCTTGAGACAGGTCATCGCCACTACCGAGAGGATTTTCGCTCGTAGTTTGCGTTCCAATAGCAGAAACTTCAACAAGAGGAAGTCCTTGATAAAAAGATTCTACTGTTCCAACGACCTGAAATACTCCAGACAAAGCACTAGAATAATTATTGAGAGCAACCGTTTTACTCTTGAGGAGAAAAAGTTGACCATTTTTGGCTTTAAGCGTATGGGAGAAATTAAACAAATCGCCATCAGCACTCAGGATTCCCTCTTCCTGAATCTCAGTTCCAATCGTATATCCTGTTTCAATTGTAGGAGTAGGAAGCTTTTGAGTAAAAAGCTGATTTTTGTAAAAATACCCAAGTCCTACGAGAATGATCACAAGAAGAATCATAACTCGCATTTTGTTTCCACCGGTTTTAGGCTGAGCATGCCTGATCACTCCTCATGAGAATCAACTGTTGTTCTGTTGTTTTGCAAAGAAATCTTGCTTTTGCATCCTTTTTTGTATAGAGAATAAAATCACTATTCATAATAAAAAAAGAAACCTGATTTTCAAGGTCAGATTTCTTAATTTTTTAAGAAGTATTTTTTAGGATTTTAGTCTTTTTTGCCTTTATAGATCGCTTCTAGTGCCTCTTTGATGAAAGGAACATTGAGAATTAAGGTCAAAAGTGCAGTTAAGATAATCATAGATCCGAATCCTTTGAACATACTGATTCCAAAAGCGAAGAGCAATACACCAATCAAAAGCGTTGAAATCTGACCATCTCTAATTGCAGACCAACTTCTCTTTACAGCAGATTGGATTGCTGAAAGATAGCTCTTTCCTTCTTTCACCTCTTCGTTCATTCTCTCAAAGATAAGGATATTCGCATCCACTGCCATACCGATTGAAAGGATAATTGCTGCGATTCCACTCAGTGAAAGTGCGTAATCAATAAGCTTCAAGAAAGCAAGGAGTATCGTAAAGAAGAAGATCATGGTTAATGCAGTTACAACAGCTTTTCTTCGTCCGTAGATAAAGAAGACATAGAGGATGATTGCAAATACCCCTACCAAAGTAGCAATCAATGCCCCTTGGAAGGCTGAATCTCCGAGTGATGGACTTACCTTTTCTTCCTGTAAGAGGATCAATGGAGCCGGCATATTTCCAGAGTTGAGTTCTTTTGCGGTGCTCAAAGCTCTTTCTTTGTCAAATCCTCCAGAAATCTGAGCTCTTCCATCACAAATCTTAGTCTGAATGGTTGCTATCGTTGCAGGAACGCCTCCGATAAAGATTCCCATACTTTTCCCAATATTGTTGCTGGTAATTTCACAGAAAAGGTCTTTTCCTTGCCCGTTAAATTCAATTCCTACACTTGGCTCTCCAAACTGTGTGGTTTCAGCTCTCGCAAGGGTAAAGTATGCTCCGTTAAGCGGACTTCCATCATTTCCTTGTGCAAGTTTCCAAGTCAATCTATCTTGAACGAAGATTTCATCGATAACATATAAAGTTTGATTTTTAAGAGAGTTTTCAAACGCTTCTGGATTGCTGATTCCTGCGACTTCAATGAAAGAATATGCAGATTCTCCAGCTTCTTTTGCTGCCTTGGCATAAACAAGATAGGTTGCTCCAAGCTCTGAAGTGTAGGTCTTAGCCGTATTTAGACTAGGGTCAAAATCTGGAATAAGTTCTTTGAGTTGACTTGCTTCTACGAAACTATTTGCAAGTTCTTGAGCATCAGCGATTTCAGCTTCAGGATCATTTTGAAGTGTTGCCTGTGCGTTTGCGAGTGTTGTTTCAAAGTCTTTATTGATTTGAGCGGTTTCTTCTTCTGATTTTCCGATAGTAGTAGGCTTAGTGAAGGCAAGCACTCTCACATCGTAAGCTACCTGATCCTTTGCAATAAGCTCTCCTGCATTATAGAGAAGGGTATTTCCTGCGAGGCGATAGCTATTGGTTTCAATGTCTTGATCAGCTTTTTCTGTTTTAGTCGTGGTTGTAAGTCCCTGTGCTTCAGCAGCTGAAATGACATCATTTGCGCTAAAGTTTGTTCTGGACTCTGTACTTCTCTCCCTCACACGGAAAGTTAAAAATCCATTCATTTCTTGAGATTCAAGTTCTCCAGATGCATTTTGGCTCATATTGGTATGATAGTTTCCTTCAATAAGTTCTGAAATCTGATTAAGTGGGATAGTATTGAGTAAATTTGCATTTTTAGTATAGATCTCAGGAAGTTGACTAAGCGTTCCAGAAAGAGTCTGAGCAATAATATTCTCAGAAGCGTGGTTTGCATAAAGCTCTACCATTTTTTCCGGATTAAGTAACGCATCTGCTCTTGCTTTCTCAGCCATCTGCTTTCTTTGAGCGATCGTTTCTGGAGTTACCATATCTTCATTTTGAATTCTGAACTCAAGTTCTACGGTCTTTCCAATGATTTCTTTTGCTTGATCCAGATCAGCTACTCCACCAATCTCAACAACCACCTGCGTTTCCTCTCCAATGGTCTGAATCTTGGCTACATAATCACTTACTCCAAGCCCAGAAATTCTGGAATCAATATTTTTAAGGATGATATCCTCAATATTTTTCTTTACAAGCACAAACTCAGCAGCAGAATAAAGTTCTTTGTATTTTTTGTAGTCAATCTTGTAGATGAGTTTTGTTCCTCCCGAGATATCTAATCCCTTTCTGAAGTCAAAGACCCCCTTTGTCGTTAAAATCCAATTTCTCTGGAATGTTTCAGAATTAAAGGTTCTTCCTACAAAGAGCACAAAAAAGAGCCCAATGACAAAGATGATCCCTAAAACAATCCTTTTTGTCGTCCAAAATCCTTTCATCGCACACGCATAAAGTAAAAATAAAAACAGATGCAGTATAAAGTTTTGGAAAATGAATACAAGAGGAACTTAAAGAGGATGAGTCAAGAGAGCAAAAGAGGAAACTTTTATTGATGAGAAAATCTAAAAAAATATTTTTGAAGGGAAATGAAAAGAGAAAGGAAAATTCGTCTTCTTTTATGTTGGATACCCTTTTTCACTATGAAAAGATTTTTGT
>JBHAST010000050.1:0-6515 GCA_041831495.1 bacterium | reverse complement strand
GAGTAAAACATTGAAACGACGAGTTCGCAAGGGGGAATCAACACATAAATTGAATAGAAAGTTTTCGATGATATTGTAAAAGAAGATTTGTAAAATTTAATTGAATAAATAAAGAAAAATTCGCTTTACACCTAAAAGAATGTGAATTTAGATTTAATTGTTGATTATGAAAAGAAGATATTTATGCTAAATGTAAGAAAATTTTAAAAGAATATGTTAAAAATTTTTAGCTATTGCGTACAAGCCCCAAGAATATATAGAAGAACAAGGACAAAATCCGCTAAAGGCGGATAAAAGCCCCGCACTTTAGTGCGATTGGGTTATTTACTATACTAAAAAGCTCGTTTAAATCAAAAGAAAAAAGCTCCAATCAAGGTTGGGGCTTTACCGTACGGAACAGATAGTTTCTCTTGGCTTCCAACAGATACATTAGGCACCTGTGGGATTCGAACCCACGAACCAAGGTTTTGCAGACCCGTACAATAGACCACTCTGTCAAGGTGCCACTGTAAGTCCAATGAGGTTGTACTGATATGCCTCATATTTTCAAGTCTTTTTCAAAAAAACTTTGCAATCCGCTCGTGAATTAGTATAGTTCTAGCGTTTTATGTTTCATTTTTTACTGATGCTCCATTCTTACAAAAGTAAATTTGCTGAGCTTATTGCTCCGTTTTTTCAGCTTTCAAACGAGGAAATCTTGCCGTTGGTTCAGCTTGCTCCTGAAAATGTGCCGTGAGATTTTGCCTTTCCTTGTTTTCAATTTGCGAAATCGCAGGGGAAAGCTCCGAATCTGATTGCCAACGAACTTTGCGAGTTTTTACAGCAGCAGAAATCTGATTTTTTTCTTTTGTTTCAAGCGATTGGACCTTATGTCAATGCTACTTTGAATAGCGAAAAGCTTGCTCAAGAGGTAATTACGACTATTGAAGCTCAGAAAACTAATTTTGGAGCGGGAAAAGCCACAGGGAAAACGATTCTCCTTGAGGGACGAGCTCCGAATACGCATAAGTCCGTTCATATCGGGCATGTGAGGAATTCTCTTTTGAGTGAAAGTATTGCAAGAGTGCTCAAATTCGCAGGACATAAGGTCATCAAAACCTGCTACCCTTGAGATATCGGAGCGCATGTTGCGAAGTGGATTTGGTACTATACCAACTTTGATCATCAGCCATTCCCAGAGAAAAATTTTACGAAATGGGTAGGTCAAATGTATACTTTGGCAACAAGAAAAGTAGATGAAAATCCTGAGCTTTACAAACCCCAAGTTGAGCAGCTTCAAAAAGAGCTAGAAGACTGAGATCCAGCACTCGTTCAGCTCCGAAAAGAAACAAGAGCACTCTGCTTGCAAGATATGGAACATATTTTTTCCGAGCTTGGAAGCGCAGAGATGGACAAACGATACTACGAAAGCGATGTTGAACAGCCAGGAATCCAAATCGTAAACGATCTTCTCGCCAAAGGCATCGCCAAAAAATCGCAAGGAGCGGTAGTGATGGACCTTGAAGAGCGAGATTTGGGGGTATTTTTGCTTTTGAAATCTACGGGAGCTTCGCTCTATTCGACCAAAGATATCGCGCTTGCTTACCAGAAAAAGTCTGATTTCCCTGACTATGATGAGTCGCTCTATGTGGTAGGACTTGAGCAGGAGCATCATTTTCAACAGCTTTTTAAAACCTTGGAACTCATTGGCTTTGAGCATGATAAACTCAAGCATGTTTCCTATGCTTTGGTGGATTTAGTAGATGGGAAAATGTCTTCTCGTGCAGGAAATGTTGTGCTCTATGAAGATTTCCGTGATGAATTGCTCGCAAAGGCGCAGGAAATGGTCGCAAATCGTGATTTACCAGCAGAAAAAAAAGCTGAAATCGCTCACGATGTTGCCTTTGCTGCGATGAAGTTTGGAATGTTGCTTCAGGATTCAGAAAAAGGGATCACTTTTGACAAGCAAACTGCGCTTTCCTTTGAAGGAGAAACGGGACCCTATCTGCAATATATGTATGCGAGAATGTGCTCAATCTTCAAGAAAGCCGAACATCTCAAAAATGAAAAGTCTGATTTTTCTCTTTTGAAGAGCGAGAGTGAAAAGGCACTCTTACTTCAGTTGGCAAGTTTTCCAGACCTCGTTCAAAAATCAGCGCTTGAGTATAAACCGAATATTGTTGCGAGATTTGCCTTGAGCTTGGCAAAGCAGTTTGCGAGCTATTATCATGAAGTGAAAATCCTTGATGAAAATAATTTGCCATTGACCGTGAGCCGTTTAGCGCTTCTCAAGGCGATTCAGCAGACCATGAAAAATGCACTGAATTTGCTAGGAATTGAGACTCCTGAGAGCATGTAGGCAGTTTAGAATTAAGAATGAAGAATTTAGAATTAAGAATCCTTTATTCTATCTTCACTGATAGGAAAAATATAATTTAGATTCTTTGCTTCATTACATTTCACTCAGAATAACCAAGACCTCATTTAAGAAGTCATCCCCTTTATCAATCCAAAATTCCATGAAACTCCTTAAAATCTGACTCTGTATTCTCGCTCTTCTTGCTTGAGATTGGCTTACTAAACGGGCTTTTTATGATCTCAAACGAGGACAAGAGCTCCGGATTTTTGAACCGGTTTTTAATACGGGGATCTCACGAGGGATTGGCTTGTATTTGCCGATTGTGATTGGGATTTCGTTCGTTGGAATCTGACTTTTCTTTTGGTTATGGAGGAAAAAGCACTTTTCTGATCTGATTTTTGTGCTTTTTTTGGCGGGAACGATTGGAAATCTGGCAGATAGAGTGCTTTTAGGCGGGGTAAGGGACTTTATCAGCATTGGAAGTTTCCCTGTTTTCAATCTTGCGGACTGCTTTTTGACTCTTGCGGTGGTGATTTTGCTCCGAAAAGAGATTTTCCCTTGCAATCGTGAGAAAAAACACTAAACTGCGGATAAGTGTAATACTTTTTTTATTATTTACTACACACAGTATGCAGTATCAAGGATTTGTGAAATTTATCGGACCAAGAGAAACGATTGGTGAAGGTGTTGAAAAACAGACCATCGTTTTGGAAGAGAACACTGACAGAGAGTTCAAAGGGTCTATCGCAGTTGATTTTTTTAGAGACAAGATTAACCTTTTGTCTGATGTAAATACTGGTGATTTGATCACTGTTCATTTGAATGCTAGAGCAAACGAATCTAAAAATCAGCCAGGAAGATGGTTCAACAGCATTACTTGCCGAAGAGTTGAAAAAGCAACTGCTGGTTCAAATTCTAGCGATGATCTTCCTTTCTAAGTTGAGAAATTAAAAAAAATCTGATTTCCATCATGGAGTCAGATTTTTTTAACAAAAAAATCCTGAAAACGTTTTCAGGAACAATTAAGCATCAAGAAAGAGAGGAATCGAACCTCCACCTTCAGCTTCGGAGACTGACATGCTACCACTACACCACTTTCTTAAGACCAAGGAGAGGTTATTGATTTTCTCTTTTTTTTCAAGTCGGGAGTTTTTTCTTTCTTTTTGAGAATGTTCAAAAGATATTGAATTAGGTATTTCTTGCAAGAACGAGCCCCCAAACCTGAAGATTAGCCCTTTTGAGTTTTATTGTTTTTGCAAGCTCGTTGAGTGTGGCTCCAGTAGTCGTTACATCATCAATAAGTAAGAGTGTGGTTCATGCTTCACAGTCAAAATTTTCAAAGAGACAAAAGGCTGAATTCAGATTTTTTAGTCTTTCTTTTCTATTAAGCTTGAGCTGAGAAACAGTAGCTCTCGTTTTTTTACAGCAAGGAAGTAAAGGAATTTCTAGCAAATTTGCCAAAGTGCGAGCTAAAATTTCGGACTGATTGTAGCCTTTTTGAAAGTATTTACGATATCGATGAGAGGGAACAAAAGAGATTGCTAGTTTTTTTTGCTTCAGAAGAGGAGAAAGATAGGGGTTAGTCTGTACGAGTAAGGCTGCTCTTTCTGCCAAGAAAGAAGCGATATCGCGCTTGTGCTGGAACTTGAGCTTGAGGATCAGCTTTTTGAGGATATTTTGATAGGAAAATCCAACAAGAAGCCCTTCTACAAAAAAGTTTCCCTCAAGCATACAAGAAACACAGGTCTTAAATCCAGTACTTGGCTGATGACAGGAGGGACAGATTTCAGGGTGAGGAAGGAGCGATTTTTTGCATTCAAAACAGAGGTATGTCCCTTGTTTTCCGCATCAATAACAGCAACGAGGAAAAAGTCGTTCCAGTATCTTTTTCATGGCGAGGAGTTGAGGCTAAAAACTAAAGTCCAATTCAGGATTCTTGTTTTTTTAGGAAAAAGCGGAGATTAAGCTGAGAAGCAGAGATGAGCGTTATTAGTGCAGTTAGCAAAGAAATAAGCGGAATTCGACTCGTATAAGGAGCGATGATTGATTGTTCAAAAATTCGTTCATAGAGCGCTCCTTTGAAGTAGGCAAGCGAGAAAAAAACTGAAGATAAGATACTCCCTAGGCAGAGAAATCCTCGAAGAAGCGTTTGGAGCCTTTTCCCAAATAGCTCGCTAGAGAGGCGAATGCTAAGGTGCGAGCTTTGGGCGAAAAACCAGAGTCCTAGCACATATCCTAGGAGCATGAGGGTTGGCTGCGCACTGAGAAAAAAATTTGCTAGTTTTTGGTAACTAAGACCAAGGAAAGTAAGTTCTGGATCGGACTGAAAAAAATGAACTCCTTGCAAAACAAGCGTTCAAAATGCAAGAGAAAAGCTCAAGAGAAGATAACTTCAAAATGTGATTTTCACTAATTTTTCGACCTTGAGTAAGGAAAGTAAGAGCACGACCATGAGCACTCAAAAACTCAACAACATCTCTATTGGCATTGCCACAATCAAGAACATAAAAAACCACTTGCATATTTTCGCAAGATAACTACATTTAGAGAAATCTTGCAGCGTGTGAGGAAGCTTATTTCTTTGGATATTCAGTACTGATGTTCATCCTCGTTCTTCATCATACGATTTGCCTTGAGAATGTCAATTTTAATTTTCAGAGAAGTAATGAAAAAACACTGATTTACGATGATGGAGGTGTTGATTATTGTCGTTGTTATTTCCACCTCGCTTATTACGATTCTTATGGGGATAACCAAGACTACTAGCTATATCTCTGAAATGAGGCAAAAAACGATTGCAATGAATCTTGCAAAAGAAGGTATTGAGTCTGTTTACAATATTAGGAATACGAACTGGAGAAGGCGATCAGCTTCTAAAGATGCTTGTTGGTTGAAGGCGGTTCCAATGACTGACGAGGGAAACCCTGGATGTGAGGATGATGCTTGGATGCTTTGAGGGTTTTGGACGCTTGTAAATGGGAATTGAGGAGATCTTTTTCTCAAAAAGACTAGCTCAAAGGTTTTTTGAACGGCGATGCAGGAGATTAGCCTCTTGGTAAAGAATGGATTGACACTAAAAGAATGGATGAGAACCCATCTTGTTCCAGCTGAAACTGATGTCACGAATAGTTATAATAATCATAGGCTCTATGCTGTCGGTTCTCAGCGATTGAGTCATGAAAATTTTATGGCACTTCCTGATGAACTTAAAGCAAAATGGGATCCTGCCCTTGGAAAGTACTGGAGATTTATTGTCATTGATGGAGTTTATCCAAAAAATAGTGTGAATAATTTGGATGCTACCTATAGAGATTGTACTAAAGGGGGAGATTTTTCTCACGGGGAGCTCTGTTGATCTTCTGCACCAAAAGAGCTTCGTTTTTGTTCAATGGTAATGTATAGTGCTCCTTATCAAGGAGTAGTAAGTATCTGTGCTGTGATGACCAATTATTTAGAGTAAAAGAAAAGATACACTTCCTTTCTCCTAGAGCTCAGAAGAATAAATTTTTATCCCTCTCTAAACTCATGACTTCTCCAGTGCCCGACAAAAAGCTCTTTCTCCAAAACCTTATCAGGCGAGTCATGATTCTCCTAGGGATCAAAGTCCTGATTATCAGCTTTTTCTTTTTTCATTTTCTACAAAAAAATCAGCTTGAAACTGCAAAAAAACCTCAAATGTGCTACCAAGAGCAGTGCTTTCAGCTTGAAGTTGCTGATACTCCAGAAAAAAGAGAACTCTGACTGATGTTTCGTGAGTCGCTCCCAGAATACCAAGGCATACTTTTTGTCTTTGATCAAGCAGATTTTTGGAGCTTTTGGATGAGAAATACTTTAATTCCACTGGATATTCTGCGACTTGATGAAGAAAATCAGCTGGTAGACTTTATTTCTGCTCCTCCGTGCAAGGAAGCTCAATGCCCAAGCTATCTCCCCTCAGCAGAAGCAACCCAAGCCATTGAGCTCAATAGTGGGACAGCTGCGAAACTTGGTTTACAAATTGGAGAAAAGGTAGAAATCAGAAGATAGTCTGTGTCTCTTGTTAATTTTCAACCAAAAAGCACCATTCCATAGTTAATTACAGGTAATAATTGTGTTTTCTTATTTGTTATCCCTTCTTCTGAACTTGGCTACCAAACAGTTCTTCTGCTGTTTGGTAGCCAAGTTTTTTTCTAGGCTT
>JBHAST010000049.1:0-2875 GCA_041831495.1 bacterium | reverse complement strand
TTGATACCGAAGAATTGGCGATGATTAAAGCGGTAAAACTTGTCAAAGAGGGAAATAAACTCTGTATCAGGTATAGAAATCAGACCTTTGCCTGCCGTAATCTCCCAAACACAAGATCAGAACAAGAAAAACAGCGAAAGCAGAGCGCTCAAGCTTGGGAATCAGCATTTCTTGGGTTAGAAAATCTTCTCAAAACTGAGTATCGTCCCTGGTATGAACAAAGTCAGATCGCTGAGTATTTCCAGCTTGCAAAAACCATGAAATCCGACCTCAAAAATCACATTTTTTCTACGGAAATTGGAAAGAAAAACTATCAACGAAAAGATTTCCCTAAAATTTTTGAAAAGAAAGGAACACTTGATATAAACGAGCTTGGAGAAAGTCTTCTTGAGCAGATATTTCCTAAGGAGGTCATAGCGATCTACTTGAAAAAGAAAGAAGCGTGGATGCAGGGATTGAATGATGAGATTTAATTTAAGGGAATTTATTCTTCTATTTCTAGGGTAATTTTTTCTGGAACAAGAGCTTTTGGAATGATAATTTGTAGGGTATTTTCTGGAGAAAGTTTGCTATGGATCTTGTCAAAATAGATCTGAGCTGGCAAATCAATTCTCTGTAAAATCTGTCCCCAATAGCATTCTTCTTTGACTGGAAGAAGGTTTTCCTTAAACGAAGCCAAAGTCCTTTCCCCTTGGATCAGTAATTTATAATCCTCAATCTTGAGTTTCAAAGATTCCTTCTTTACGCCTCAAAGGGGCATCACAATCACGATTTCTTGAGAGGATTCATACATATCGTAGGGAATATAAGGGGAAAATTCAGATTTCATTTTTTTGATAAGATTAGGCTAAAACCGTTTGCATAATTCTTGTGATTTCTTTTTTCTTGGCTTCTGGGTCTTTGATATAATGAAGCACAATTTCTCCATCATTATCTCTATCTCACTCTGAGAGAAAGATCAGATTTCCATTATCAAAGATATTATAAAGGAGATTATTTTTTTCAATCGTGATGGTCTTGATGTTTTTTACATTACTTGCTTTAATATCCCTTTTGAGTGGTCAAGATTGGTTGTATCTGGTCAAGTATTGTGGCGTTACCAAGGAGAAATCCATAACATAATCAAGATAATACTTGAAGACAGGGGAGATCATAACAATATACACAAAAAACATAATTCCTGTTAGGATATATCTCACATTTCAAAACTCCTCAAGGCTGATATAAATCGGAAATTGAAGCGCAATAAAGACTAAGGTCCATCGCAAAAGCGGAAATACTACCTTTACCGTAAGAAACAATCAGCTTTTACTCAAAACCAGCACATTTTTGGCAGAGAACTTCTGAACCGCCTCATCGTAGGCTTCTTGTTTTCGCTGGGTATCAAAGTTGGAAAAGAGCTTCATCTGCGAATCTTTTAACAACTAAAAGGTAGTAAAATGAGGGAAAAGTCTTACCATTACTCTACCAATCATATCTTTACTAGAAACGACATAGTTTGCACCTTGGTAGCACTGTCTCGAAAAACAAGATAAGGAATCTGAAGTATGTCCTCTATTATCCCCCATCACGAAGTAACCATTTCTTACTTCAAATTCAGACTTTTCTCCTTGTGGTCTGGTTTGTGCCTCTGGATAGAGATATTCTTCTGCTAATTTTAAACAGAATTGTCCATTTTCGGCTTGGATATCAGATTCTGGAGTCTCATCATTACAAATATAAGTCTGATTGTCTACAAATTTTACGGTTTCTCCAGGAAGTCCGATAATTCTCTTGATATAAGGAATCTCTTTGCCAGGAGGGACAAAAACGATAATCTGACCTCTCTTTAAGCTTCAGAATCTCTGAGAAAGCTTCTCCACAATAATTCGGTCATTTGACTCAAAAGTCGGCATCATACTTACCCCAACCACGGTATAAGGCGTCCCGATAAAGAATCTAATAAAAAGAATAATTCAGAAAACCAATACCAAAAAGGCAACTAAATCAAAGGCATCTAATCAGAATTTTAGAATTTTTTGCTTGAATAAGGACATAATAATTGAGAATTAGGAATTAAGAATTTTAGGCTTTTTTCTCGCTAAAAAGGGATTTCATCATCAAAACTGAATCCACCACTTTCAAGCTCTATTTCATCAGTATTTGCAACTTTACTGTCCAAGAAGATGAAGTTATCAACAATAATCTCAGTAGAAAATCTGTCGTGCCCCTCAGAATCCTGCCATTTTCTGGTTCTCAATCTCCCCTCAAGATAGATTTTTTTTCCTTTAGTGAGATATTTTCCAAGGATTTCCGCGGTATTTCCGTAGGCAACACATCTATGATATTCAGCATCCTCTAGGATATTTCCCTCTTTATTTTTGTATTTTCTATTGGTCGCAAGGGTAAAGTTTACTACTGCACTTTGGGTACTTTCTATGGTTTTTACCTGTAAAGTATTGGTAGATCTCCCGATAAGCATTACTTTATTCAAATCCATCTCCAAAAAAAATGAGGATAAAAGCTGATTTCTTTACGCAGAAGAATGTAGTTATTTTTCGGTAAAAAGCAACTAGAATTTTGGAGAAAAATTCTTTCTTCTGAAAAAAGAAAAAAAATCTGAATTTTTCATCAGACTTTTGGTCTTTACCTAGAGCGGGACTTGAACCCGCACGGCCGTGAAGCCACCAGATTTTGAGTCTAGCATGTCTACCAGTTCCATCACCTAGGCATAGGTACGAGGAGTACTGTAAGGATTTCCTGAGTAAAATGAATCTTTTTTTTATGGAGGGAGTGACGGGACTTGAACGCCCTGCCTCTTCCTTGGCAAGGAAGGGCTGTAGGGAAATGAGCTACACCCGCATCAGAGAAAGGATTTCTCCCTTCTAATAGCTAC
>JBHAST010000048.1:0-4359 GCA_041831495.1 bacterium | reverse complement strand
TAAGCTGCTTTCCATCAAGATAATAGCCAAAAGAAAGGAAAAGAAGAGCCGTAAAAAGGGATCAAGATCAGCTCTAGAGAGCGTTGCTTCTCTCACAATCAAGGAAACAAGCCATACAAGTCGTAGGATCCCCATTGCAGATAAAAGGTAGCGTTTCTTCATCTTTTTCTGAACTCATGCTTGATAAAAAAATTCTTGCCAAGAGGTAAATTATTCGTACTTTTCAATCTCTTCATCAAAAAATTCAAGCTGAATTCAGACTTTTGAAAACATTTCTTCGCTTTCGGCTCCCGCATGATACTTCTTTTCGCAAACAACACGAGTAATTCCACAGTTGATAATCATCATCGCACAGGCTCTACACGGTGTCATTTTGCAGTATAAGGTTGCATCTTTGAGTGCGATTCCCAGTTTAGCTGCCTGACATATCGCGTTTTGCTCGGCATGCACGGTTCTCATACAGTGCTGAGAAGTATGCCCATCCTCGTGCTTTACTTCCTTGAGCAGATGCCCAATATCATCACAGTGCGGCAATCCAATCGGAGATCCCACATATCCTGTCACCAAAATCTGATGATCTCTTGCAATCACGCAGCCACTTTTTCAGCGATCGCAGGTGGCTCTTTTGGCGATAACTCTGCATACTTCCATAAAGTATTCATCTCGTGAGGGGCGATGAGGAGTAAGGTCTTGCATCAGCTTTTCTTAAAAAAAATAAAATGCTGATTGTTTTTTAACTTTTGTAAAGGATTTTTCAAGCAAAATCTTTCCAACTTTTGACAAATGCGCCTCTTTGCACTATAATGGAAAAAACTTTTACTTCTCATTTGGATCATGGATAGTAATTTTGACAATAAAAAATACCTTGAACTCGTGACAGCTGAACTCAGAAAAAGAGCCGATCAGACCAAAGGAAAACTCTATGTAGAAGTCAATGGGAAACTGCTCAAAGATGATTTTGCACAGAGGATTTTTTCAGGCTATGATGGAGAAAATAAAAGAAAGCTGATTGCTGAGCTCAAGCAGGATTTAGAGATTTTGGTTTGTGTAAATGCCGAAGCGATTATTGCCAATGCTCCGATGACCAAGAAAGCGTTGCCGTGCATTGAGCATATTGAGCTGACGCTGAAGAGAATCGAAACCGCGACAGGTATCAAGCCGCATCTGGTGATCACAAATATCAATCCTGAAGAGATGTACGATCTGATTTTTTCTTTTGAGAAAAGGTTTCAGAAAAAAGGCTATAGAGTCCGAGAAAACTATCTCAAAAAAGGCTTTCCGATCAATAAAAAATATCTTCTGAGTGAAAATGGCTTTGGAGGCGATGATCATATTCCGATTATGAAAAAAATCTGCTTTATCACAGGGATCGGGACTGAAAGTGGGAAACTTTCCACTGCGATTGGACAGCTCTATCAAGATCATGAAATCTGAATGGAATCCAGCTTTTGTATGTTTCAGACCTTGCCGCTGAGCGAACTTCCCCCTGAGCACGCACTCAACCAAGCTCGACTCAAAAAAAGAGAACAAGAAACGCTGACTCAAGATGATTTTTGAGAAACGATCGAGGATAGCTCACAGGAGAGCTTTTCAATTATGAAATCCCTTTTGGGAGAGGTCGTGGCTGAGGACAATCTCATTGCTCACTATAGCAAAGTATCCGAGATGATTGTTTGTCCGACCTTGGATTGTGTGGAAAATCTTTCCAAAGCAGAGGAGTTAGCAAGCAAGGAGCTTATTTAGTCATTTTCTCCAAATATTTTTTCCAGCAAGTCTTGACAATGTGGAGGAATTAAATATCAAAAGGGAAGTTTTACTTCCTTTTTTTTGAAAACAAATGCCGCACAAGATCTCCAAATGGCTTGAAATCGCGATCAAAGTCTTTTTCATTGGGCTTTTGGTTCAGTTTTTTCTCCAAACTTTCGTGACTTATCAACTCGGTCGAGAAGGAGGAATTTGGTCGCTGATCTGGCTGTGGAAAGAGCTTTTGATCCTGCTTTTTGCAGGGATTTTGGGAGTTGCGCTCTTCGCTTTATGCAAAAAAGAGGGGATCAAGTCGCTCTGGGTGCGTTTTTTGCAGCTGGAAGTGTTCAGATTTTTTGTTTTTTTCCTAGTCGCGTGTGGAATTTCTTTTTTTCTTGCGGTCTTTGTGCAGAAAGTGGGCTTGGGGACTTTTATTTTGTCCTTTAAGTATAACTTGCTTGGCTTTCTGATTTTTCTTTTGGGGGGAGGTTTGGCGTGTGTATTGCCCTCTGGTCGCACGCATTTTGCCAATCGATATCAAAAACTGCTCAAACGAGTGGTCTATGGAGGATTTATCTGGTGGGGAGTGATTTATTTCATTCCTTGATTGCTTAAATTTGCAGGCTACTCGAGAGATACCTTTGAGGGAACGCTTGATGGGAATCCGCCTGCTGTGTATCTCACGCAGATCAATCAAGGGCTCGTGAGAAACCAGTTTCTCTTTGAGAGACCGATCAGCTTTGGCTTTTTCTTGGTTGCGTTTCGACCGCTTTTTGCGCTTGGCTACCTTAGAAAACAGTCGAGAAAGTCGCAAATTCTCCGAATGCTCGCATTTTGAGCCTTGGTCTTCTCTACACTTTCGAGAGCGGCTATCGGAGTATGGCTTTTGCAAAGTGCGATCTTAGCCTTGCTGATGTATCAAAAACAAGCCAAAAAACTGATCCTTTTCGTTGGGATTCCGTGAATGCTGATCGTGCTCTGAGGACTTCGGCATTTTAGAGGGATTTTTGCGAGGGAACATTCAAATACGGGGCATGCGGTGCTGCTCCAAGAGGGGATTAAGCTTGGTATGGAGCATCCGATCCTTTGACGAGGGGCGGGCTATTCAGGACCAGCTTCGCATCAGATTTGTTTCAATGCTGAGGAAAATCCAAGATGCGCAACCATCAAAGCAATCAATACCGAGCATCAGATCAGCACGTATGGCTATAATCCTGAGAATCAATATGTACAGATTTTTATGGAGTATGGAATTTTAGGGCTTTTACCGTGGCTTTTGTGCTTTGGTTGGCTAGTATGGAGCGGACTGAAAGCGCTGAAACCGCTTTTCCTAGAGCTCAAAAAAGCCAAAAAAGCTGATCAGAAAAGGATCAGTCAGCTCTTTATCTTAGTTGCTTTCGGGGTGGGAATGCTCGGCTTAGCGCTTGAGGGCTTGGTATTGCATAGTTTTGTTGATAGAATGATTGTCTATCCTATGATGCTGCTTTTCGGCTTAGTTTATGGCGAAACTTCCTGCTCAGGAAAGCCAAGCACGGACTAGGCTTACTCCCGGGGAAAACTCTGACTTGAAAAAAGGGGCTGAATAGATACATTTAGTCAGATTTATTTCTAATCTTATAGAATCATGAATAAACAACTTAGCCAAGGAAACAACTGCGATTATCTCGTAACGATGAGCTTTACTGATGCAGAAAAGGCAAGCGTGAGAACTCATGTGCTTGAGCATTTTGCAAAAGATATGAATGTCCCAGGATTTAGAGCAGGGAAAGTCCCTCTCCATATGGTAGAGCAAAAGGTGCAACCTGAATATATTGCTATGGCAATCACGGAACATCTTATCAATAAAGGAATTCAGGAGATTCTCGCGGAAAATAAAGAACTGAAATTTATCGGTGAGCCTTATGGGTTTGACACCAAAGAGGACAAGGGAGAAACGACCGTGACTTTCCATCTTGATGTCTATCCAGAGGTGGAAGTAAAGGGAAAAGCTTGGGAAAAAGTGCAGATGAATGCCCTTAGCGTTGAGGCGACAGAGCAGGAAGTAGAAGACTCTTTGCTCAATATTCAGAAAAATTACGCGGATTACAAAGATACCGAAGTGATTAGTGAGAAAGATACGATTTCAAAGCTCGGACTTGAATTTCTTGATAAAGAAGGGCAGAGCGTAGAAAAAGGAACCACCTATCTCGGAGAAACTGAATTTGCTGAGGACAAGTTTTGGGCAAAAACTTTTGAAGGAAAGAAGAAGGGAGAACTCGTAGAACTCAAATATGATGCGAAAAAACTTCCAGCCGTGCTTCACGCCAAAAAAGGCGAGGCAGCAACCCTCACTATCACGATCCAAGATGTGAAGCAAATCGTGCTTCCTGAGCTTAATGACGAGATGATCGTAAAGCTTTTTGGGAAAGATGCTGAAGTAAAAACCAATGCTGAACTCAGAGATTATATCAAAAAAGAAATCCTCAAACAAAAACAGGAAAGCTGACTCGTTCAAACGATTGAAGACTACCTTAGCGAAGTGAGAAAATCAGGAGTTGAGGTAATCATTCCAAAGACGATGATTGATCAAGAGCTAAAGGTCAGAATGCAGAATCTTGAAAAGAGGTTCGGTTCTGC
>JBHAST010000047.1:0-40744 GCA_041831495.1 bacterium | reverse complement strand
GTTCCGCTTGATTGCACTGGATTTTGAGACCACGGGACTGGATCCTTTGACTGATGAGCCGATTCAGATTGGGCTTTTAGAATTTACGATAGAAGGAAAAATTATTGGAGGATTTCAGTCCTTATTGCGTCCTCAGAAGCCGATCAAAGAGCTCAAAAGTATTGTCGGTTTTATTACAGGGCTTTCGGTGGAGAAGCTAGAAAATGCCCCAAGCTGCGAAATGATCAGCGAAGAACTTGTGCCTTTTTTTGATGAGAACACGATTATTATTGGGCATAATATTGCTTTTGATCTGGAATTTCTCAAGAGATTTTTCCCAGAGCTTAAGCGGAAAACGAGTATTGACACCTTTCGCCTTGCACAGACCCTAATTCATTACGCTCCGAGCTATGCCTTAGAAATCCTCGTAGATAGCTTGCAATCCAAGGCGAGTTTTCAACGCATTCTTTCTGAACTTCAGCTTTCTCTCGGGTCAGATGCGAGTTTTCACGATGCTTATTTTGATGCGAAGCTGAGTATCGCGCTTTTCAACTATATGGTGCAGAGAGTAGCACTTCTTGCGGCAAACTATCCCGCACTTGAGGATCTTATTATGCAGAGTAAAAGCGACTTTGCAACACTTCTTCAAAAAGGAAAAAAAAGCTGACTTTTGCCTTTGGGGTTCCCTCCGCTCAAGAAAATCACTCCCGCTCATACGCAGATGCTTACAGGAGATTTCCCCTTTCAAAGGGATGAGATCAGCCACGGCAAGAAATATCAAGTCAAAGCGCTGGGGTTTAAATCTGTGCTCTCTGCACTGGCAACCAACAAGCAAACGATTTTCGCCTTTTCCAATAAATCCAAGCTTGATATTGCGAAAAACCTGCTCAATGACCTTGGAATCAAAAACCTTGGCTTCGTAAAAGAGGAGCAAACCCTGAATCCTGAATCCTTGAAAAAATTCATCAATAAAGGACAGTTTGAAGAATCAGAATTTTTCTTTCTTTTGAAATACTTTTCTCATGCGGAACAAGGCTTAGGCGTGCTTGATCTGAATAGCAAGAGCGACTACGAAATCTACACTGCGCTCAAAGACCAGAGAGCGACTGTAAACTATCCCGTTATCTTGGCTACGCACGGAGGGCTTTTTTCACTTTTGGAGCAGCAGGAGAGATATGCGGACTACGATGTGGTGTTTTTTGATGTGGAATGGCGGTACAAGAGCTATAATTTCTACCTTTCTCGCCCCTATGACCTCAACTATACGCTTAACTACCTGGATATGCTCAGCTACAAATTCCGCTTTGAATGCGAAGTAGCGCAGCATGGTCCTGCAAAGGAAATTCAAGAAAAAAAGCTGACTCTTTTTGAGGAGTTTAAGCAGTTTTTTACGATGTTTCTCGGAATCCTTGGACAAGAAACCAAAAAATTTTTCACCCATACGGATATGACGCTGCAAACCTTGGAGCCGATCAAGGACAATGTCGCGTTTTTTCAGACCAATAAGCTTTTGCCGAGATTTGAGGAATGGAAGGTCCAACTTGAAAACATAGTACAGGCTGCGGAACTCAGAAGCATCTGGAAACAAATTGAACATATGCAAACTATTTTTGGCGGAATGATGACCGTAGAAAAAAAGATGCGAGGAAAATCAGATTTTTATTTTGTCTATGCGGAAGAGGTAAAATTCACAAATTGGGAGGAGTTCTTGGAAGAGTTTGAGGGACATAAAACGCTTTTCCTCTCAAATACGGATGAAAGTTTGCCTGCTTTAGCGGAAATGCCTCGTGAAGAAGCGGAAAATCAAAAAAAAGAAGACAAGATTTTTCATCTGAGTAAATCGGCTTCTGTCCTTAAAGCGATTGAAAGTTTTGATCGTGAGCAGTTTTCTAATGGGGTGATCTTTATTCTTTCCGTGAAAAAGGAGGAAAGCAGAGTGCTTTTTGAGGAAATGATCGCAAAATGACGAGATCAGCATTTTTTGCTTTTGGTGGAGAATATCACAGGTGGGAACGGGAAAAACCTTTTTAAGGCGAAACAACAGGGCTGCAAAATTATTATCGGAGGCTATAATTTTCTCCTTCAACTTTTTGCGCAAAAAATTGCAATTTCTCAGCTAATTATCTATAATAGTAAGTGAAATCAGCAAGATTTGATTTTTAGCGATATTGTGCGATATGGACAAGAGCAACTTCTTTAGCTTCACTTCCTATGATCTCCGAAAGCTCGTCGGTGCGACTTTGCTCTTTTTTCTTGGCTTGGTTATTGGCGTTAAGCCAGTCGGAGAACCCGCTACGATGATTCAGGTGGATTACCTCAGCTGAGAACAAAATCTTGATCATCCCAGTGCGAATCTTGCTTTATCAGAATCGGCTTTAGATCAGCTTTGCTCCTCTCATTCCGACTGGTGTGAAAAAATCGTCTGGAGTGGCGCTTTCGCTGAAAAAGACCAACTGTCCTATGTTAATCAGTATTTTGAGATTTTTGATTTTTTGGATCGCCACCTCATGAGAGGAAATGACATCAAAACAACCTTTCAAACCTTGATCATCAATAGTGAAAAAGGAAAAAGAAGAGGCTGAGCTACGCAAAAGAGAATTACCATCAATCTGGATTCTTTTTCAGATATTTCGCACTTCTGGGGGGTGCTCACCCATGAATTTGGGCATGTGGTAGACCTTGGCGTGCTAAAAGGCCTCAGCAAAACTCAAAATGGGAACTATACTGAATTTGGGAAAGTGAAGTTTTCAGTTGATGACCCTTCTCTAGAATACTACAAATATTCACGAGCCTCAGAAAATGTCAGAAATGCTGAAGCTGAAAAAAAGGATTTCTGTAGTGGCTATGGAATGAGCAACCCTTTTGAGGACTTTGCAGAATGTCATAATCTCTATCTGAATAATAAACTTCTCTTTAGAGCAATGGCGAACGAGGCGCCTATAATGAAAAATAAGTATAATTACTTTGCGAACTTATTTGATAATCAATCACTCCAAGAAGGGAATCAAGCACTTTGGTATCGTGGGTGGAGACCCTGGGATACGACCGTGATTTAGAGGGAATTTCTATACTTGATTTTATATCCAAATTTACTATAAAGGGGTCGTTTATCCTTTTTTTGTTTTTATCATGGAAAAAGTGTATAAATCAAGGACCTCTAGGATTCTTATGAACATTATTTACGGAATTTTTGCATCAGGATTTGTTGGAATTCTCGTTGGATACTTTTCTGACAAGGTTAGCTACGCAATTATCGCTGCAGTTGTGACCTTCCCAGCTTATCTTTGGCTGGTGATCATCAACAACTTGATTACGATCACGGTTTCAAAAACACACCTTAGCGTAAAAAAAGGAAATAAAGAAGATTTTTTTCCTCTTGAGCAGTGTGGAATTTCTGCAGAAACGATAACAAGAAACGGAGATACAGAATGTGCGCTCTATATCACTGATCCTGAGGGAAAGGTTCACCATATTGACTGTGAATTGATCGGGATTGATCAGTTTGAGCATCTAATGCAGGATCTTGAAATCATCGGAGATAGTGCTCCAGTTCAGAAGCTTAATACCCAAAAGAAATAGAAAAATCTGATTTTGTTTTTAATTTTTTATTATTATAGCTATGCCTATTGGAACGATTATTGTCTTACTCGTGTTTATGGTAGGACTTCCTGCGGTGTTTTACTTTGTATACAAGAAGTTTTCTGATAAGAAGATAAAAGAATTTTTGGAGAAAAATCCAAATGCGGTAAAAGTTTACCTTGGAGGACTTGAAATGAACGGAGTCCATGCAGTAGGTATCAACCTTGATAGCGTAGATGGAGAAAAGCCATTGACCTTTATGGAAGGACTGAAAACAGGAATTTACCTCTTACCAGGGAAACATATTTTAGAAGCAACCGCCACAAAGACGAGACCTTGAATTATGCATAAAAGTGTTTCAACCGTTTTTGGACCAATCAAAAATGAAGTTGAAGTAGAGATGCACAAGACCTATTCCTTTGGTTTTGATGCAAAAAACGAAACCTTTACCTTTGAAGAGAAAAACTAAGAAAAGCTTTAAAGCCTTCAACCTAGAAAAGAGCTCCTTTGGAGCTTTTTTTTTGATAGCTTGCATCTGAAAAGCAAGTTGCTATACTGATTCAGCTTTAGTTTTTTTTCTCACGATGTTTTTTTCGTTTATCAATCTTGGTTGTACCAAAAATTTAGTTGATACGCAGTTTTTGCTTGGGAGGATTCTAGAACGCCGACCTGATGAATTTTACTATGGCGTTGATCCTTTTTCCGAGGAAGTTGAGCTTGTTTTCCTGAATACCTGTGGATTTATTTCTTCAGGGAGAAATGAGATGTTTCAGACGATAAAAAAGCTTTTGAGAAAAAAGAAAAAAGTCTGCCTCCTCTGATGTGCAGTCCAGTACTTTGAAAAACTTGCGAAAGACGAAAGCCTCTCCGACCACGAAACTCAAGAACGAAACGAGCTCAAAGCAAATCCTGATCTGATTTTTCTCTCTTGGGCAGAGATGGCAAAGTTTGATCCTGCTCTTCTCAGTCAATCAAAAAGTATGCGTGAAAGTCAGCATTGAAACTTTAAGAAAGATGAGTTTGAGCGACCTGCAAATGTGAGGGCTTACACCAATGTTGAACTTGGATTTGAATACCTCAAGATCGCTGAAGGCTGTAATAATGCCTGTTCTTTTTGCATTATTCCGCAGATTAGAGGAAAACAGACTTCTTTGTCGCTTGAAACCTTGATCACAGAAGCAAAAAACCTGATTGCACAAGGGGTGAAAGAGCTGATTTTGATCGCTCAAGATAGCACCAGATATGGAGTGGATCTCTATGGCAAGAGTCAGCTTTTTGAGCTTTTGGAGGCGATTGATCAGTTGGAATGAGATTTTCATTATAGAGTGCTTTATCTCTATCCTGACCTTTTGACCAAAAAACATTTGGAAAGACTGACCAAATTGCAGAAGTTTATTCCGTATTTTGACCTCCCTTTACAGCATGCTTCGCCAAAGATTTTGAAAGCAATGGGGAGATTTTACAATCACGAGATGACGCTTGAGCTCTTGGAATTTATCAAGCAGCATTTTCCTGAGCGCTTCGTGAGGACGAATTTTATCATCGGATTTCCTGGGGAAACTGAGGAGGATTTTCAGCTTTTATTAGACTTTATCAAGCAGGATCGATTTGAAAATATCGCACTTTTTGAGTATCACGATGAAGCCTTGGCAAGCTCGAGTAAACTCCCTGATAAAGTAGATGACCAAGTGATCAGAGAGAGGTTTCTGAGGGCGAAAAAGCTGGTAAATAGCCTTTTTGATGCTAGAGAAAAAGCAAAACAAAAAGAAAAAAGCTGAACGATTTCGGATATTTGGCAGGATCGTCAGGGAAATTGGAGATTGACAGTGCGTCCTTTTCTCCATTGTCCTGAGATTGATAGCGAAGATGAGATCAGTTTGGATCAGATTTTAGAGCATTTTGATGGAGAAGAGCTTCAGATCGGAAGCAGGATTAGCTATCAGCTATAAGGCCAAAAAGAGTTGCTCTCTATTCATAAAATGAGGTTCTCATCCTTCACTTGCAACATAAAAAAGAAAATGCACCATACGCTTTGGAAGCTGAGTATCAAGTAATGAAGCTAGCATTGCATCTGGAGAAATAATCGTCCTCCACATTCCTTCTTCTGTTTTTGGCGATAAGCCCCAGTCCAAGAACACAGGATAGAGAAGTTCTGAACAATAAACTTTACTTTCGTCTTCAAGATCAAAGTCAAAATCATAGGCTTTTCATAGAGATGAAGAGAGATTTTCAATCCCTTGACGCAATTTTGCTTTTGGAAGCTCTAATCTAAAAGCCGAAAAAGCCTCTCTAGGCTCTAAATCAGCAAAAGGGTGAATCTGAACGCCATCAAAAGTACTCTCTATAATTAGAGGCGTTTTTTCTGAGAAATTCAGACTTTGGATTTTTTGAAATAAAGCAGAATTTTTTCCCAAGAGACGCTTTAACTGGCGAGACGTTCAGAGATAAAGAAGCATATGCTTTCGCTTCCCCTCAATAAAGGCACTCCCCAGCGAAGACTCCTCTGCGGTAAAAAGAATATCTCAAGGAGCTAGACGATGAGAAGAAAGCACTTCATCAAGTTTCACTTCCTTTCAAACCTGATAACGATAACGAAGATCAGCAACTGCCGTGATGATATGCTTTTGAAAATAGAGCCTTACTTCATCAAATAGTGGCCATGTTCTGGGGAAAAATGCTGACATCAGCAACAAAAAAATGATAGCAATCAAGAAAGAAAGGCTTCAGGTTCTCAGAAATTTTTTGAGAAGAAGAGGCATTGAATATTGAAAGAGAAATAAAAGCGCGAAAACTTCTCCCACCTTAGAGCTTTTGGGAGGGGGAAAGCACACCTTATTAAGCGTTAGTAATATTTTCAAAACATTCTACAACTTTTCCTCCTTGGATAAACACGAGATCAAGTCTGATTTCTTTTTCTATTCCCTTACGAAAACAGTAGTTATCAATTCCTCTTTCTAGTGCAGCAAGCTTTCTAGGAGAGAGATATGCTGTCCAATCTTCTATACCATCAACCACTTTTACCTCAACAAAGACAACAAGCTCCCTATTTTCAAAAACAAGGTCAATCTCAGCACCAGGAATAGTAAAATTCTGATCTCTAAGATGGAAGCCCCTTTCTTGGTAATAAAGCTTTGCCAAATGCTCTCCGTGAGCACCTTTTTCCTTTAATGTTAGCATAGGAGGAGAAAAAACTAAAAAGAACTCTGATGCTCAGTTTTTCGCTGCTGGATCGCCTCATCATCTCCACTCAAAAGTACCCCAGGAACTTGCATTCCAAAGACTTCTAGCGGCCTCGTATAGTTTGGAGCTTCCAAGTTATTCATTCCTGATTTGAGGGCATAGCTCTCCTCAATCCAGCTTCCTTTTTCTTTGATAACGCCTGGAATGAGCCTTGTAATCGCCTCTATCATCACCATACTTGGAAGCTCGCCACCAAGCACGATAAATTGACCGAGCGAGACTTTCCTAAACGCTTCTGGATATTTCTGAGCAAGATAGGCTTCGCATCTGTAGTCGATTCCCTCATATCTTCCGCAGATAAAAATCAGATGCTCTTTTTTACTGAGTCCGTAGGCGATTTTTTGGTTGAAAACTTCTTGGGCTGGCGAGGGAAAAAGGATGGAAAAATCAGATTTTTTGAGTTTGTAATTTTTGATAATTGCTTCTACTGCATCTACGACCGGTTGGGCTTTGATGAGCATTCCATCGCCTCCGCCATAGATTTGGTCATCTACTTGCTGATGCTTGTCCTGGCAGTAGTCTCTCGGGGTATGAAGCGTGAAGCGTAAAATCTGCTTTTCCTGTGCCTTTGAGATAAGGGAAGTATGGAGAAAGCTCTCAAAAAGCTCTGGAAAGAGCGAAACAATATGAATCTGCATTAAGGATCAAGCAAAAGATAAAGTATTGCTAGCCTAGAGATTCTCTCTTGATTTTCAACTGCAAAAGTGCATAGTTGGGGCATTTATCTTGATAGGGAAAGAAAATGAAAAAAGGAAAGCTGATTTTTGCCTTGGTGGGAATTGCATTTTGCTGTGCAGCCTGTGGCGAGCTTGGGCAGATCGAACAGACTCAGGAATATCAGCAGGCAAAACAAGCTTTAGGGTCTGGAGTTCAGTATGTCGGAGAAAAAACGAGCGATTTTGTTCAGAAGAATGAAGAAGTTCAGAAAAGCCTTGAGCTCGTTAATCAAAAGATTGATGCGACAAAAGAGCAGGCGAATGCCCTCGCTGAACAAGCAAAAACTGAAGCCGTTAAACAGTATGAACAGCTAAAAAACGATACCAAAGAGCAGATGAAGGATTCGGTGAATAAGAAAATTGATCAGGCTTTTGATGCTTTTTAGTCTTTAGAATCTATTTTAGGATAGGGCTAAAACCCAAGTAAACAAATAGTCATTTTTTTATTTAGCAGGAATCTCTCCATAGTGGCTCTGATTAAGCTGACTATAAGTAATATTTTCCCACTTTCCTCAGAGAACTTGCTCATAAAAGGATTGAAGTACGGTAACATTTGAAAAAAGCTGTTCAATATCTTTTTCTGTATTTTCTGGAGAATCTGTACGAATATTTTTTCGAGTATAGCTCTCTGAAAGATACTTTTTGAGTTCTTGCCCCTTGGATTGGTTTGCATTGATCCAAACAGGGAGATATGGCTTAATCTCAGAAAACTTAATTCCTTCATTCTCTTTTTTATAAGAATGAATGAGTCCTATCAAAGCATGAGGATCATTTGGCAACTGAGCAGCCTTTTTAAGAGAGGAGTGTTGCTCCATTGTGAGAGACTGGATTCCCTTTCCAATTCCCAAGAACTTCTTGATTTCTCCCAATCTTTGAGACTCTTCTCTCTGCCACTGAGACTGATGTTTTGCCATCATGGTATTGATGATTGGGCTCTCTCCATTATTTCGGACCTGATTAAATCCAATATTTCCTGCTGGAGTCGGAATAACTCCGATATTTCCCATAATTTTTTCTCAAGCGTTCAATACTTTCTTTGTAAAGTTATCTAGTCCTTTGATTCCTGTAGTCGTTCCTATTGCTAGCTTGATAAACTGTCGCATCAAAGCAAGAGCAATCAGAGCAAGGAGAATATCTTTGAGACTCTTTCCTCCTTGAGCAATTGTCATCTTTACAGAGTCTCCAATCGTTAAGTCTGAACGATAATTTTCAGTTTTAAAGTCTGTAGTAAGTTCTGGGGTACTTGAGAGCGAGCTTTCAGTCAGCTTTATACTTCCCTGACCAAAATTTGCGATAGCGTTTCTGCTAAGGAAACCCTGAACAATCACAATGAAAAGCATCATCATCCCAATCCACAATGCGAAAACCACTGGCTGAAAGATCAGCTTTAGAATTTTTTTGAGGTCAAGGAAATCTCCAATCTTTTCCAAGCTAATAATTTTTGTCGTTGCAGCAAGGACAATAATCGGACTCGTTGCAATAAAAATCCAAAGATACAGTACTCTAAAAATCAGAATAATAATCAAAACCAAGAGAGAAAGCGTATAGAGAATAATCATCCCGGCATCCAGCATCAAGCTGGTCAAAACTTTGGTAAAACGATCTACACAGTTGAGATCTTTTACTTCATAATTCCAAGTGAAGGAATGGGTCCTGAAGACTGAAAATCCGAGATAGGTTAGCGGTCCAGCCAGAGAATTTGAACTTGGAAGTAATTGATCAATCAGCTGTTCTTCAAAATTTTCAGGTTTATTTTCTAGATCAAACTCCTCCAGCCAAAGATCTTTTTTTCCTCATTCAAAAGAATCATCAAAAGCATTAATTCTGACTCCCTTTGGAGGATCCTGAAAAGGTTTGGAAAAGAGTTTATCTTTCTTGATATTGGTAATTAGACTTTGCTGATATACTTCAGTATTTGCGATGACCTGAGAAGGGAAAGAAGACACAGTCGCTAAAACGATCGTAGAAAGATCAACAATCACCATAACAAGAAACCAGCTTGCCTGCACTCCAACCGAAGCGATCAGCAGTTGCTTAATTTTTTTGACAGGAGTATCATCTTTTCCAGAAGGAAAGAGCATATACTTTAGAATACTATACAGAAAGATCAATCAAATCGCATAGTTTGAAAAGGTTCTTGAGAGTTGCCATATTTTCCAGAGAAAAGTATCCAACTGCATAAAGGAACCATAAATCAACTCATTTGTCATTAGCTTTCAGGCAACATTAGCAAGCAGAACCCACATTCGAGAAGCAATTCTTCCTAGCCAAGAAAAAATGTTTTCTATTGACTGGAGATTGCCGACCACATTTGCACTACAGCTCTCCTCTGCAGCAAAAACAGGAACAACGAAGAAAATCGCTGCCATTATGACAAACATTCAGATTTTTCGGATTTTTTTCTGTTTGTTATCCTGCATATGCTAAAGAGAGGGGTAAAGGATGATTAAGATTTTTCTTGTAAGAGGTAGGTCTGAGGATTCGCGGTATCGCTGGTAATGCTATAGCGTTTATTTCCTAGAACAATGTCATTTTTCTTTCGTTCATCAATAAGTTTAAAAGACTGAATATGTTTATCTTGAAGCAAAAGTTCAAAATCTTTCTTGAGATTGGTAAGTGCTTCTCCATCTAAATTCTGATTTTTTCCTTTTTCCAAGAGGGCTTTTCGCATTGAATTTGCCTCTGAAACGAGTCTTTTTTCATACTGTTGCTTGAGTCCAGGATTTTCACTAAAATCTTCTTTCTGCAGATAGTTTACTGCCGAATTAAGGGTTCATAAGCTTGAGCTTGGATCGCTATACTTGGTTCCAAAACTCTTCTCAAAAGTAGAACCGCCTGTTGAGAAATAGGCTTTTGCTTTTTCATCAGTAAATTCAGTTTCTGAAGTTCCTTTTATCTCTGGCTCAAGAGGCGGATTCAGCCATTTTCTGAGATTCTCATCGCTCGTTCTCTCAAGTTTGGTAGAGAAATCCGTCATGAGCGTATTCGGAGCATTAGCAAGTGAAGAGAAAGAGATTCCATTTGCCCCAACTGGAATGATCGGCCTGGTCATCAGCCAAGATTCTCAGAATTTCTGTAATCCACCTCCGATACTCGCTCAGATTTTGGTCTGTTTGATTGCCCAGAAAAGAAGAAACCAAGTGATCGCCAAACCAAAGATCATAATAACGATCCAAGAAAGATTGAGCATAGCATTATCAAACTTAATCTTTATGAATCCCAAGAGATTAAGATCACCGTTTTCTACCTCAAGCCCGGAAACTCCTGCAAGATAGGTATTTGCCTGATTTCCCTGTTCGTAGAGCTGTGGCGTGGTATCTAGCATTCCCTTCAGAGCTGTCATAAAAATCAGAGAAAGACTGACTGCAAAGCTCACTAAAACAGGAGCAAGGAGAAGCTTTATGAGTTCTCAAGGATTGAGAAAATCTAGCTGCTTTGGAAGAGCAATCATATCCTTAAAAACCTGAGCCAAGACAATAAAAGGTGAAAGTGCGATTGCTAGCCAAAGAACCCCTACCCTTGCAAAAAGCACAAGAACAAGTGCCAGAAGTGGCAGAACAAGCAAGGTTGCAAAAAGTGCATTGATAAAGGCAACTACGAAAGTTTGCCAAGTTCCAAGCTCACTATAGCCCTTCAGATCAGCAAAATTAAAAACATTTGAATACAGTGCAACAAAAGGTCCTGTCATTGATTTTCCCTTGTCGATAATATTGCTTAAAGAAAGCTGAGTTTCTCAAAAGAGACATTCATAGTTTCCAGCTTCCGGCTTTGGAGTGATAAATCAGAGTTTTTTGCAGGAGCTATTTGACTGTCCTTTATAGATACGAGCGCCCTCTCCTGTACCGTATTGGATTGCTTCCTGCCCCTCAACAACTCCTGTTATTGCTGAAAATTTTCCCTGTCCTAGTGGAAGAATCAATCCACGATTTATAAGAGGCTGAATCTGATTCGCATCGGAACGAATATCTTTGTCAAAATTTACCAAACTCTGAGCATAAGCTCATAATTCTGGAGAATAAAAATCAGAAAACGAAAAGAGAGAGCCATAATGCACACAATAATTCGGCTCCATGACAAAAAGAGTTGCCTTCCCTGCTTCCCATCCTGTGAACTGATCAAAAACTCTTCCTATGATAAAGGACTGTTCCTGTGCTCCAAATTTCACATTAATCACTTTACAAGGAGCCAGATATTTATCATCCAGGAGGCGATCTCCCTCTTGTTTTTTGGTAGATCGGTAGCTGAAAATCGTTTTATCTATACTTTTATCCTTATTGAGTCCTTCATCACCGAGATTAAGCATGGTGTTCATCCCAAGCATTCTGACATCTTTATATTGCTCATCAGTAGTAGCAAGCAATGAAGTTGGAATCGCCCCAACCGTGTATGTCAGCACTGTTGAAAGATCCACCGCAGCCATCAAGATAAACCAGCTTGCTTGGATCAAAAGCGAAGCAATAAGCGTTTTTTTGATCAAATCAACAGGATTTGAGATTCCTTTCACAAAAGATCAAAATCAGATTTTTTTCTCTGGAGAAAGATTATACATTAGAATTGCTATGAGAAAGATCAATCAAAGTGCATAATTCGCAAAACTTCTGACAATTTGCCAAATATTCCAGAGCGAAACATCCAGCTGCATAAAGGAACCATAGATCAGCTGATTATCCATCGCAAGCCCTGCCAAAGCCACTAAAGGCCACAAGATCACATAGGCCATACTAGAAAGCACCTGAAAGAAATTATTTCGTGAAATGAGCTGCTCTTTCTTGATCTGATTTTCTGTCTTTTCCGCACTCGCAACTTGTGCATGAGTTTGATTGTAGGGAAGTGAAGAGGGCGCCAAGAAAACAAACCCCAGGCCCAAAACAAGAGCAAACTTAAGCATCATTTTTTTGCTCTTGATATATCAGGAACCAATCTTTGAGAAGATTCAGAACATTATTTTCTATAGGACATAAATAAAAGAAGAATCCTTAAATTAAGTATAGTCAAAAATCTGAATCTTGCAGCAATTTAGTTGTTTTTTTCAGAATAATCTCCTTGCCAGATAATAAAAAAATGATGTAATAAAAAAGACCTCAGAGATCACTACTCCGAAGTCTTTTGAGGGGAAAAATCTTATTATAAGTTTGCGACTGTTAATCTTGCCCCTTTTTGACATCCGTTGAGAAGATCTTTTGCTACAGCAGCTCTCCAATAGTCAGCTTTCACATCTGCAGTTTTGGAGATCGTTCGCCCCTCAGCCAGTCCTTTCATTACCATATAAACATCACAGCTAATCAAGGTTTCAGGGTTTGTTGTAGAACCAATCATTTTCTTTTCTAGCGCCGTTTTCATATAAGGATAGTCTTCATTACTTTGAGCAACATATGTGAAACGCACAGTCTTTGAAGTAGAAAGCGGAATTGCATTAGCTTGGATCAAGTGCTTGATCGCATCAAGCATTGACACCTCGCTCTTAGGATCAGCTTTTTCTCCTGTTGAAAATTCTGGAGATTCTAGCTCAAGAGTTTCTTGAGTTCAAGTGGTCAAGGCAAGGTTTTCTTGGTCTCCAGTAAGAAGTTCACCAGAAAGAAGCGCTCCAGTCAACGAACCTTCAATCACCGTTCCTGTTTGATCAAAAAGGAAACCTGAAAGTTCTAGATCAGGCTGAACTGGAAGTGGAGCATCTTCCTCCAATCCTTTAATTCCATCAATAAAGGTTGTGATCTCTGTCTTTGTCATTTCAAGCCAAGGAAATTGAGCAGACCACCCCAAACCAAAAATTCCGAAAGCCCCAAGTGCAAGAAAGAAAAGTACATATCCAGAACACAAAATATTTTTCCTCCAGAGATTCGCGAGCTTAAAGACTACCCCCAAGAAAAGAACCATCAAAATTCCTCAGATGATAACTGCAATAAAATCAAAGGTATCCCAAAAAAGATAAAGCACACCCCCAAATCCGACACAGGCAAGCAAAAACATAAGTAAACGATAAAGTCCACTCGCTGGAGCAAGCGGTTTTTTACTCGTGCGATTGATCTTGGTTTTGATATATTCGATATTGGATTCTGAAAGTGGTGCTGGTTCAGCTTTTTCTTCTAGTGAAGTTTCCTCAGTAAGATCAGCTTTTTCGTTATTAGGAAGCGGAACTTCACGACTCGGAGTAGAAGCTTTGGTAAAAAAACGATAGCTCGCAGAAACGAGGAGCATTGCCAAAAGATTGATTCCTCCTAAGAGGTAGAATCTTGGTTCTCCCCAAAGTAGCCCAGCAACGAGCAATTGAAGCACAAAAAAATAGAAAACAAAGAGTATAAAAAGGTTTTTCTTGATCATCGGATAGAAGAATAAAGGAGTAAAAGACTGACTCTTTTGATAGTTATTTTGTTTTTATTTTCAAGCCAAGATGATAAAAAAAACTGAAGCCCTTTCAGCATTCAGTCTTTTGTCTTGAAATTTATTTGGATTACTTATATTTTTCCTTGAGCTTTGCAATTTTTTCAGCCTTTTCAGCAGCCTTTTTTGCTTCTCTTTCAGCTTTAAGCTCTTCCTTTGTTTTTTCAACTACGGTTTCTTCAGTCTTTTCTTCAGCTTTTACTTCTTCCTGAGCTCCAGCCTCAGCTTCAATAACGACTGTTACCTCTTTTTTGATCTCTTTGTACAAGAAAGGCACAACAAAAGTTCCAACTTCATTGAGCTTCTTTTTGAGTTTAAGGTAATGAGGCTCAATTTCTACTCCATAAGTTTCTTTGATCGCTGATGCAATGTCAGCTTCTCCAACCTTTGCATAAAGCACTCTGTCTTTGTTGGCTTTTCTTACGAGTTTTACTCCACCATTTTCCGCCATCTTAGCAAAAAGGTCTTCAAGTCCAGCAGCTTTCTTTGCTCTTGCAGCAACAGCAGCTTGCATTTTTTGCTCATATTTATTTTTATTTGCTTTGTCAGCGAGCACAGCAATATTTTGAGGCAAAAGCACATTTCTAGCAAAGATAGGCTTTACACCAACAATTTCATACTTTTCTCCTAAATGTTTGTCATCTTGAAGCAAAATAACCTCAATGTTTCTGTTTTTTACGGTTCTCCTTGGCATTTTAAAACGCTTCTTTAGTGAAGTAAAATAAGATTCAGTGGAAGTTTATACAGATTTGGAGTTGAATTGCAATCCGTTTTTGAGTTTTTTCGCTTTAAGGGGAGCTTTTTCGAGAGGCTCTCTGAAAACTTTTATCTCATTTGACAAATCAAATCATACTACTTGCTTTTAAGAGAAATTTCACTATATCCTAGTAACTTTTATTTCTCTCTCTCTTGAATATGAAAAAAATCTGATTTCTTCTCTGAATTTTTGCTTTTGTTTTCAATTTTGGTTTTACTCAAGCAGCAGAGACCCCGGAAGCGAACCCTCACCTTTCCTTACTCTTGGAACACTTAGAAACCAGCATTAAAAAAGATCCAGAACTTCTTGATCACTATCTTGTAAAGCTCCAGCAGCTCAACCAAGAACAAGAGCTCCAGCTTCAAAACGCCTTGCAAAAAGGGGAAGTGGAATATGTCGATGAACTTACAAGAAACCGAGACCTCATCCGCCAAGTAAACACCTATCTCTACGAGAAAAAGGAAGAAAAAAGTCAGAAAAAAGTTGAAGATTGAGGGGTGAGTTATCGCTTTAGATCGCAGGCATTGATGCCACGAATCAGTATGAGCTGGGGCGAAGATGAATATTTTACCTTTCCGAGCAAACAGGCTTATGTTCAGCTTAACTGGAATCACAATACGAGTGGAAGTGTAAAGAATCTCATCTCCGTAGACTATCAAGGACTGAACTATCTTCCAAAATATTACTATGCAGGGAATTTCAGCCTCCAAGACCTTGGTCGAAAAGAAAAAGGCGATACTATGGGCTGGAACACAGGAAACGAGCAAGAAAGTTATCTTTTCTTTGACCTCCCTCTCAAGGAAGAAAAAGAACTCAAAAATCTGACTTTTAAGCTTTGAGATACTGAGATCAAAGGGGATAAGCTCTTTATCCATCCAAGCTTCTCTCCACACTACACACAAAAGGAAATGAGTCCAGGATTTGCCTATTGCAAGGCTGTAGCGGAACGAAAAGGCGAAAAAGTTGGAACAAAGGAATATCCAGAACAGGACTGCGAAGCTGCTGCAAAACTTCAATTTTCTCCGACCCTTCATCCTGATATCTTGGACTACGCAAAACATCTCTACTGGGGAGAATAGCATTAGAAAAAGCAGTTTAATTGTCGCTTAATAAAGAACACTTCTCCTTTTTAACGCAAGCCCTTCATGGCATCTCATGTTTAAAAAAATACTTCATTCTTCAGCACAAACTCTCCTCAAACGCCCCAAGATCATTAGGCTTGCTTTTTTGACATTACTCTGCTTTTCTATTGTTCGCTTATACTACATTGTCTATTATTTCAATAGTCTTTTGATCTGGAAATATGAGTCAGGAGTTCAGATTTCTGACGCTTTAATGTATTTTGTCCAAACTCTCAATGAGCATCACGCAATCCTAACGATCATCATTGCGCTCCTGATCATCATCGTGGGCTATCTCTGGCTTCATCCTATTGGGCAAGCTTCAGTAATTCACGCTCTCCACGAACCAGAAAAGTCTAATTTTTCCGCCTTTAGTAAGGGGATGGGGAGATTTTTTCCGATGCTGGAGTATAGTGGGCTTTCAATTCCTTTCTGATTTTTTACCTTTTCTACGGTGGTCCTTAGGCTTTATTTGATTGATGTCCTAGAAAATTTCATAGTAGATATTCTGATAGGAATGCGAGGGATTATGGTACTTTTTGCAAGTATTTTTCGATCTTATGCCAAAACGATTATCGTCCTTGAAGGTGCACAGGTCTTTGATGCTATCAAAAAAAGCACAAAAGTCGCATTTCTCAATCTTTGACTCTCACTAAAATTGGTGCTCGTGGAACTCCTCTTGTCATTTAGATTTTTGCTCACGGGAGCTTTGATTGTTTGAGTTCCACTGGGACTTGTCTATATCGCAGTTTGGGCGAATATTCTGGATAATACGCTTGTTGAGGCGGTTATTTGGGTGGTAGCAGGGGCATTGTTGCTTATTCTTTCCTATATCAACTGTATTGTTGAGACTTTTTTCTTGACCTATCGATATCAAGCCTACCAAGCAATCAAAAATCAAGAATAGAAAAAAGAAACTGTTAGAGATAGATAGCAATCTCTCTCGAAGTCAAGAGAAAATAAAACTATTTTCTTCTTATTTTTTATCTACCAAAAAAAACTGATCCCAGTGATGAAATCAGACTTTTTCTAGTAAGAATACAGTTTCCAGAAATTTTTCTCTACCTGTTGCCGAAGCTCTTGCTCTGAGATTTCCAAAAGGCTAGCAAGATATTCTCCATTTTGAACGACTCTTTCGGGCGCATTTTCCTCTCAACGAAAGGTCTGTGGCGAGAGATAAGGCGCATCGGTTTCAATCAGTATTTTTTCTTTTGGAGTGGCCTTAAGACTTATTCTAAGATTTTCTGCCTTAGGATAGCTAATATTTCCACAAAAACCAATGAATAAGTACGGAAAGCTTTCTAATAAACGCTGAAGCTCTGCCTCTCCATAGCCTCGGCAATGAAAATAAATCTTCAAATCAGAAAAGGCTTTTAAAATCTCAAAAGTCTGATCAAAAGCATCTCTAGAATGAATCACTATGGGTAAGTTAAGCTCTCTTGCGAGCCTGCATTGGGACTCAAAGATTTGCCTTTGGAGAGGAAGGGTCGTGCCTTCTTGGTCGTAATGGAGATCAATTCCACACTCTCCAATCGCAACCACCTCCTCACGATGAGCAAGAATCTGACTTTTGAGCTGAGCAAGTGCCGCTTCTGGCGATCCTTCAAGCTGCTCCACATCGCAGGGATGAAAGCCCAAACAGCATTTTACCCAGCAATCAGGAAAAAGTTTCTGGCTTTCTTGAGCAATGAGAATTCCCTTTTCGTTGTAGGAAGCATTAGCTCCCGCATTGACCAAGCCCTTTCCTTCAGCCTGAATGAATGAAGCGAGCAAGTCCTTTCGTTTGGGGAAAAGCTGCTCTTGATTGAGGTGAGTATGCGAATCATATATCGGCATATGCTATATCAAGGAGAAATAAAGTTTCTTATCAGATTTTTTTGAGGCTAATCATTGGTAAGTCCTTTTGCAAGCCTTTTCATAGGGCGGAAGCTCGCAAGCAATAAAAGTCCATTAAATCCAGCCGCTAAAAGGAAGAAACGAATCAGCTCTCGCCATTTTGCTGGCAGTTCCCATCATCCAAGAGCAAGATCAACTCCCCTTGCGGTGCTAGTAAGATAGAACCAAATCCCGAATCCGATTCCGAGAAAAGCAAGGAAAATTCCCAAAAGCTGAAATCAGACTTTTTTCTGAATAATGGGTTTTAGTCCCTTTTTCTTTGCAAGCAATAGTGCTCCAAAAGTGAATAAAAGCTCAATCAAAAGCTGGGTAATCACCCCTCAAACAATCCCCCATTTTGGAATCAAAAAGAGCCCAACTCCTGCTCCGATAAGCACGCCTATGAGATTGATTCCGAAGAGAATGTTTTGCTTTTCTAGCGCTACGAAAAGGTAGTTATACACCTGTTTTATAAAGCTCAAGACCAAGACGATTCCCAAAAAAGGTAAAACCTGATTCGAACCTCGGTTCATCATTGATTCCCAAGTCCCAACGAAAGATTTGCTTGATACAAAAAGGATAATATCCTCTGCAAAAACCCAGAAATTGACCGCGATGATGATTCCGATCCAAGCAACCAAGAGCAGGAGATTTCCTAGCGATTTTTTCTTATTCTCATCAGAGTAGTTCGGGATTTTGTGAAGCAGACTGTTTCCCAAAGAAGAAGGAATGATCAACAAAATTTCGATCAAGGAAAGCGCTAACGCCCAGATTCCTGCGTATTTGAAGCCCTGAGCAGTCGGGAAAAACCAACCGAGAAACATCAGCACCAGCAAGGTATGAAAACTACTGAAGAAATAGGAAAATCCGTATTTTCGGTTTTTGGAAAGCAGGTCTTTGATAAATGAAAAATCAAATCTGATCTTCAGCGGGAGCAAATCCTTAGTTCTCAAGTGCATTTCTACATTTTGACCGATAGAGCTCGCCACGACTGAAAAGATTACCAAAGCAAAAGCGAGAATCATCATGGTAGTAGGCGTTTCCGTATGCTCAAAATCCACCTGAGTAAAAAACAGATACACCACAGGAATCAAAACAAAAAGCTGAGAAAATCTCGCAATAATGAGCGACCAAGTCAATCTTTTCATCTTTCGAAAAATCTGGAGCGGAAGCTGCTGAATCCCCGCAAACATATTACTCGCAGAATAGCACATTGCAAGCGGCAGTCCTCGTACAATAAACGGATTGCTCGTGTAGGCAGGAATCAGATACGCTACAACAATCGCCAAGGTATAGATCAGACCGATCAGAAAAGTCCTCATTCCCACAAATTTTCCGTAGGTTGTTGCGAGTTCAGAATTAAGTTCTGGTTTTGGAATCTCGGTTCCTTCACCATAAGTAGCGTTTTTGATCTGTCCGAGCTTTTTAACCGCGATGACATAAATCCCAAAGTCTACGAGCGCTGTCCACCAGGCAAAAAATCTGAAAATCGTCCCATAGTCCCCATACCTCAAAGGACCAAGATAAGAAGCAATAATTTTGGTAATCACAAATCCAAAAAGTGCACTAACCACTCTTCAAAAGAGCTGCCATAAGGCATCTTTGATCACGAGTTTATGTGAGGACATGAGTTTTGAATGAATAAAAATCAGTTAAGCCTAAATATAGCGTTTTGCTCGGGAATATAAAGAGAAAAGTTTTTTCTCAAAAAAAAAGCCCTTATTAGGGGCTCTTCTTAGGACAAGATATTTTTTAGTAAGCGGGGTTTTAAAGTTTCATCTTTCTCATCAGCTTATCAACGGTTCCCTGTTCATAGGAATCAAGGAAAGGAATGACTTTTGAAAGCTCGGAAAAGAAGAATTCTTGCTGTTCTGAGCTGTCGTTTAGGGTAAAGATTTCTACTGATTTTTCCAAGACAAGGACAATATTCTTCAGTTTTCAGCTTTTTTTCTCCATCTCCACGACAAAGCCCTTGAGCAAGGAAAAAGGAATCAGTCTTTCTCCGATTTGAAGTCCTTCAGGCTTGAGGAGAAGCTCGGTTTCGGTATTGGCTTTTGCAAGGAAAAAGAAGTATCCACCGACAATCATCAGGAGAATGACCGCTCCGATCAGTCCTTGAAGTTTTTCTCCAGACTTGTAAAAGAGTGAAAGTGCGATGATTACGAGAATTGTGAGTGCAAATCCCATATATCGCCATTTACTTCTCTCAAAAAGCTCTCCATTATAGATTTTTAGTGCCAGCATCCGTGAGGGGAAAAGCTAAAAGATTTCTTGTATGCTTCTAGAATATTGTTAAAGTCTAAAAAATCAGACTTTTATTCTTTTGTTTGGATTGATTTGATCGTGATATCGAAAACCAGCGTTTGCCCTGCGAGTTCATGATTTACATCAAAGACGATCTCCGTATCCGTGATTGCAGTGATCGTTGCAGGATACATTCCTCCAAGGAGAATTTTCATACCTACTTCAGCTCCAGAGAGGTCTCCAGCTTCCTCAAGAGGAACATGAACCACCATGTCTTCACTTCTTTCTCCATAGGCTTTATCAGCAGGGATTTCAACGGTTTTTGTTTCTCCAACCTTCATACCTACAACTGCTTCATCAAATCCTTTGATCATCTGACCAGCACCAACGGTAAAAGCAAGCCCTTCTTCGTAGTTTCTCTGAGGATTGTAAAGTCCTGCTTCCTGAGCAACACTTTGAATACTCGTATCAAAAACCTTTCCATCAAGGTGTTTCCCAACATAATCTACGACGATCTGATCGCCAGTTTGAACGGTGTTTTCTATTTGCATAAAAGAACATTTACTAACTAAAAGATCAAGTTTTCCTGTGCTATACGCTCGGATTCCTCCTCCAATAAGGAGAATTAAAAGCCCTGCTAGGATTGTCCAAAGTGGTTTCTTGAGTGGACATGTTTTTTGTTGCATAGTAATCAAGGATAAAAAAAGATAAAAAATCGGCTTTGCTGTCTCTTTTAAATTTCTAGGAAACTTAAAAAGTGTGACTTCACTATAGCTAAATGCTAAAGAATAGCAATTGTTTTTTGATGGAAGCATTCCTACTATATGCAATCTTTCGCAAAGAAAGAGCAGAGGATGACTCATCTAAGGCATCTACTTTAGCACAAGCTCCAAATCCGCAGGCAAGGCTTCTTTGAGTTCAACAAAGCTTCCCCATACTCTTTTGATCTTGACGGGAAAAGCTTCCACTTTACCAGAGCGAAGAATGCTGATTTCCCCCTCGTTATCGTTCAGAATTTTTACCTGTTCTAGCGGAAGGATTGCTGATTCAGAAATCTTAATTGGAAAGCTGACTTTTGCCACATCTCCGAGCAAAGGAATATCCGCACTGAGCTGAATTGTCGCCTTGAAAAGATTGGTCTTGTCCGCAACCGTACTCACCGCATCAATAAGCCCTGTCAAGAGCTGATCTTGATAGCTGACCTGAACCGGCTCCTTGTCCTGAATATATTGATACTCATCCGCACTAAGATAGACCTCAATCTGCTGTTTTTTGGTACCAGAAACCTTAAAAATCTGAGTTCCCATACCGATTTCCTGACCTTCACTGACCATAATATCTCCAATCACTCCAGATACAGGGCTTCTTACCTCAAGTTTGTTGTACTGAATCAGTGCTGATTCATAGGCGATTTTCGCATCTACGATCGCGTTTCCGAGCAGGTCAAGCTGCAGTTCTTTATTGGCAAGCAAGGTTTCATAGTTAATTCTAGCGTTCTTGAGGGCAATTTCTGCTTGAAAAAGTGAGTTTTCAGTATTAGCGAGGGTGTTTTGGTAGCTAAGTTCAGCATTTTCTTGATTGAGCGTAGAAGTGCCGTTAAGTTGAGCATTCACCTGATTGAAATAAGCAACAAAAGCTGATCTCGCCTGCTGAACCCCCACCCCACTTTGAAAAGTTTGAAAAGTCTGGATATGCTTATTGATTTCAGCTTCTCCGAGCGTTCCTTGAGAGGCAATACTATTTCTCAAGACTTCTACCATCAAACCCGCAAACGAAATCATCTTTTCATAACTACTATTGAGGAGATTAGTCCCTGTCATAAGCATTGAAGCATCCTGCGGAATATCAGAGAGTTTTTTAAGTTCTTCTCTGGTCGTATAGAGTGCTCTCAAGCTTTCTTTTGCAAGGTTTTTCTGTGTTTGATCCTTTGCTCCGAGATAGATCTCTTTTCCCTTAAGCTGCTCTTCATAATAGTCTGTCACTCCCAAAAGGGCATCAGCCGACTCCACAACTGCATCCAAAACATTGAGTAATGCGATTTTCTGCATCTGAAAGCTATTTTTCAAAGCATCAAACTGACTTTCTGCTGTTGTTAAGCCCAAACCTGCCTGCTTGATTGCAGTTTCAGACATTTTTTTCGCATGTTCAAAGGCTTGTTGAGCCGTTTTGTAGGCGTTTTCTGACTGCTGAAGCTGCTGATTGAGCGTAAGTTCGGTCTGCTCTTTCATGAGTAAAGCTCTATCAAGTCCGTTTTTTGCTCTCTCCACCTGAAGCTTATAACTTGCAACAGTATCTGCAAGCTGAACAATCGGCTGTCCACCTTTTACGGAATCACCTGCTTTTGCCAAAATTTTAGCTACTTTCCCATTTGCCTGTGCCGTTACGAGGATATCCTGTGTAGAAACTATTTTTCCTGGCTTTTCAAGCATTAACTGATGGGTAACATCTGCAAGAGTTTTTGTTTGAGGAATGGCTCCAGTTTGGGTTGAAGCTTCTTGAATAGCTTTTTTTTCTGAGAAAACAAGTAAAGCAAATAACACCAAAAATACGGTGAGAAAGCCACCTCCGAGCATAAGTCCATTTTTTAATTTTGAAGAGAACATAGACACAAGATTCACAAAATAAATCAGAATTTCTAAGACTTTTTTTCCATTTTTGCTTTCTGGATTTTGATTTCTAAGTGCTGAAGTTCGTTTTTGAGGGTCTCCATCTCGGCTTCCTTCTCTTCAATTTTCTGAGGATCGGTAAGCGGATTGAGCGTAAGCGCCATCAGAGTTGACCTCACATATTCGAGGGCTTGGGTTTTTTCTTTGAGCTGTTTTTCTCGCTGCATCTGCTCATCCTGCTGAGGAGAAAGCTCGCAAGACTTGATTCCCACCGTAATATCCAGAATCATAAACCTATGAAAATCTGCTGGAAAGCTTTCATTCGCCGCGAGATAGTGCATTTTTTCTATTTTGAAGAGGGCTTTTAGGCTGGATTCATAGCTTTCCAAGAGATGGAGAATATCGCTATTTGCCTGGATTGCAAGCTGAATCGGAAGATGCTTTTTAAGCTTGAGCTGAGCCCTTTGCTGATGAACGCCCTTGAGGATATCAAAGAGCAGATGAATTTTATAGTCTTTCGCAGCTTGATAGTCAGATTTTTTGAGGAGTTGTGGCTTAATTTCTCCAAGCAGCTGCTCAACACGGCAGACAAACTCAGGAATCACAGGACGGAGCACCTCCATCAAAGCAAGAAAAATCTGAGCCGAAAAGGCGATCGTATCTCAGGTTTTCTCCTGTTTGCTCAGTGCTAAATATCGGGTAAATTGCTCTCTAGTAAAAGTCTGAATCTGAGAAAGGAGCTCTGCAAAATGAAAGGGAAGCTCCCTAACTTCTGAGAAACAATCTGCGATTTCCGACCATTCAGAAAGAAGTCGGAAGGCTTTTCCGCTGAGCTGAGTTGCAGGAAGTGCTTCAAAAGCCTGCTGTTCATAGAGGACTTTGAAGAGATTTCGGAGATGTTTGAGATAGTCAAAACTCTTTTCTAGATCTTGCTCATCATAGCTCCCATAGTGCAAAAGGCTCATCCTCAGCGTTTCTCGCCCATAGTGATCCGCCCATTTTTGGAGTGCATTTGGAGCCTGAGGCAAGGAAAGGAGGTGTTGACTTGAAACGATAGAAGGAAGCTTTCCCTTAAGAAAGAAGAACCAGCAAAGGAGTTGCCTCATCTGAGGAGTTAAAGCAGCAAAGTCTACAATCAGTTCTTCATCAGTCGTTATAAGTGCTAATGCCTGTAAAAGGCTTTCATCACAAGAAATCGTGCATCGGTCATCTGTTCCTAGCAGTTTGGAAGGATGAAAGATGAAGCGATCAGCCTTTTTTTCTAGTCGTGAGCTACTTTCTAATGCAGATTGAAGTTCACTAAGAAAGGTCTCAGGATCGCTCGTTTTGAGTGAAGAAATCAGGCTTTGAAGCTGAGCATCCGAGCTCTTGGTCTGCTGGATATCGTTTCGTTCCTCTTCTGGTAAGAGAAAAAGCATATCCACGAGCTCATCCTGCGTAAACTCCTGAGGAAGCTGACCTTTAACGAGCTGATCAGCGATCAAAAGCGAAAGAAAAGAGGAACATTGCCCAGAAAACGAAGACACAGAAAGGAGTTTCGCTTCATTTTGTTCAAGGGAAAAGCTGAGCTTTGGAGCGCAGGGATTTTTCGTCTCAATCAAGAAGTCTGAAGCCAAACCTTGCTGAAAAAGCTCCTGAATTGTTAGTTCTTGTGAGGCTAAGAACTGAGAAAAATCTTCTTGGAGTGATGAAAAATCAAGAACCATCACGGGAAGCACTCTTTTGATCAAGCGTTGTCCTGTTTCCTTGGAATAGGGAACTTGCTGAAGCGTTTCTTGCTGAGAGATCAGATTTCCAATTGTAGCTAGGGTTTCCACGATATTGCTCGTAAACTCAAAAACTGATTTTCCTCCGAAATGCGCAACCTTGGGACTAAAGCAGCCCTTTTCATCAATATATTCCTCTGAAGATTGCAGTCAAAACGCCCTTGTTCTCTCTAAGGTTTCCTGATCAATCAATGGATTCAGCCTTTGGATTCCATTATCTTTGATCGTATCAACCCCTTCTTCACCAAAAACAGGAATAGAAGTATTGATAACTGGGATGATGATCTTTTTTCCGATATGTTTTTTGTATCTTTTATCATTTTCATGGACAACGACCCCGAGATCAGAGAAAAGGAGCATCGGATCATCTATTACAAGCGGGAAAACCTCGTGCTTTGCCTCAACAAAGCATTTTACCTCAAGCTGAAGCTGTTTTTCTTCTCTTCGCTCTATCGCATCTGGATTTACGATGGTTTGAGAGCTAATATCTCGGTAAACGAGCTGCTCTTTTCTCTTGAGAAGCCCTCTTTCGGAAAGGAGCTGGAGGAAATCCTGCACAGGAGCCGAACGAAGATTGAAGCGATTTTCCTTAGGTTTATTTTGGAGTGAAAAAAGCTGGGAAATCAGATTTCCTTCTTTTGATTGGAGTTTTTTTTGATGCGTAACAAGTCTTTGGAGTTTCGCAGCGAGAGGAAGCTGAGCTTTTCCTTTGAGGACTTCAGCCATTCCGCTCATTGAAGCAGCTCTGATAAGAAGCGGTTGAAACTGCTTTCCTGCATGATGAGACTGCACTGCCCACTGCACTGAGGAAAAAAGCAGCTCTGAAATCTGACTTCCTTCTTGTTTTTTGTAGGCAGGAAGAACTATTGGGAAATAAGCATCAGGAGTAAGGTTTTTATTACTTTGAGCAGGGGTTGGGAGATATTTTTTGTTAAGTTTCATCGGCAAAAAAGGCAGCATAAAAGAGAAAAACGATCAAGAGCAGTTTCAAAACCTAGTCTACACGATAGGTATAGAGCCTATACATCAGATAGAGCAAAAAGGTCGCTGCAAGGATCATCAGCATATCTTCAAAAGGTCAGACTTTTACCTTTTCTGCCTCAGTAAGTACGAGATTTTTCCCATCAGAACAGACCGCTTCTATCCTGTAGTAGGCATAGACATCTTCCTCAGAAGTTTTATCAAAGGGATATTCAAACCTTGGAACGGTCGTTTCTCCAACAAACTGTCTATTACTTCCATCAGCAAAATCTGATCTATACACGAGATATTTTTGCACATTTTCAACCTGATTTCGAACGAGGTAATACTTGTTTCCGATTTTTTTGGTCGTAAAGCTGATATTCTTTACTACGCAGGTCGGCACATCAAGCACGGGAGCGACAGCATGCGGTTCATCAGTCGTTAAGAGGTTTCCAGAAAGTGCTAGTGCTAGGCTTCCTGTCCCTCAAAGAATCGGCAAATCATACTGAATCACCTCTGAAGGAAGCCCCTCAGGAATATGCTCTGGCGTCGTTGCCATGATCTGGAAAAAATAAGATTTTCCATAGGCTAAGCTTCCAATACTCGCCTTTGGTTCCTGCGTAAAGAGCACGCCTGCGAGATTCTCTTTTTCTAGTCCATATTTGATCGCATAATCCTTGCTTTCTCCACCAATGACCGCCCAAGAGAGATCAAGCGTAGCTGCCGCATTAGGATTGAGAACCATTCTTACCTCTCCAATCTTGATATGATCTTTGACCGGGAAAATTAGGATATTTTCATAGTTCTTGGTCGTAGTTCCAGCAATCAATTCGGCATTGATTTGGAGTGTTCCTGTCGTAGTAAGCATGATTTCCTTGGCAAAGAGCCCATCTTTTTCCTTATCTAAAGGAAATTCTTGAGCACCGGAAAAAGCAAGCTTAGCTGAACTTACACGCTCATCAGTAAAGAGCTCAAAACGCACCTTATCTCAGATTTTTAACTCTTGATTTGGCGTCATAGCAACGGACTTAAAAAGCTCCTCATTTGAAGGCTGGTAAAGAAAAGTTCTCTTTTCAGAAGCTCCAACCACCTGATTATTTACAGATACTGCCTTGAGCTCTATGACATTCGTTCCTGCCTTTTGGAGCGGAATGGTTTCGTTGAGGAGTCCATTCGCATCGGTCATTCCTTCCTTGACCATCAAATCATTGAGATAGATCTGGATACGAGAGTTTACGAGTTCTGGTGCACTTGCCATAACGCTCATCATGGCTTCCGTTTCTGTTCCGTTTTGGAGAGGAGAATAAAAGCTGATCGTACGGAGGGTTTCCTGCTGATCAGAAGAAACAATGACTGTTGTTTCCCCAAAAATCGTTTCAAGCATAAAATCTTCAACCCTTACCCTATAATTTCCTGGCTTTTTGATCTGCAAACCTTTGGAATAGGTCTTCGTTCCTTGATCTACGAGTTTCATTTCTCCAAGTCCAATCTCAGGAACCGTATAATCATGAACCCCAATCCCATCGCCCAATACCTGAATATAAATCTGCCCTTCAAAATTTTTCATAATCTGGCCATTTTTGATTGCCTTGATAGTCATATCTACCGGCTGATTGATCGCAAAACTTGAGGGATTTACCTCTACCTGAAAACTATCAGGATGATCTGCAGCAAAAACGGAGACTCAAAAGAAAAGAACAGTTACAAGGATTCAAGTCAGAATTTTTTTCATTGGAATAGCAAAGGACTAAGGTAAAAAAGAATGCTGATCAGAAGGATTGAGATTTCCTACACGAAGTGGCTGAGCGCCTCAAGGAAGTGATTTGGATGCTTCTCAGAGAAGAAGCTGATTTTCCTCCCCAGAAAAAGGCACTTGAAACCAGCCTTCCTCTAGAGTACGATCTTGCTCTGGAGAAAGGGCAAACTTGAGCATTCCAGGCTTCTGATCCAGCAAACGGAAATCCGCACCTGTAGCCAAATCAAGAAAAATCTGAACCTTTTCTGGGTTATAGAGAAGTTCAAAGTTCAGCTCCGTTCCGCGTAAGGATTCGGTTCAAAAGAGCTCAAAAGTCTGATTTTCTGTCTTGTAGGCGAGATCTCGCTGCTGCGCTTTGATCGTTTCAAGTTCAGAAAAATCAAGGACACTCGCTGTCATCCCTGAAAAATCTTGCATCAAAAAAAACAGTCCCAAAGCCAAAACTGGCGCCAAGAGCAGAATAAAAAAATTTTTAACTCCACGCATTGTTTGCATCTGCTTTCAAAAGATCAAATCAGCTTTCGCCTTATGGCTGAGAGTGTATATAAATGTGCCTAAAAGTCAAATAAAAGTTGAGTGGAGCCCCTCCCATTTTGAAGCAGATGATTGAGCTGACTTTGTGCTTCGTAAAATTGAAGGAGTGAACTTTAGAAAAAACTGACTTCTGCAAGCAAATTATCCGCTCCATAAAACAAAAATCAAAAAAGTTTGTAATGAAAGAAAAAATAAATATACTGTATATACATTTATACAAAATGTTCTACAATGACAAAAAAAGAAAAAAGTAAAGAAACTTTTCTCTCTGCCCCGAGAACCATCACACTCCAAAGCATTAGGAGCTTTCTTATCAGTGAGTGATTTGTAGAGATTGAGGCTGGAGGATCTCATTTCAAGATACAAGGGAAGGATGGAAGAGCCTATACGGTTCCCTTACATCACCGTGATTGTGCTGGCGTGTACAAAGAAGGACTCAAGAAATTTTATCTCAGTTATTCACATAAAAATGAAAAAAACTAACGAAATGACCCTTTATATTCCTGTAGGAACAAAGAAATTTCCGCTTATCATTAGAAGTACTGGAAAAGTTGATCCAGAAGATGGAGAATTAGTGGAAGTCTATTGCAAAGAGGCAAATTTAGATCAAGAATACCTTAAATCTGATCTTACTTTACTTTTACAGGATATTTGAGCAATGATTGAAGCAGAACAAGCTCAAAAAAAAGATGATACTATCAATATCAGAGTTAAAGCAAGAGATAAAGTTTTACTCCAACAGTATGCTTCAGCTGGAGGATATCGTTCACTTAGTGAGTATCTCGTTGCAAAAGGACTTCAAACCAGATAAAAAATAATCATTAGAAAAAATCGCTTCACAAGGAAATACTCGAAGCAACTTTTGCAATTTGATTTTTATTTATCGATTTTTATCATCCAAAAGAAGGAAAAAATCTGACTAACCCCTCGCAAACAAAGCCTGCTGAGCAAGGGCTTCTTTCTTATCTTCATGGTCTCTTGTTTTCCTATTGATAAGTTTTTTGGAAAGAAGATAGAGCGAAAGCACAGCAAGTGCGATCCCCAACGAAACAAAAGCTACCTTGATCCCAATCCACGCTGCCAAAGCCCCAAAGCCAAGCGAACCGAGAATTTCTCCGATCCTGCTTACAAATTCTTGAGCTCCTGCCATCAAGCCCTTATCTTTTGGCTTTGCATAGCCAGTAATGAGCGCTGCCGTCATTGGAGAAAGCAGGGCAATCATCAGAGAAATTCCGAAGCTCAGTCCTACAATCGCCGTAAATCCATCCATTCGCCCAAGGAGCATATACAGCATCGCACTCATCAGCACCAAAACAGTAATCAGAATTTTTTTGCTATATTTATCTCCAAAACTTCCAATAAGCACATTGATAATATAGGGCAACCTCATCACGGCAAAAAGAATCGCAATATGTGGCAGAGAAAGGTTATTTTCTATCGCGATGATCGGGATAAACAGGAAGCCAACATAGTTCATAAAGCTGACTAAAGCCTGAGAAGCGAGTGCGACATACATCGGACCTCCATAGGATTTCAAGGCTACAAACATTTTTTTCCAAGGAGCGAGGGAACAAATTTCTCTGAAGAAAGTAGAGATCACCCCTCTTTTTCCCATCAGTTTTTTCACACTTTGCATATCTTCGTTGATCTCGTATTCTACATTTTCGAGCTTAGCATCTCGTTTTTTTCGTGAAGTAGAAAATTTTTTCTTGATAAAGCCCTGAATCTTCCCATCTTGAAGCAAGGAAAGCAGAGCGAAAATCACGATAAAAAGATACATAAACGGCAGCTCAATATAAGAAACCAGCACCGCACTCATCAAAGCACCGATCACATATGCCATATTGATACTTGAAAAATAGACCCCAAAAATCTTGCTACGGTTATGCGACTGAGATTTTTTTCCATACAAGGTACGATAGGTCGTAAACATCATAGAACTCGCGATTCCATTGAGAACTACCGCCACAATCAGCCAAGGGATTGAGCTTTTCATTCCTGCCATAAAATACGAAAAACCTGATATCGCATAGACCATTTTTCACAAGAGCAGGAGATATCTCGTATTCCCCTGATCATTCATCACTCCAACAGGGATCACCACCAAAAGTTTCACCACTGCAAGCAAAGATCCGATCAGCGTAATTCCTATAGGAAGCGTAAAAATAGATTTCACATACACAGAAAAAAAGGTATCGCCTCCAAGCCCCCAGCCCATCATAAACAGAAAAAGTGAAATAGAAATCCATCTAATATTGAAAGGGATATGAGCCAGTTTTTTGAGACTTGCTGAGAGTTTTTTTTGTTTTTGTTGAGCGGAAGCCATCTTTGAGATTCGTAGTATTTGAGGTAAAAAGCTTCCTTAAGTATAGCAAAAATTTCAAAAAAAGCAAAAAACTGACCACGAAAGTCAGTCTTTTTTCTTTTGAAGATTATTTAAATTTTAAGTTTGCAGGGAGTGAAGTTTTGTAGCTTTCCCAATCTTCTCTTGGACTAAAAGATTCAAAGTGCTTAAGCCAGTTTTTGAGAATATCAAGCTGCTGGACTTTTGAAGTTGGGAAGTGGTAATTTTGGAAGCCACGTTGAAGTTTTTCAAGCTGAGAAAGAAGCTTTGAGGCTGATGCTCCATTCACATCGATCTCTACCTCTAGCGTATCTCCGAGCGATTTCAATCTCCATCCAAGGTTTCTATAGGCACTTGCAAGAGCTTCCGAATCAGCATCTAATTTTGCCTGATAAATCGCCTCCATATCTGAGAGCAAAAAGCCCGCATTAAGTGCTGCCGTAATTTGACTGAGCTGCTTTTCGGTTGGAACTTTTTTCTGATCTGCTTGATAAGCAAATGCAGAAGCGATTTCCTCTTGCTGTCCTGAAGCTAAAGCTGCCTGCGTAGTACTTGCAAGGAAAGAAATATCTCCGCTCGTAAGTTGGGCAATTTCCTCAATCGTGAGCTTGTTGGAAAGTGCAGTTTCTCCAGATTGAAGTGATGTTAAATTCGTAGTATGGGTCAGATTTTTTCTGTTAGTAAGCACAGCTCCAAGCTTTTCTCCATCGGAAATATTGGTAATATCGTTGTCCTGCATAGTAAGCATCTTGGAAGATTCAAGCTTGGTAGGTGCCGTTTCTAAACTGGATTTTTTAGATTTAACAAGTAAGGTTGCACCGCTATTTTTAAGTTCAGTTTTTTGATCTTTTTTGCTTAATTCTAGCGCAACTTTCTCATCTTTGATGGTCTCTATGGTCATTTCTTCGGTCTCTACCTGGAGTGCATCGGTATCTTCCTGCCCCTCAACCTTCAAGAAATCCCCTTCCATGAGATAGAGGCGATATTTTCCCTCGGCAATTTGGCTAATCGTAAACTTCGCGGGTCCTTGAACCTCAGTCTTGAGATGATCATTGATATTGAAGATGATTTTTGCGTTGGCTTTGAGCGTAATCAAATCCCCATCAAAAAGAACCGAATTTTGAAAAGTTTTTCCCTCTTTTTCAATAAGATAGTCGCCATTAAACTCCAAAATCTCCGCAATATGCCCAGCACTTACCGTATTGATTCCTGAAGGATCTTTTTGGACAAAGAAAGCTCTATATTCCAAGACTTTTGGCAAATCCCAGAAAAAACTTCCAAAGAAAACAAAAACAATCATCATGGTCAAGAAAGCATAAACTCTGTTTTTGGTCAACAAAGATGCCCTCTTGAGCGATGGAGAAGTGGCTCCAGCCCTTTGCTCGCAAATTCTCTGATAGAGCAAAAACTTTCTCTCATCAGAAAGCCTTTGTTCGCGTTGCTGGGTAAAATAGCTATGTAAGTTCATCGTTTTAAGAATTCATAAGAAATAGACAGGTAAGAAAGAAGCCTGAATTGCTTCTCTGATACACCTGTTGATACGAATGAACTTGGATTTTGTGACAAAAAAGTTCTGATAAATATTAGTCTTGCTCTAGCAAAGCTGAAGCCAAGTTCTCAGCTGATAGTCTAAATCTCCTGCGGTAAATACGACCACGATCGTTTCCTCATCAGTAGTAGACAAAAGCTCTTGCACTGCTTGGAAACTGTCTAAATAGTCAGCCTTCATTTCCTTTGCAAAATAAGCTCAAAAGTCTGAAAAAGACTGAAAGTTATGCTCCTGAAAAAGCGGTTCATCAGCAAAATCGGAAAGCTGTTCCCTTGCAGTATAGATTGAAAAAATGGCGCGCTGATCAAAAGGAGCAAGCGCAGCTTGGAAGTCCGATCGCCCTTTCAAAACTCTATGCGTCTGATGCGGCTGAAAAATCGCAAGAATTTTATGAGCTGGGAAGCGAGCTTTCAAGGTTTCATACCCAAATTGGAGCGAAGAAGCGATATGCCCATAGTCTGAAAAAAGTTTCGCTCCTGTCGGTAGCGTTGCCAAAAATTCCATTCTTCTCCAAATTCACTTAAAGGGCTTCATCTCTTTTTCAATCTGCTCTAAAGTTAGTTTAGGATTGAGTTCTTGAAAAAGTCCTGCGACCAGTGAAGCATTGCAATCGGTCGGTTTTCCTCGGATATGATCTAAATGCCAAGAACGAAGCGGAATTTTCTTGATTTGAGAGAAATCTGACTCCGAAAACGAATCCAAAACGAAAGTCAGCTTTTTTGTTTTTTGGTTCATTTGCACGAAAGCAGAACGATAATCCGCGAAATCGTGGTAGTAATCCGTATGATCCAGCTCAAGATTCGTAATCAGCAGATATTCTAGGTCAAGATTGAGAAAATGCCTTTTGTATTCACAGGCTTCCAAGAAAAAATAGTATTTTTTGATGAGGTCATAAGGGAGGTTTTTACCTGTGAAAATGAAGTCAAAAAGCTGACGAAATTCAGATTTTTTTTCTTTTTTGAGATAATAACTCTTATTGTTTAAGTCTGGAACTAAAGCACCAACAATTCCAAGTCAAAGTTCTGGAATGAGTTTTTGCCCCGCAACAATGGCGAGGGAAGTTGAGCTTGATTTTCCATTCGTTCCTGCAAAGCCAACCGTGCGAAAATATTTCGTGATTTCTCCAAGAAATTCAAAATAATTTCGGATTTTGAGTGGGAAATGCTGCTCTTTTTTGAGCTGAAAAGCAGATTGCACTTCTGGACTTTCTTTTGTCGCTTCGGAATAGATGAGAATGTCGTCAGCTTTCGGCTGATAGTTTCCGTGTCCGATGATGACTGAGATTCCTCTTTCACGGAGGGCTTTTGTGATTTGCGATTCCTGAACATCAATGGCGATCAGATTACTGTAGCCAAGCTCTCGGAGAAGATGAGCAATATTGGAAATTCAGCTTCCGCCTGCTCAAACGATAACAATGTGCATAAGGTTTGGAAATGAGGAGTTAAAAGGAATAAATTGTTGCGAGTGATGACAAATTCCGTAGACCGTCATTGCGAACGCAGTGAAGCAATCCAGGAATGAATACTAGTGGATCGCCACGGCTTCGCCTCGCGATGACAAATTCCGTAGACCGTCATTGCGAGCGTTAGCGAAGCAATCCAGGAATGAATACTAGTGGATCGCCACGGCTTCGCCTCGCGATGACGAGCTTGTTCGTAATTTTTTGCTTCGCCTCAGAAAGACAGTACGGCATTACTCAACAATCTGCTCAAGAATCTGGTCTTTTGCCTTGCGAATTTCAGCCTTTCTCTCTCTAGAAGATAAGGTTTTTTTGAAGGATTGCAAAGCAAGAAGTTGATTTTTGAGCTGCTGAAGGAAATCGGGATCGTCCTGCTGGATCAGAATTCAGTCTTTATGCTGAACATATCGCTTCGCATTGTCCAACTGGTCGTGGGTTCGCGGAATCGGAACCATCAACAACTTGAGATCAAAAAGCTCTTGCTCTGCCAATGAGGTCGTTCCTGCCCTCGTGATCGCAATATCGGAAGTCAGATAGAGCTCACCGATTGCTTTCTGCGAGAGAAAATCATAGCACTTCACAAAAGAAAAAGGAGAAAAAAGCTGAACAAGGTCTTGATTGAGTTTTCAGAGAATGATATGAAACTGACATTTTTTCAGTTCTGGAGTATCATTGAGAATTTGAGCTAGAGCTTCGTAGAGATTTTTTGAGCCTTGAGAACCTCACATAACGAGGATTTGAGTCTGATTTTGGATTTTGGAAAGGGGAGTATCTTCTGCTGGCAATAAATCCTCAGAAAGAAGCTGTCCAACAGTTTGGGCATTTGGAAGCACTCAAGGAAAGCCAGTGAAGGTCGTTTTTGCGAATTTTGATGCGATGCGGTTTACGAGTCCAGCATGCACATCGGATTCGTGAACGATGATTTTTTTACCAAGGAGTTTCGCTGCAAAAACCACCGGCAATGCGACATAGCCTCCTTTACAGAAAACCACATCAACCTTGAAATGCCAAAGAGAAAAGACTGACTGCACAAACCCAATCATAAACAGAAATAAATCTCTGAGATTTTTGAGTAATGCGTAAAATCAGCGTTCTCTCCTCCATTTTCAAGAGAGGATCGGAAGAAAAGTCAGATTTTTGATTTCTTTTTGGAGGTCAGTGCAAGTTGCTTGTTCTAGGCTCTTCGCCGTGCCGAATCGGAGCATCTTAGCGACCTTTTTCTTGAGCTCGGGTCTGGTTTGGAGATGCTGAATGAGGCTTTTGATCGGGAAGATATGTCACCCAGTTCCTCCTCCCGCTCGTGCTATGGTAATCGGTTTTTTCATTAGGTTTAGTGTTTGAGAAGTAAAGGAAGCTACCAAGAAGATTTTTTAAATTTATCAAGTCTTACCTTGCGAAATCATAATTTCTCCAACCTCTTCACCACCTCACGATAGTTATACGGCATATTGCTGCTGTTTAAGAAGCAAAAGCTGACTAATGACCTGCTGTTGCTTAACCTCTTCTTGATAATAGTCTTGAAACATTTCAAGCACCTTTTTCAGCTCTGAAAGAGCCTCTTGTTCGGTATATCAAAAAGCGTAATAATTATCTTTACCAACTACCTCAGCTAGGTATCAGTCTCCATCTTTTTTTACTACTATCTGCATCTTCTTTGAAGGAAAGAAAGTAAATCTGACTTCAGTTTATGGAAAAACTACTGCTTTTGCAAGAGAAGTTGAAGAGAGCCCGAGGTTAAACTCCTCAACTATCAAAACAAATCACTATGAGAACCTACTCTTACCAGAAGTAGGAGCAATGCTCCACTGTCTATTTTATAGATCAAGAGAAGATCAGGTTTGATATGACATTCTCTCAGTCCCTTATACTTTCAAAGCAAGGCATGATCTCGATATTTTGTTGCCAATGGTTCCCCTCTTGCTAAGGTCAAAAGCACTTGATCAAGCTCTTCTACAAGGAAAGTATCTTTCAGAATTTTCTTATATTCCGTTTTGAATTTTGAGGAAAATTTAATCTTATACATCGCGCGCTCCTGTTCTAAAGACTTAAAATAGGAATACCTTCCTTTAGGACTTAAGTTCAGCGAGAGCCTCTTGAGGAGTATATTCTGAAGATTGATAAGCATCGTTCAAGGATTCCATCGTTTCTTGATAAGCAGTAGTATGATCCTCATCCAATCCATATAATTCAAAAGTCTCTTTATCCATACGGATAATGTAATAACGATCTTCTATCTTATCCAAAATTTTTATTGGATTAGAAAGTTCATAGCTTTGAGTTATCTTCATCTTCTTTGAAGGAAAGAAAGTAAATCTGACTTCATTTTATGGAAAGTCTGCCCCTTTTGCAAGAGAAGTTAAAGAGAGCTGGAGAAACCACCCGGGTGCAAAAACTGCAGAATCAGATGCACCCGGGTGGAAATTCCTTAAAACTCCCAATCTAAAGATAACATCTCATTTTTTCAGCTTTCATCTCCACTCCAACTCGTAAATGCCCACTGCTTGATATCATCTACTAATTCGTGCTTGAGGGCATTCAGCTCTACATACTTGATACAAGTCCTCAAATAGTCCTCAGAATCAAGCTTTTTTGAATGGAATCTCTCTTCGAAATAAGACTGCCCCTTAGTATCAATCTGATATTTTGCTTTATATCGCCTTATATAACTCACACATATATTACCAACAAGACTTGAAATAGCGCTCCCTTCCTTTTTATTATGAACTACCAGATGAAAATGATTTGGGAGCAAACAGTAAGCCAAAAGTCAGACTTCATCTTTATATTTCTGAAGATTTTGTTCAAGATATCGGAGGAATTGCTGAAAGTCTCTATCAGAGAAGAAAAGCGTCTGATGATTGAGACCTCTATTGTAAATGTGATAATAAGCATTTTCTTCAAAAGGGGGTCTTTTCGGCATCAATGAGAAAAATCAGAATAAATCTCTCTAAGCACTAGGGTGCAAAAACTACACAAGATATAGCTATTAGTTAAAACTTTTCAATCAAAAAAACCACCCGGGTGCAAAAACTGCAGAATCAGATGCACCCGGGTGGAAAGGGGAAAAAAAGAAAAAACTCTCAGCCGAAGCAATGAGCTTTTTAAGTCAATCCCCTTCTAATATATGCTAACCAACGAGCGTAATCTTTCGTTGTACTTTTCTCTATTTCAATGATGAAAATCTCAAGCTCGGAATTCTCCTGACTAAAAACAATCCTCCACCTTCATACTCTTTTCCTATAAATAGCAGTTCCCTTCACCCTTCCAATATTTTTTACCTGAGCACTCATAGCTCAAAACTCCTGCAATTCAACGAACGCAGAATCTAGAGGAGCAAGCTCTTTTGGGGCAGTTTGTGCAAGAAACGCTATACTCCTATATGCTTTGGATCTGAATTTAAGCTGATACATAGAGTTTTCTGATGTCTTCTAAAGAAAAGGTCTGCTCTTTCTCTTCCTTAGCCTTTTCTACTTCCTTAAGATTTTCCTGATCTTGCAAAAAAATCAGATATTTCTCCAAAATCTGAGACAAAGATAAGGTGCTTTCTTCTACAGGGAAGGGGATATCGGTTACCATAATACTCATCACAAGAAGTGAGAAAATAAAGCTGATGTAAATCTAGTCAATTTCTTTCCTTTTGCAAGAGAAGTTGGAGAGAAGTTGGAGAGAAGCCCGAGAAACCACCCAGGTGCAATCAAAAAACCACCCGGGTGCAAAAACTGCAGAATCAGATGCACCCGGGTGGAAAGGGGAAAAAAAGAAAAAAGCCCCCGCCGAAGCGAAGAGCTTTTCTCTGATAGTCTAAGAAAGACTATTTACTTGAGAAGAATTGTCCCCAAGCACCTACAGATGCAATAGTGTTATCAAGTTTATAAGTATAAACTCCACCATCATCTACAGTATAAGTTACACCAGTAAGTTTTGCCAACTCATCTTTCTTTGCAATTACTTGGATTTCAATAGAAGATCCAGCAGCAACAGTCTGAGGAGCAACAGTTCCTTCGTTAGCAGCGATAGTTACATCTTGATTGTTAACAGAAGCTGAAACAACCTTAGAACCATCAGCAAAGCTAATAGCTTTCACATCAATAGACTTAGGTGAATTGTTAGTCAACTTAACAGTCAATACTGCATCGCTAGTAGAAGTTTTAGCCAAGTTGAAGAATCCTTTTGCAAAGTAAGTATTAGCTTTCTTTCCTGAAGCTTTAGTATTTACTACTACATCAGTAATTTCATACTTGTAATCAGCAGGAGTTACACTTGGTGTAGCTACCACCTTAGCTTTAACTTGCACTTTTCTTTTTCCTTGTTCAAGGTTGTGAGTAAGTCCAGCAAAGTTAATATTAGCAGCATTATCTGCAGGAACTTCTTCTACGAAGTCTCCATCAACATAAAGCTTATAGTTTGTAACTGTCAATCCTGCAGGAGTTGCATTCTTAACAAGCTTAAATGAAGTCAATGTAGTACTTCCATTCTTAACATTCAATTCTCCTTCATATACGATAGCATTTGGATTAGGTTCTACGACTCTATCAGAAGCAACAATATTAGTAACTTCAATATCAGCAGTTCCCTTAACCTCTAGAGTTGCAGAGTATTCTGTAGAAGTTTCAGCAGAATTTCCGTTAGCGTCAGTCCCTTCTGCTTTAACCTCAAGGTAGATCTCTTTAGCAACTCCAATTGTAGGCACTACTCTGATCTCAAATGGCAATGAGCTTCCAGCCTTAAGAGTTCCAAGACTATTAAAGGTGTATGATCCTCCATCTCTCAAAGTAGCATTTCCGAAAGAACTTCCGTTAAGATCGAAGAGTACATCAACACTTTCTCCAACAGCAAGAGCAGCACCTGCCAAAGTCACTTTGAAAGAATTAACATTAACATCTTTATCTTTTGCTTCAAGTTTTCCTTTCATAAGAGTTTTAACTGTTGCATCATTAATTACAGTTTCCTGTGTAGAAACAGAATCTGCCATGATAGTAAACTTAGGTTTCTTAATCAAAACTTTAGCAGTTTGGATTACTCCAGCAATATCACCTTTAACAAGATCTCCATCATTATTCTGATAAGAACCCTTATCTGTCATGATAGCATTTGAAAGATTAGGAATTACAATCTCGCTTCCTTCAGTAGCCTTAGATGAAACACTTACCAAAAGTTCTACATCAGAAGTTTCTCTTACGATAACATCAGAGAATACTACTTTTCCATCAGCATCAGGATCTGCTGAATATCTCTTATCTCCAACTTTAAGAACAAGTCTTCTAAGAACTTTAGCAACTTCAGCATCTGTAGTAGTCCAAGTTCCAGCTCCTGCATCGTAAGGAATCTCAATCTTAGGAAGTTCTACTGGTTCAGTTACTACCAATTTACCTTTAGCAATAGTTACATCACTAGCTCCAACACCTACATTTACAGTTTTAGGGAAGTTAGCATTACCTTCAAACATTACCTTACCTCCGTTAAATTTGTAGAGTCCAAGTTCTCCAGGATAAAGAAGAACTGTAGCTCCTGGTTTGAATTGCCAGTTAGCATCAAAAGCGATAGTAGTTCTAAAGTTTGTATCATTTTCATCAGCGATGATATCTTTGTTATCTTTAAGCTTTAGTTGAACAGTCTTTGAAATGTCTTCAAGAGTAGCAACTTCAGCTCTCATAGTATAGATAGCTTTTCTGTTTGCCTTGATAACATCTTTTCCAAGAGAAACAGTAATATCTTTACCATTTACTTCTACTTTATCAGATACCACCTTTGAGTCTCTGTATACTTTTACATTTTTGAAAGTATCAGCAAAATCAAGAGATCCAATATTTCTGAAAGTCAAAGATTTAACGAAGATATCTCTGTCATCTGAACTAGAATCAGATTCTAGAGAGAATTCAGCGATTACATAATCACTAGAGTTACCAAGTTTATACTCAAATGGCACTAATGCTGTATCTCCTGCATTAGCTCCATTTCTATTAATAATATTAGCAGTCAATTTTACAACTTCGTAAGCTGAAACTCTGTAAGTGGAAGTTGTTCCTTTTACAGTAGTATTCTTTGCAGAAGAAGTTACTTCTTTAAGATCAAAAGCAAATTCAGCACCAACAGTAGCTGTAGTATCAAGTTCAACTACAAGATCAAGAACCTGAGTTTTTTCATCAGTAGTTACAACATTTCTATTGCTTTTGAAGTTAAGAACAGCAAGTCCGTCAGATCCAACAGAAGCAGCATTAGTTACTGCAACTCCGTTTCTTTCTAACCAAACCTTTTTAAGATCTTTTTGAGATCCAAGACCGGTTCTCTTCAAAGTAAGAGTATCAAGGTTAATCTTTTCAGAAGCAGCAAATTTAAGAGTATTTGCTACAAAGATTCCTTTTGGAGCTGATTTAACTGCAGCAGAGTAGTCAACTACAGATACATTCAAGTCTCCAGCAGCCTGACTTCCAGTATTTACAGAAGTAGTTCCATCAGGTGTAGCAGGTCTACAAGCAACTGGACAAGCAGCAGCTGTAGCATCCAAAGCACAAGCTAGGATAACTGCAGGATCTTTACACTCAGCTGGAGTTACTTTTTCAGTAGCTCTCTGAAGCATAAGCATTACAAATCCTCTGATTTCCATTTGATTTGGAGTTTCGATTTTAGTCATCACTCCAGCTTCTTTCAAAGCAGCAAGGTGATTAGTATAGAATGGAGTTCCTCCATTGTATTTATCTCCCCACATAGCTCTAGAAAGAGTAGTTCCAAATTCACCTCTAGTTACTTTATCATTTGGTCTGAAAGCATCAATTCCTTGACCCATCAATCCCATCTGACAAGCTTTTTTAACATAGGTAGCCAAGTCTCCTTCAGCTTTGTTTGCATCTGTGAAAGAGCAAACTGCAGTTTCGTCAACTTTAGTACCAAGTTCTTTTTCAGCCCAGTTAGCGATCATTTTAGCCAACTGACCTCTTGTAAGCTCTCCGTACATGTTAGCGTTATCAATAGAAGACATAGTAGTAATACCAGTCTTGTATGCATAATCATATGCACCTTGAAGTTCTTCGCTGTACGTAGCAGCACCAGTTACCATAGGAGCAACTGTAGTAGCAAGCATCAACACTCCAGTCAAGCTTGCGAACATTTTTTTAACGTTCATTCTCTGTGTAAAATAAATATAAAAGCTTTTCTGATAAAGAAATAAAATCTTTACCAAGAATGTAATACCTCTCGTTCACAAACGAAATGAATATCACTTTATCAAAAGACTGAAATCTGATATTTTCTCCTAATCAGGAGCCAAAATCTGACTTCATGAGTTTTTCAAACGAGCATCCAAATGTTAATGATCAACGAGGTAGTATAAGCCGTTTCCATGTCTCCACACGGACAACTTATCGGAAATGATACCAATACCAGAACCAAAATCAAGACAAACTTCGACCTTCTAGACACAAAGTGTACCAAAAATCTCCGTTTCCTCTCTTCTCAAGCTTCTCTTGTCTCTCTTAGAAAAGAAATAAAAGCTGAAGCCTGAGGACTTTTTTGTTGTGGTAGGAAAATATCATTTTCTCCGAACATCCTCACATTGCTGATTACGATCCCTTGAAGTATCTGTGACCATTTTTCTTGTTTTTTCTTCCCCCAAGCTGTCTATATCTCATTTCACGAGGTAAAAAGCCGATTCCCTCCCCCGTCCCCCCTTTTCAAAAGACAACCATTATTTTACTTTCTGTCTTTCTTTTCTTGACTTTTTAAAAAACCACCCGGGTGCTTAAGACCCCGGGGTACCTATTTGCTTCCCTATTTCACCCCGGGGTCAAGAGAAAACCCTCCGCCCTTCGGGCACCTCCCTACAAAGGGAGGACTATTCCCTCCAGACCAAAAGTCCCCCCTTCTTTAAGGGGGGTAGGGGGG
>JBHAST010000046.1:0-3209 GCA_041831495.1 bacterium | reverse complement strand
TATACCATAAAATAGAGTTGTATTATAAAGGCAATGAATCATATAGTCGAGAAAAAATTGAAGAGTTTAAACAAAAGATGACTATGTTAAATCAGCAAAAAAAACCAGAATATCATGTTTTTGCAAAGTTATGGGTTGAAAAAGTAATGGACACAGAATTTACTTATCAAAATGAAAAAAAACCTTGGTATAAATAAATATATATGCTATCTAATATTCTTTTCAAAGATTCTATTTTACTAGTTCTCAATACTTTACCCCCTCTCCCCATGCAGCACAAAGTCTACGGTTGTAAAGTCAATAAATTCTATCTCAATAAACGAATCGCCCACCTAGAAGCGACCAATCAAGTGCATGAGAATCTTTTTCTCGTTGCGACTTGCGTGGTGACCGATAGAGCCAAGATGAAACGAGTCAAAGAAATCATTGAACAAGTTAAACTCGGTAAGCAGATCCTGATCGCTGGGTGTGGCTCCATCACCAAAGGGAAAGCTACGGAAAGATCAGCTTTTTTTGCCTATTATCCTGAATTACAGCCCTATCAAGAGCAGATCACGCTCCTTGCAGAAGATCCGCTAGAGGAGGAGAGCGAACTCGCCTTTAGCTTCAAAATGCCAGGGCAGAAGCTCTGGACCAAGAATTATGTGATTATTCAGAATGGTTGTGATAATCATTGCAGTTTCTGTCTCACGATTTTCAAGAGAGGACCGCATAGAAATCGCCCTTTGCCAGAGATTATTGAGGAGATCAAGCAGATTGAAGCCGAAGGCGGCAAAGAGATCGTGCTGACCGGGATCAATCTTGCGGCTTGGGGAGCGAGCAATACGAGAAATGCGAATGAAAGCAGGTTCAACGAGCTTTTGGAGGCGATTCTGGAGCAAACGACGATTCCAAGGATCAGAATTTCTAGTCTTGATCCTCAGTATCTTGATGATCGTTTTTTTGAGCTGATGAATCATCCGAGGTTTTGTCCGCATTTTCATCTTTCCATTCAGAGCTTTTCTGATAGGGTGCTGAAACTGATGAATAGGGCGTATGACAGTAAAAAGCTTGATGAAGTCTTGACGAAATTAAGAAATCTGGATCGTCCTGATAAGGATTTGGTTTCGCTTGGTGCCGATATTATTTCTGGCTTTCCGTGAGAAAGTGAGAAGGATTTTCATATTACTTGCGAGGCAGTGCAGAAGTATCGCATTACCAAGCTCCATGCTTTCCCGTTTTCTGATCATCATAAAGCCGAAAGAATCCCTGCCTCTTCGCTTCCTGATCAGCTTCCGAATGAAATCAGGAAAGAAAGAAATAGAAAACTGATTGAGATTGGTGATCAGGTTCGTGATGCTTTCGTTGAGCAAAATTATGGAAGAAAGCTTCAAGTCCTGATTGAAGAAGTGGAGAACGGGAAAGCTAAGGGTTGGACTGAGAATTATCTTCAGGTTGCTTTACCTTGAAGCTATGAAAAGGGGAGTATTCTTGAGGTGATTGTAGATGAAAAGAATTGTATTTTTTAGATTCATTTGACTTTTGTTTTTTTTTTCTTATGATACTTGACATAAATAAAAGTATGTCAAACAATAAAAAATAAGTAAAATGGAAAAAAAAGTAAATTATCTACCGATTGTTCAAATTATGGAGCAATTGGTGCAGAGAGCAATGTCTCTAAAATTCAGAAAAGAGGATCCTAATGGTGATGTTAAAAACCATCAAATTTCTGGCATCAGGATTGCTTATTTGCAGAAAGAGTCTTTTAGCGTTACTTATAGTAACGGTATCTCAACTCCGATGTTGCGAACAAAAAATGCTCCAGAACTCTTGCTTACGCTTTTTTTTGCAAATAAGAAAAAAGAGGTATGTCTATCAATTCCGATGCAAGCAGAGATTCTTGCTCAACCTGAAGGGTTGCTTTCTTTAGGATGGACAAAGCTTACTCTCGCAATAGATGAACTGATAGATGAATTTTATGCCTCCAAAATAGAGGATAATAAATTTCATCAAGAACAGCAAGGAGAAGTGGTTCATTTGGAAGATGCTGCTTTTCAACTAAATCCTTTAGCATCGCTTCCAAACATGGTTTGTGACCAAATGTTGCATTTAGTGCGAGACTGTTATCTCGTAAAACATGTTGCATTTGTAGATGCTGGTCTCTCCTCTAAGAGAGAAGTATGGATGGTTGTTGATTCCTGGGGCACGAGAATTATTGATTCTCGAGATACTGTTGAATTCAGTCTCTCTCCTTATTTTATGAACGGACAGCGGAGGCTTTATCAGGCTCAGCTTTCGGGGATGTTTAAGGATTTTGAGGATCTAAAGCAATATCTTAGCGACGAATTGCCTCAAAGACTTCAGGGAACGCTATTTACAGTGGATCGTAAACAGCTTGAAAGCGGAATTTATCCTTTGCTTCTTGCTCCTTCTGCTGTGGGAACCTTATTCCATGAAGCTCTTGCAGGACATATGCTCTCTGGGGTCTATATTGCTGATGAGATTTCTATGGTTTTCAAAGGAAAGCTTGGAAAACGAGTCGCAAAAGAAGGTTTTATGGAGGTATTAAATCATATTCAGATTTGGGATTGTCCAAGAGATGAAAACATGATAGCTTCCTATCAGTATGATATGGAGGGAGCGGTAGCTCAGGATGTCTGCCTGATTGATGGCGGAAAAATAAAAAATTATCTCCTTGATCGTAATTCAGCACTTCGTTTGAAGCTTGAGAATAATGGTCATGCTTTGGCAGGGAATTTTAATCAGCAAGTCTTTGTTAATTATTTCCTTTTGCCTGAAGCTGTGCTCCCAGAACCGAGAGTTTCTAATTTAAAGGTGCTTTCAGATTGTGATTATACCTTAGAAGAGATGAAAGCAGATCTTTTCAAAGAATTTGGATATTATCTTTGGGTAGAGTCTGGGGCAGGTCAAGTGAATGTAGAAACGGGAACGTTTGAGTTGAAGGTTGATGTACTTGTAAAAGAATATCAAAACGGCAAAAAAGAGTATTTTCATGGTGGGATTCTTTCTGCGAATTTGACAGATTTTTTGTCTTCTATTTGTGCAGTAAGTAATCATTATGGAAAAACTCAAGGTTATTGTGGTGCTCGAAGTGGATGGGTTCCTACAGAGGAATCTACCCCTGCTATGGCGGCATACGGAGTAAACTGGGCTCCCTCTGCACTCCCTGAAAAGAATAAAATTCTGAATCTTAAACGAGATAAATATAT
>JBHAST010000045.1:0-32209 GCA_041831495.1 bacterium | reverse complement strand
TGATTTGAATGATGAGTGATTGTCTCTTATAAATTCCTGCATCTGATCCACCAATATTGATGGTTGTTCCTTCTTTTAAGATATATTTTCCGACACTTCTTTTGGTTGTTCCTATGCTATTTCCTCCGACGATAGCCTCTTGTTGGATGGCTGGAGAAAATACTTGTTCCAAAAAATCCTGACTTGTTGATCCCTCAGTCGCAAAACTTAGGGAACTGAGTCAAAAGACATAAAAAAGCATAAAAATCAGAATTTTTTTCATATTTTTTACATTTGAGCAAGTAAATTGTCGGCTTCTACGAGTTCTTGTTCTCTTGCTTTTCCTTCTTCAGCTTGGATTTTTGCTTGAGCCTGATAGTAGGTAGCAGGATTGAAGCTTTGTTGGTATCTTTGGTTGATTTCGGCTTGTTTCTCGGCGTATTTCTGATTAATTTCCTCAAGCTTTTGTTTTTCTCTGGTGAGAATATCTTTGAGTTTATCAATCTGCTCATCAGACATAATCGGTAAAAGATTAAACCAATTCTGTTTTTCGCTATGTTCAGCGAGAGATTTTGACTCCAAAATCAATTGAATTAAAAGGTTCTCTTTGATCAAAAAAAGCTTCTGGAATGCTGAATTCCGCTGCGATTTTCCAAAGATGTTCTGGAAGATGTTGCTGAATGGTCATGGTGATTTTATTTTCAAAAGAAGTAAAGTTTTAGTTGTTTGAAGAATCAGATTTTTTTGTTAGTTTCTTGTATTGGTTCTTTTTTTCCCGTATGCTGTTCATATTCAAGGTGTTCAAGGAGTTTATCGGCTTCCTGTCCCTCTAAACGATGATACTGTTCAGCTTTTTTTTGAATAAGTGGAGTTTTTTGCATATTTTCTTTCATTTTTCTGATTTCACTCTTTGAAAGTCTTTTTATTCCACTATTTCAGCGATACTGTTCTTGCATAGCTTATTGGATTAGAGAATAAATAGTTATTTGTGTTTGAATTTTTCTAGTTCGTAAGCTTCACCCCCCCTTCTTTCTGGCTTCTCTCCTCTATTCTAAAGAGATGTTCTACATCGTTGGGATTGATAAGTTGTCTATCAATGAGTTTTTTCGCATATTGTTGCATAGAAATCATCCCATACTGGGTAGAGGATTCAATGGTAGAATCAACCGCACCCAGATCCATTTTCTTGAGATTATTTTTGATAGCAACAGTATTGAGCATGAGTTCAAAAATTCAGATTCTTGCATTGGTATCAGCTCTTTTTACGAGCATTTGGGACTGGATTCCAACTAAACTATCAGCGAGTCTATCCGAAATGCTTTGTTCCATATTTGCAGGGAAAAAAGACAAAAATCTGCTCAAAGTATGACTTGCTGAGCTCGTGTGCAGTGTACTAAATACCAAATGTCCACTCTCTGCGAGACTTAGTACGGTTTCTGCAGTTTCGGTATCACGAATCTCTCCAACAAAAATAATGTCAGGATCCTCTCTCATAACTGATCTCAGTGCATTTTTAAAAGACCAGGTATCATGTCAGATTTCTCTCTGGGAAATGCTACATTTATCAGCTTCAAAGATATATTCTATAGGATCTTCAATAGTAATAATATTATCCGCTCTGTTTTTGTTGATATGATTGAGCATGGTTACGATAGAGGTTGATTTTCCACTTCCTGTTGCTCCTGTTACGAGAAAAAGTCCTTTTTTAGCGGTAAGAATATTTTTTTTGATACTATCAGCGAGGTTAGAAAACATCATTTCTTCGAGGGTCTTGATATGTGCATTGATTTTTCTCATTACGATTCAGATTTTCCCTTTCTGAAAAAAGGCATTTACTCTATAAGATGTCCCATCTTTTCCTTCATAGGCAAAATCGCTTTCCTTATCGCAGATAAATTTATCAAAATTCTGAACATTATTTTGGAAAAGCTGTTTGAGAATGATTTCCATATTCTCATTATTGAGAAGCGGAATCTTATCATCTTTGATAATATCTCCATTGAGTCTATAGGAACTTTTTCCAGTACAGGTCAAATGAACGTCTGAGATATTTGGATCTCAAGCTAAATTCGCTAAGATAGAATCAATGTCAACTCTGATCGTATTCATTTTGTTTTTTGAAAGTAAAATGTCCGCCTCTCAGTCTTAAATTCCCTAAAGAAATTCAAGTATCTGCTCTGCAGTTTTGAACTCCCTAAAGAAATCCAAAATACTTCATAGCAAAGTATATTCAAAATTTAGTTATTTGTCAAAAAAATCCCTAGAAAATAAAAAGCCTTTCTTTACATCTTCAAATTTGTATAGTTAGTTTGCTTTTATTCTTCTTTCTTGGGTAAGACATGATCCAAAGAAGCATAAAAATTTGATTTTTTTCTCTTTTGTTTTTCTGAGCTGTAGGTTGCTGAAAGCAAGTTTTAGATTTTCATCAGAGAGATGAAGTTTTGCATAACCGCTTCAATGAGATGATTTCTCTGCTCGATTCTGCTTTTCAGCTTGAGTGAAGAGAACTTCAAGGAACGCTTTCATGAGATGCTTCTTTTGCGGGGGAAACTACCCTGCTTGATCTTTCAGGAACTTTGGCGTTTTTGAGTGGAGATTTTTGAGGAAAACTCTCTTTTTCTGCTCAGCAAACTGGTGCACTTTCAAATCTTTCACAGGCACTTAAAGGGCAAGTTCTCGTGAGAAAATCAGCTTTCTCTTATTACTTTTATCCAGAACAGCTAGAAATTATTGGTGGAGCAGGGAATATTCAGCTGAAATTTTTTCAACTAATGCTGCATGGAATGAGGGGAAATTGGTTTCAGTGGGAGAATGATTTTTTCTCATCAGAGCAGTGGTTTAGCAGTTTTCCAGCGTTTCCTCAGCTTTTTTCTGGAGAAATGATTTTGACTGATGATCTCCAGCGTTTTTTGTTTCAGTTTGATCCTGAGCTTTATTTCCTTACGGGTGCATTAGCAAGAAACGAAAATGCTGATTGGATTTTTAGGGATTGGAAATGAAGCTACCAAGGCGAAGCTTTCCAGTTTTCTTGAAGTTTTGATGGAGCGCATTTCCTATGAAAATTTCAGCGTTGAGAGCAACTTCCTTGAAAATTTGAGCTTAGTTTTGAGAAAAATCAGCTTTCTCTTGTTTTTTCAAGAGGAACGACGACTTTGAATCTTCAGCTCAAAAAACTCAAAAATTCTGAATTTTCTTTGTCGGTTCAGCTTTGAAATTTAGAGAAAAAAGAGGAAAAAATGAACCTTCAAGCTCGCTTTTCTCCTAGGTGAACAACTTCGCCTTTACAAACTCCTCCAAATAACTATATTCCCTTAGTCCAATATTTGGATTCTCTGAATATTGCTTTTTAGTTTACTATTGCTATCGTGATGAATTTGAAAAAACGAGGGCTTCTTTCACTCTTCGTAGCTACGACACTGGTTTTTGCTGCTTGTGATAAAAAGGCTCCAGAACTTTCTTTTGAGGAAACTTTGAAAGTCTACTCTCAAAACAATTTGGCAGTTAAAGAGTTTATTAGCTTTTTAAATGATACTGGACATCAGGTAAAATCTGATTTTGATCTTAATGTGGCTCTTGATACTCAAGATCAGATGAAAGGAAATTTTGCACTTAAGTCATCATCTGTAAATGATAATGCTACTCGTGATGCAGAATCTACAATTGATCTTTCAGCTGACCTTGAAAATAAGGGAGAGGGAACACCATCAAAGATAAAAGGAAATCTAAATCTCCGCGTGTTGATTAAAGCCTTTCAACCATTCTTTAAACTAGATACTTTCACTTTGGAAACTGAACCAAAGGAAATCGCTGGAATGGCGATGGGATTCTCTGAGATGTTCAAGGAAAAATGGCTTACGCTTAATAATCCTGAGTTTATAGAGCTTTTGAAACTCTCTGCTAAGAATGATTTGTCTTTCTGGCAGGATGAGAAGCTCTATGAAGCGAATGCTGCTTACTATACGGGGGCTACTTTGACTACTTACGAAGGAAATCCTGCTTGGAAAGTTGACTTCAATATGGAAGAAATTAGAAAAGTTGCTCTTGAATTCTATGATGCAAGTCAGGCTCAGAATACCGCTTTGCTTACTGGAGAAGAAGTTTTGGCTCAACAAGAGCAGCTAAGAGCTGAGGTTGTGAAAGCTTTAGAGGAACTTCATTTTGAAAATGTTGAAGCTTATTTTGTGATCCATTCTGCGAAAAAAGTTGATTTTCTTCTTAAGAATGCGGATGTTGTTACTTCAAATACTCGGATGCATATTGCACAAAGTTTAGAAGGAGAGGTGGTGACAACTACCGTTACTATCAAGGAGGGAGAAAAAGAACTTTCAAGAATTATTTTCGTTCTTGATCCTCAGGGAAAAGGAAAATATGCTTTTACGCTTAAGGTTATTCAAATAGAGGAAGCTGCTTCAGAAAAAGAACTCTTTTCTCTCTCAGGAAAACTTCAAGCAAGTTTATCTGAAAAGAAAGTTTCTCTTATTCCTTATATTGAAGTTGTTTCTGATGCTGTGAAGCTTAAGATAGACTGAAAATTTGAATCCAAGAAAACGAGCGGAACAACCCTCCAAGCTCCAGAAAATCCTCAAGATATTCAAGAAATGATTGGTGCATTTGCAGGGTTTGGGGCTCAGCCTACAGGTCTTGCTACTCTTGGTGATCAAGGTGATGTGGAGTCTGGGGAAGTTTTAGAATCTAACTAGGAATTCTTTTAAAATAAGAAAAGATGAAAGGAAAGCTGACTTTGTAAGGAGTCGGTTTTTTCTTTGAATTTTCTCTGCATTTTTATATACTCAGACACCGTAAGTTTTACTTTACTTCAAAAACGCTAAAATGCAAAAGAGAAAAGTCTGACAAGCTCAGAAAAAAAGTCTATTCTCTAACCGAATGATTAAATGAAGTTTAATTCTGATTTCTTTGATTTTTATTTTATTCTTGGTAAGACCTTTTGCTCATCAGATTCAGGAATTTCTCAAAAATACTGCAAAAGGAACGGTAAAAGTCTTGAGTCAAACTGTTGGAACTCCGATGAAAAAGGACGCTTATGGAAATGTAAATGTGCTCTTGGTTGGCTATGGTGGAGCGGGACATGGAGGAGGTTATCTTGCCGATTCAACGATCGTTGCTTCACGAAATCCAGAGTCAGGAGCTTTAACGATGATTTCGGTTCCAAGAGACCTTTATGTAAAGAATCCTCTTTGAGGAGCTGGAAGAATCAATAGTGTTTTTACTCAGCTTTATGGAAAAACAAAAAGTCTTCAGGAAGCGGGGTCATGATATGCTAGAGAACTTGAAAAAATTACAGGGCTGGAGATTCCTTATTATGCTACGATTGATTTTGGTGGTTTCAAGAAAGTGATTGATGATCTTGGAGGAATTGATATTGATGTGCCGTATGCTCTTCATGATTACCAATATCCAGATGAGCATTTGAAAGGTTTTGATCCGCTTCATGTAGAACAAGGACTCCAGCATATGGATGGAAAACTGGCTCTAAAATACGCAAGATCAAGACATGCAGTAGGACATGCGTCAGATTTTGATCGTTCTTTTAGGCAGCAGTTGGTAATCAATGCAATCAAGGATAAATTCCTTTCTGGGGGAAACCTAACGATATCAAGAGCAACAGAGCTTTATGAAAGCTACACTGCAATGGTAAATACCAATGTTTCCCTCAATGAAATGCTTTGGACCATTCAGTATCTTGGAACGATAAAAATGTTCCCATTGGGAATTAACAGTTATTATAGCTACGATTCATTCAAATGAGCTCAAAAGGGAAGTTTTCTCTATAATCCTCAAAGAGAACTCTTTGGTGGAGCTTCAGTGCTTCTTCCTTTTGGAGCAAGTGCAGGAAATCTGACTCATTATGAGACAATCCATCAATATGTTGATTTTGTTTCTCATATTCAGGGCTTCCTCTTGGATGATGCTAGGATTCAGGTTGATAATGGAATAGATAAAGAACTCCTCCGCCAACAAGGGCTCCAAAATGCAAGAATGGCAGGAAAAGTAGCAGCGAAGATGAAAAGATTCTGAATGAATGTTGTAGAAAGTTCTAATACCGAACCGCAGGCGCTTACTACGCTTATCATCAATACTGAAAATACGGAGGCACAAGGCTTTGAGGGCACCATTACTGCGATCAAAAATTTTGCTCCGATTGACCAAGTTCTGTATAATACTGGAATTGTAAAAACGATCATCGATGACTATGGAAATGAGGTAGAAGTCTTTACTTGAGCAGATGTTCAGCTTATTCTCGGTGCTTCTTATCTTAGTGGTCTTCAAATGCAAAAGTTCAAACCAGATGAACTCATTCTCCAGTATCGTTAATTTATTTTTTATCATACAGCAATGTCAGAGCTTCACTTTCCTCAAGAGGTTTATCAATCCCTACCATCATTGAAAGCTTTTCTTGAAACTTTGAAGCTTCCAAGTGATAAGATTCAGAATGCTGATCTTTTTCTCTGTGCTTTTGTTCATAAATCTTATGCAGCTGATTTCAAAGAGCCCTATGATCACAATGAAAGACTAGAATTTGTGGGTGATGCAATTCTTGGTTCAGTTATTGCAAAGGCGCTTTTTCTTAATTTTCCTCAGATGCAGGAATCTACGATGACGCTTTACAAAATTGCCTTAGTAAGAGAAGAAACCTTGAGTAAAGTAGCGATAAAAATCTGACTTTCCCAGCAACTCTTTATCAGTAAGGGCGAAGAAAAAAATCAAGGTCGTGAAAAAGCTTCTATCACCTCGGATGCTTTAGAGGCGCTTATCGGCTATCTTGCGCTAGATATGGGCTATGATGTTGCAGAGCAGTTTGTCTTAGCGTATGTCTATCCTGAGATCAAGAATCTCTCAAAAACCCCTATAAAATCCTATAAAACTATGGCTCAGGAAAAAATCCAAAAGCTTTACAAGCAGCTTCCAAGTTATACTGATTATGAGGAAGAAGCTGACGAAAAATGAAATGTACTTACTTTCCGTTCAGAAATAAGTGTTGAGGGGCTAGTTCTTGCGGTCGGATTTTGATCCAACAAGAAAAAGGCTCAAGAAGCTGCAGCCAAAAATTATTATGAACAGCAGGAAGAACAGGCTTCTTCTCCTTCTTAACGGAGAATGGGGGGTCAAGTTGTTTAAATGTTCTTGACAATAGAATCCAAAAAGATACTATTCCCCTCAGCATTTTAATTTTTTATATCCCATCGGATGAAAAACTATTTCAGTATTGTTAAAAACGCCTATCTCTGGCTTTTTCTTGCGCTCGGTATAACGCTTGCTTCTTGGGTGCTCTTTATTTTTAATGCAGAGTTTTCAGAGGAGTTTACTGGTGGAGTGAGTATTGAGTTTCAGGGTCAGGTTGCTGAAAAAGAATTTAGTGAAGCTTTAGTTCAGGGACTTCAAGAAAAAGGATTTCCAAAACTGAAAGTAAATCTGGATCAGACTTCAACAAGCGTAAAAATCAAAATCAATGCTTCATTAAAAGATGATGAAAAGGTAAACGAACTTTCAAAAGCACTTCCTGAGTATCTTATAGAAAACAAGATCGTTGCTTCAGATGAAGAAATTATTTCTCAGGCAGTTGTTGGTCCAAGTGTCGGAAAATATATGCGTTCTACAGCGACAAGAGCTCTAGGATTTGGACTTATAGCAATGATGATCTATATGATTTTCTCTTTTGGAACAATCAGAAAATACATTGCGCCAGGAATTTTGGCTTCCGTTGTTTTACTCAGTTCAGTTTTGAGTATAAGTTTACCAGCAGGGGCTTATGGGCTCTGGATGGGCTTAGATTCAACAGTTCAGATTGATACGGTATTTATCGTTGCCATTCTAACGATTATCGGATATGGAATCAACGATGTGATTATTATCTTTGATAGAGTGAGAGAAAATATGATGAAAAACTCTGGGAAAAAAGAACTTTCTTACTCTCAGATTCTAGATGAAAGTATTTGGCAGACACTAAAAAGATCCCTTGGAACTTCTCTTTCTACGCTTCTTGTTTTGATTGCAATGTTTATCTTTGGAACAGGAGTTATTCAAAGATTTGCCTTTACTATAGGAATGGGAGTGATCGCTTCATTTTTTAGTAGCGTATTTGTAGCGGTTCCAACAGCCTATATTATGCTAAAAATCTCAAAAAAGAAATAAGAATTCTGAATCTTCTCTAAAAGTCTGGATCACTTGATTCAGATTTTTTTCTTGTTTTCTAAATAAGAAAAGCTATACTCCAACTATGAAAACTTCACAGCCTTTTGTACGATATCAAGACCCTTTTTGCACTTATATTTGGAAACCAGCTGGAATTCCTTCCACTTTTGGTAAAGAAAAATCTTTTTTGGAACTCATTTTTGACGAAGTTGATCCTGCACTGCATACTTTTGTTGAGCATCAGCGTTTAGTTTTTTGAGAACAAGAAGAATTCTGACTTTTGAATAGGTTAGACAACGCAACGAGCGGATTGCTTTATTTTGCGAAAACGCCAGCAATTAAGCAAAAATATAAAACACTTCAGCAACTTGGAAAGCTCAAAAAAACCTATCTTGCAGAAGTCTATGGAGATGTTCGCTATTGGACAGAGAAAAATGGCTTTATTATAGATTTTCCATTGGCTCATCATAAGTTTGAAAAAGATCGTATGGTGGTGATTACTTCAGATCATCTGCTGAAAAAATGTGAACCTAGACTTCATCAGGTGCAAACGAAAATTCTTGAGCAGGAATGGAATGCTACTAGACAAACTACCACGCTCCTTGTTGAGATTCAGAAATGAATTCGCCATCAAATCAGAAGCCACCTTTCAGCGATTGGTTATCCTATTGTTTGAGATGAGCTCTATTGAAAGAAAAAAGATCCCAAAAAGGGAAATCTTCAGCTTTTTAGTGTGGGCTTAGCTTGTGAATAAAAATTTCTTATTTTTTTTGATTTCTGTTTTTTCCTTATTTTTTATAAATTCACTATTTCTATGAATTAGTGAAAATTGTTTTATTTTTTAGCTTATATTTAAAATTAAAGGAAAAGAATAAAATTCACTCATTCACTGAAAAAGTGAAAATATTTGCAAAATAAAAAAAAAGAACTATACTATTATTATAAATCCCGAAAATTCACTAGTTCACTGAAAAAATGAAATTCACTAAAAGAGTGAATGTTGGTGAGATGAAAATATAAAAATTCACTAAAGGAGTGAAAAGTGCTTTTATTTGAAGTAATGTTTCTATGTTAGATCATCCTGGTAAAATGCTTGCAGAACATTTAGAACAGCTTTGATATACTCAAAAGGCATTTTCTCTGCTTCTTGGAAAAAAAGTCAGTGAAATCAACGAACTCATCAAAGGAAAAAGAAATATTACGATTTCTTGGGATATTCTACTCTCAAAAACGCTCTGAACTCCAGAAAAATTTTGGATACTCAAGCAAATTGACTATGACTATCAGCAAGCCCTAGAAAGCTTTTCAACTTCTTCTTGAACAACAAAGAAGCCTGTTTGATCTTTTGAAACTCCTTTTCAAAAAGATATTGACCATGAAAGCAAAGTTCAAGAGTCAATTTCTCATCAGGGAGAAAATGAAGAAAGATCGGAAAATAACACTCATTCCTCTCTTATGACTCAGGTTTTTGAATCTTTTTAAGTCTTGTCTAATTTTTTCAAAGGTATTAAATTCAAAAATATTCCGTTAATATTCTCCATTTCCAGAGTGAAAGCAGAATCAGAACCATAATATGCGCCCCATAAATCACTAGAGCTGAACGAGAAATCCATAAAATCAGCTGATTCCATCGTTTTTTCCACAAGAGCGAAGAGTTAGACTTTTGAAGTGTAAAAAATGATACAAAAATCCCAAGATAAGCAGTTCAAAGGAAAAGAATCAGTGTCCATTCTTCCTTTTCTACTCAAAAATCAAAAACCTGAATATTTTGCACAAAAAGCCAGATCAATATCGGAAATCCTCGCCACCTTCACGATTTCCAGTTCCTAGCAAGCCGACCTCGTAAGACAAAGAAAAAGCCTAAAGCGCCATAATCTAGCCATTCCTTCAGCCAGAAATGCCCACTTGCCAAGACTAAAAAAACAAAGATGAAAAGCCAGATTTTTTTCTTTTTTTCTAAAAATCCCATCAGCATTCTTGCGAGGAGAATGACGATCAAGATATTTGCGCCAGCGCTTCCAAAACCTCGGAAGAAACTCAATCCTGCGGTGAGTGCCCAAAGTCCGATTCCTCGCCAAAACAGTCACCATCTCCAGCGAAATGACGCATTGAAACCGACCAAAAATAGAAAAAGCGGAAACGCCACCCTTCCAATCAGCCTGAATTCCAATACTTCAGGGAAAAGGTAATAGCCGAGATGATCCACAATCATGGTCAAAATTGCCACTACTTTCAAATAGTCGTAGAGATTGGGTCTTGTATTTTTTTCAAGGGTCTGGGGCTTTTTCATTGCATTGCTAAGATAAATAGCTATATTCACTCTATTTTGAATAGCTCAAATGGTAGCGATTTTTACCCTAACTACAAGCGAAATGTCATCTCATCAATCCCAACGACGAAAAGGAAGTCTGATTTTTTTCTGAGGAATGCTCCTAGGAGGGCTGCTTTTTTCTCGGAAATTTCAGCTGCAGTCCGAGCAGATTTCTTCCGTGCTTTCCGAAGTCCGTGGAAAATATTTTCGTATGGAGCAGATTTCTCAGCTTTTATCTCGTGAATATTACGATAAAGACTCTTTGCTGAGCGGTCAGCAGGCGATGATAGAAAGCGCGACAAAAGCCTTTGTAGAGGGCTTGGGCGATCCTTTTACTTCCTATCTTGATGCTGAGCAGTTTTCTGGCTTGCAAAGCGAGCTTGAAGGAGATGGTCAGATTGAGGGTATCGGAGCTGTGGTAAGCAAAAAGGATTATTATGTGCAGGTTGAGGAGCTTGTGAAAGATTCTCCTGCGTTCAAGGCGGGTTTGATGCCCCTTGATAGGATTATTCTCATCTGAACGGGAGAAACGAAAGAGTTGAACACTTCCGAAGCCGTGAGTCAGATTAGAGGTCCGAAAGGTTCTACGGTGGAGCTTTTCATAGAAAGACTCGACAAAGATGGACAAAAATCTTATCTGGAAAAGCAGGTGGTAAGAGATATTATTGATGTTCCTTCTGTAAGATCAAAAATTCTGACTCAAAGTGGTGTTCAACTCTGATATCTAGAGGTTTCTGTCTTTGGAGATCAGACTAATAAACTTTTTACAAGAGCAATTTCTGAGTTGCTTGATGCTCAGGTGCAGGGAATTATTTTGGATTTGAGAGGAAATGGCTGAGGTCTGCTTCAGTCCGCAGTAGATCTTGCTGGACACTTTTTGCCAAAAGGCGAATTGGTTGTCAAAACAAAATATTCCACTTTTGAGGATCTTGACTATGCTTCAAAAGGCTTCTGAGAGCTTGAAAAAATGCCTTTGGTGGTGCTGGTTGATGGCTTGAGTGCAAGTTCTAGTGAGATTCTTGCTCTTGCTTTGAGGGAGCAGCTCAATGCTCAGATTATAGGGGTTCAGAGCTTCTGAAAAGGTTCAATTCAGACTTTGTATGATTTTGAGGATAAAACTTCTCTGAAATATACGATTGGAAGATGGTTTGGTCCAAAAGGAACGACAATTGACAAAGAAGGAATCAAGCCTGATCTCGAGGTTCCATTTAATTTCACAGGTTATGTAGACAGTGGATTAGACAATCAACTTTTGAAAGCACAAGAAGTGCTTATGGGGAAGATTAATAAATAAAAATGTTAAAAAAAATAACATTTTCTTTGAAAAAAACTTGCTTTTTTGTTGAAAATGTATATTATTTTTTCAAATAAGAGATTACAGCAGATAAAATTTTTTTATCTCTTGATACACAAATAGAATGGTGACAACGAATTATGCTTTTCTTAAGCAACTTCGTAAGGAGAAGGGGTTAACTCATGAAGAAATGGCAAATTTAATCAAGACTTCTCGTCAAACCTATGCTAAAATTGAAAAAGGGGAAGCTGAGCTTTCTTTGGGATGAGCGGTAAAGCTTGCTGATTTTTTTGGAAAAAAAGTAGATGATTTTATAAATAATCAATCAATAGGTCAAAAAGCTTTTAATATGAATAAGTTTTTGCAAATTATTACTAATTTTATTAAACTGTCTTCTCCTGATGGAAAGGTTCCAAAAACAAAATTGGCAAAACTTTGTTATTTGCTTGATTTTGCATGGTATTATGAACATCTAGAATCTATTACTGGGCAAAAATATATTAAGCAACAGTTTTGACCGATAGGAGAAAAGTTTTTGAATACTATAGATTTTTTAGAGTCGACGGAGTCCATTGATGTCAATTATGCAGGACAGTCAAAACTTATTTCAAATAATCTTCCTGTCAAAAGAGATTTGCTCAGTGATGAAGAGTTTTCTCTTTTGAAAGAAATTGCTAGTAAATGGAGTTCAAAAACTACAGCAGAAATTGTTGAATTTACCCACAATCAGCTTCCTTGGAGTATGACTGATGACTTAATGCAAGAGGTTCCTTATGAATTTATAACTCAAGAAGAACCAGAAAATGTATATTAAGGCTGAATTTAATCAGGAATATAATGATATTTATGATGTCAAAAATATAGAAAGCGATTTAAAAGGAGCTTTTTCTGCGGTGCAAAAAGTACTTCTTCTTGCTGGGGAAAATATACAGCAGTTCCTTGCTACAGGAATGTTTCATATGGCAAGTTTGAGTGAAAAAGATGGTAAATCAATTATAAAATGCAGAATAAAGAAGCCTTGATGTTGAAGTAGTGAATGATATAGAGCAGTATTTTTTTACAATTTGACAGGGAGCTTCCCGACTTCTCAACTGTTGTTGCTTTACTCAAAAAATCATTGTCCAGACAATGTCCAAGAAACTCAGTGGATATGGACTCAACTAAAAAAGCGTCATAAAAAAGAATATGACTATTTTTTCAACAGTAAAACTTTGGTTTATCTTCTCAAAAATTCATATTCATAGACTTTGTCAGCGATTTTGCTGGAAAGATTAAATTATAAGGTAAATATTGAATTTCTAGTCTAAATAATAGTTCAAAAGATATGTCTATGATCTAATGATCAGATTTTCTTCTATTACATTCACGGCAAAGCATTTGACAGTTTTCAAGAATTGTTTTTCCTCCTTGTGATCGTGGAGTGATGTGGTCTGCTTCCATTTTTTCTATTGAAAAAGATTCCTTACAGTGAGGACAAATACCTGCCTGCTGTTCATACACCTGTCTTTTTATCTTATCAGAGAAGGTGCGGAGATTGAGATATTTCTCTTTACCTGAAAGGAGATAGGGATAAATCCCAGACTTTTTCTCGACTTCCTCATCTTCCATCAGGTTTTTTACTTTTTGAGCTAGTTCCTGAGCATCATAAGGAGTATTTTTGTATTCTTCATACCAAACTCCCCAATCCAAACCTTTCATCTCTTTGCGATAGTCAGGGAAAATTCTCTTGACCCAGTCAATCGCTGATTGAAAATATTGCCAAAGCTGACTCGCATTTTGATCAAACTGATGCGCTGACATATAGGTCTGGATAACGCCTTTTGAAATCCAACTCAAAGCAGTTTCCAAATAATCCTGGCGGATAGCGGAACCACTCAGATATTTATTGGCTAAATTATACGCTGCACAGTTGGGCTTACTAAAATGCCTTTTTGCATCTGCGAGCCAAGGTCAAACATGCTGAGCATTGAGGAGTTCTTGATTGGTAAGTTCTTCTCCTGCGATATTTACGATTCTAAACCAATCCAATTTCTCACTCGGCTCTCCCTCACATACATAAATCATCAGCTTGTAATTGAGGATCTTTTCTTGTTGATCCGCTGGCAAGGAATGAAAATACTTTTCATCAAGCGAGAAGTCTCCGTTGACATACTGACAAATAGAGAGTGTTCTCTGCTGTCCATCAAGGAGTTCATAGGTTCCATCTCCGTTTACAGATCGATACATAATATTGAGCGGAAATCCTTTTTGCACTGTCCTGATCACCTCATCTCTCTGCTTCTCTTTGTAGACAAACTCTCTCTGATAGGCAGGACGGATATTGAGTTTCCCATCATAGCCAACGACTCACTCATCAGCATTGTCTAGATAGCCATGAACGATCTCACGGATAGGGGTTTCTTGTAAGGTAATTTTCATGATTGTGAAGTATAAAAAAATAAAAGTCAGATTTTTATTTATAAATTATTTTTTATCTCTGGGAGGGAAAGGATCATTTCCATAAGAATTTTTTTTAAGAATCTGCCCGCTTTCTCCACACTCTACATACTCTGCTTTATGAATTTTTGCTAATTGTATTGCCTTATCAATCAATTCTGCTTTTGTTTTCGCCTTTGCAAAAATAGTTTTTCTTCGTGAAGTCAAAACCTTTCGTCATTCGCTACCATTTGGCATCACCCATACTTGTTTCATCATTATATATCATTATCAAATAAAATAACTTCTTTTTTCGTTTTATAAAATTTTATTTATTACTTCTTTGGACGGATAATAATTCTACGATATAATGTTTTTCAATATAAATCTGGTCACCTTCATCTCCAAGATACCCTATGATCATCTAATCAAAGTATCTCAAACTGATTAGGGTTATATTTATCAAGGAAAGTTATAGGAACTCCCATCACTCCTTCATAATCGTAGGGAATTTCAGCAACTTTATTTACATTTATAGCATCATAATTATCATATTTCGGATATTCTTCGGGACTATAGGTTTTATAAAGGATCAATTCTTCATTTCTTTTATTATGCTCGAGATTGGTAAACCAAGCGATATTCCCAAACTTTGCCATTTTTTCTCCATTATCATTGATATAGGTATTATTTTTTTCAAAACTCTCCGGCACCTTAAACTCTTGTGCCCCATTTTTACAACCAAGCCAAAGCTCATTATTTTTGATAAGAGGAAAAATTTCCTTGTAGGTAATTGCATTTTGATTACCAACAATAAGAAATTTTTTTTGATAATACATCAATTGCTCCATATATTCACGGAAAAGAGAAAAGGGAGGATTGGTAACTATAATATCAGCCTCCTTGAGTGTAGCAATACTCGCTGTTGAGCGAAAATCTCCGGGAAAAAACTCACCACTTCACTTGAGCGGAGAAATCTTGATAGAATCTGTATTTTTCTTGAGTAAAAGCTGGATATCATTCAAATCAAAAGCACCATTTCAACCGCAATCTTGGATCTGATGGACTTCGATTTTATAAGCCTTATTGCGAGGCTCTTCATAGCCCTCAATTTCAAAAAGTGGGACTTCCTTGCCTACTATTGGCGAGGTAGCATAGCCCATACCGATGAGTTTTTTGAGTCCCAATCTCTCAAAATTAAGCACAAAATACTTAAAGAAATTACTCTCATAAGGATCATCACAATTACAAAAAACAATCTTTCCTTTGAAATGCTGCTTGTAATGTTTGAGTTCATTCTCAATATCCACAAGCTGAGTGTAAAATTCATCATTTTTTTCTTTTTTGGCTTGATGGAGGTTAGAATTTCCTCCTTGCAAAATTTCTTTCATAATAAAAAACGGTTGAGGATAAAGCACCGTTTTCAAGATAACAAAAAGCACCTTTACTCACGGTGCTTATAACAAACAGACTGATCAAGTATTCACAACCTATTTATTCCGCAAGCAAAGATGCGTTTTCTGGTCGTGAAAATTGACAATCTGATTTTCAACTTGAATGTATTTATCTGTTGTTATAAGCGAACTCAATATATCAATCCTCAAAAACAAATCAAGAAGAAATAAAATTAAGCATAATCCTTGATTTTCTGCTTAGTATCACTATATTTCCAATATTTCTTTACTTCTCATCTATTCCTAATGCTCCTCTACGGTAAACCCCTCGCAGAAAAAATAGAAGCTGAACTCAAAGAAAAGGTGCGGTCTACCTTTTGAAAGAGCAAAAAATTCGTAGCCATTCTCTTTTTCTGAGATAATAGTTCCTCTGCTGTCTATGTCAAACACAAGCAAAATTTCGGCGCGAGAATTGGACTTTTAACGCTGGTTTTCGGACAAGAACAGGAAGAAGAAAACTCGGACTTTCCTCATCTTAATCCCTTTCTTCAGCAAACAAAGCGAGAAAAAAATCAGATTCTTGACCTGATTTCAAAGCTTAATATTGATGATGATTGTGTGGGGATTGTGATTCAACTTCCACTTCCTCCTGAGCTTCATTCCCATAAAAATGAACTTCTTTCTGCAATAATTCCCCACAAGGATATTGATGGACTGGGAGGCACGATGCTTGGAAAAAGTTTTTTTGAGATGCTAAGTTTCACGCCTGCAACTCCGAAAGCAGTGATGAGTTTGCTGGATTATTATGATCTAGGAGAGGTTCGCGGAAAGCAAGTTGCTGTGATTGGACAGAGCACAATCGTTGGAAAACCACTCGCTCTAGAACTGCTCAAAAGGGGGGCTTTCGTTGGAACTTTTGACATTCGCAATACGCCTGAGGAGATCAAAGCTTTCTGTCAGACTTCTGACTATATTTTTTCTGGAACAGGACAGATTCACTTGGTCAATGCCGAGTTTTTGAGTAAAGAAAAACCGCAAATTCTGATTGACATTGGCTATGGACATAAAGAGGGAAAGCCAGTCGGCGATATCGATTTTGATTCAGTAAAAGAAAAGGCGCTTCATCTTACGCCAGTTCCTTGAGGAATTGGACCTTTGACCATTGCCTCACTCTTTTCCAATATTTTCGTGCTTTGGGAGCAGAAGCTTTAATCTTTTCGTGTGAGAAGCTTCTTGTTTTCAGCTCTTTGAAGCACAAGATAAAAATAGCCTTGAAGCTCAAGAGCGCTTGCATTTTTGTGGGTAATGAGCTGTTCGTTCACGGCTTTTTCAAGGTGCTTTTGATAAAAAGTATTTCCGCCTTGGTTAAAAGTAGCTCCCCAGAGCATTCTCGAAAGGACCGTAATCATTTGTGCTCTATCGACAAGCTGATCAGGCATAAAGTTTTCTAATGCACTTTGATCTGGATGGATTCCCATGATATTAAGTTGGCATACCGCTTTTGCGGTGGTGATTGTCGCCTCAGGTGCGCCTTTTAGATCTGCAAAATCACAGCTTTTGTCTGCTTGTTCCTCGAGTCAGAGTTTTTCGCTTACTGCCAAGAGCATCTGTGCAAAGGCGATTCTTGTCATCGGAGCTTGAAAGCGTGCTTTAGCGAGCTCGGAGTCCTCAACGAAGCCTTTACTTACTGCCCAATCAAATGCGGATTGAAGTTCAGCGTTCAGTTTTTTGTCTTCTTGTGATCAATCGTTCGTTCTTGCTGTTTCACTAGAGAGAAAAGTCTGATCCGCTGCTGTGGAAACAACTCCTGAAAGTAGGGTGTCCATATCATGATCAATTGGAGGAAAACAGCTTGGGTTGAGGACGATGCTCGTTTCTGCAAGCTTGCTGAGCGATAGCTTGTCGTTTACCAAGAAGTTGAGCTGACAGCTTTCTGGATCAGCTTTTTTGATGAGCAAAGAAAAGTTGATTTTTTCGGCATCTCAAAGCATAAATCTTGAGATGAGATCAGTTTTTTGTTCGTTGTGATAAAAGAGCTCTGCCTTTCCACTTCCACATTGAGAAAAGCTTAATTCAAGCTCTTGTCCACTTTGAGCGAATTGCTGCTGTTCAAGTGCCAATTCAAGCGTAAATTCTCCAGAAAAGGCTACAGGGAGATTGGTCGCTTTAAGAGCAAGGGCAGGAACCTCACTTATAACGGCACCGCTTTGTGCAAATACAGCTCCAAACAAGCCAAGAAGCGCACTTAAAAACGCAAGAAAAATTTTTTTAATCATGGGAAAGAAAAACTCAACTAAAGTCGCTCTTTGTCTAGAGCTTCCACTCTACGATATATTTTCCATTTTAAAAGTCAAGTCTGATTTCTCGCTTTGTGATAACGATAAGTTTGCAGGTGGTCAGAAATAGACAAGGAGGCTGATGAACCTTCGTTTTAGTCTTTTTTGTCAAGTAGAATCGCCAGTTCTTAATCAGAAAAGATTGCAAATCTCAGAAGAAATCGTATAGTGAAATCAGACTTTTATTCTTTTGAAATGATGATTTTTGGCTTAATGATAGCAATTTTCCTTGGCTTGATCTTTGGGTCCTTTGGCTCAGTGATTTTATCGAGGCGAGGAGAAAGCGACACGCTCAAGCAGGCAAGTTCCATTCTCTGGGGAAGATCTGCCTGTCCGCACTGCAAAACAACCTTACAAGCACGAGATTTAGTTCCTTTGCTGAGTTTTGTCTTTCAAAAAGGGAAGTGCCGTTATTGCAAAAAAAAGATTTCTTGGCTGTATCCGATTTTGGAGCTAGGATCGGCATTGATTTTTGCAGGAATCTGGCGATACACCGCAGATCAAGGGCTGGGCGTGGTGCTCTTTTGGACAATGAGTGTGTGGATGCTTTGGCTGATGATTGTCTACGATGTTCTCTGGTATGAAATTCATCTTCCTTTGCTCTTGGGGGTTAATCTCGTTTTGCTTGTTGCAATGGCGATGGGGCTTTTCCCTTGGGCGAGTTTGCGATGAGGGGTGATTTTTCTGATTTTTTTCGTGTTGTTTTATTGGTTTGCAAAATGGCGAGTCGCGATCAGATATCAGGTAAAAGAAGAAGGAATCTGAATGGGCGATGTCTTGACTGCTCCTTATCTCGGAACGCTCCTTTTCGCGGGATTGCCACTGAGTTTTGGAAGTTTAGATAAGACCTTAGCGGTACTGTATTTCTTTGTCTTGAGTGGGGTGATCGGAATCCTCTGGTTCTTCCTTCAAAATAAATTTTATGGCAAAAAAGCTCGTTTTCTCAAGCAGAAAATGGCAGATCAGTCCTTGCCATTTCTCCCTGCGATGATTCTTGCGGTGCTCGTGATCCTTGTTTTTCAGAAGTCTTTATTCTGACTTTTTATGTTTTAAGCTGTTCTTATCATGCATGAATCTTGAGAAGAAGCGCGAGCTGTTGGTTTCCTAGAGCCAAAAACTCCTGCTCCGATTCCCCAAGCCTCAAATACGAAGCTTCAAAGGCTAAGACTCGGATTTTTCCTTATCTTGAGTGTGCTGACCTATGGGCGATTTGCATGGATGCTTTTTGCGGAAAAAAGGCTTTTGCGAGCGGCAGGGATTTTTTGTATTCTTTTTATTGAGCTGATTTTTCTCGCGATTGATCTTAGAAAAGTAAAGAAAAAGCAGATTCGAACAACTATTCTCCTTATTGGCGTAGGAATTTCGCCTTTTATCCTTGGTGAAGCTTGGCAACTCATCGTGGTGCTCTGGGCTTCGCTCTTGATGCTCTGATTTTTGATTTTTTTCCTTGGTTTGTATTTTCAGCAGGTGAGAAAGGTCAATCGGCTAAGCTATTTTTCTAGTGGAGGCTATCTGTTTACGATGATGACTGCTCTCCTCTTTGGGCTTGCAGTGCTGGGAATCAATAGCAAGTTTCCTTTTCAATGCGAGCAGATTTCCTGACGAAGCGAAAAAATTATCAAGACCTCTACCTTGAGCTTTGGAAAGAAAGAACCAGAAGCTAAACTCCCTTTGAGTCCAACACTCCCGGAGGATGAGGAAAGTGGAATCCTAAAAGCTTTCCGAGCAACAGCAAAAAGTAATGTCATTGATGGCGTGCTCAGTACCCAAAAAAGTATCAATCAAAAGGTTTGTGAAGCGATTATTGGGCAGGTTGAGAAAGTCTATCAGCATCCTGTTTTCCAGATTGGAGCGGTCTTTGGAATGTATCTGCTCTTTTATGGAGTGATTAGGCTTTTTGTCTGGGTGGTTACGATGATTGGCTATGGGGTGTTTTGGATTACGAGGCGATTTGGGCTTTATAAGGTAGAAAAAAAACTGCAGGAGGTGGAAGAGGTGCTATAATTCCTCTTTTTTCTTTTGCATTTGAGGAGCTTTAAGATGCCTTTCCCTTGTAAACTTTCAGCATTTCCCTAAGATACCAAAAGTTAAAAATCAGATTTATTTTTTTGTTTTGTTGAATGAAAATTGGAATTGTTGGACTACCAAATGTTGGAAAATCTACGCTCTTTAATGCTTTAACGAAATCCTATGCTGCACCTGCGGAAAACTTTCCTTTCTGTACGATTGAGCCGAATGTTGGGATTGTGGATGTCAAGGATCCGAGGATGATTGCTCTCTCTGAGATGTCAAAAACGCAGAAAATCGTTTATGCGCATACCGAATTTGTGGATATTGCAGGACTGGTAAAAGGCGCAAGCAAAGGAGAAGGACTGGGGAATAAGTTCCTTTCTCATATCAGAGAAGTAGATGCGATCGTTCAGGTATTGAGACACTTTCAGGATAGCGATATTGTCCATGTGGAAGGCGGAGTTGATCCGCTTAGAGATCAAGAAATCATCAATACCGAGCTGATTTTTGCAGATCTTGAGCATATTGAAAAAGTCCTTCCTAATCTCCAAAAAAGAGCAAAAATCGCACAAAACAAGGAAGATAAAAAAGTCGCAGAAATCTTAGAGAAAATTCAGAACGTGCTTATGGAAGGAAAGCTCGCCAATACGATTAAGGAGGAGTTTTCTGATGAAGAGCTCAAACTGATCAAATCCTACAACTTTCTTACCCTCAAGCCTTTTGTCTATGCGCTCAATATCGCTCAGGAAGAAATCCAAAATGCAGAAAAATTAAAAGCTGAATTTGGAGCAAAACTTCAGGCTCCTGTCGCGATTGTTTGCGTGAAGCTAGAAGCAGAAATGATGAGCTTCTCTGAGGAAGAAAGAAACGAATTCTTGACTGAGCTCTTGGAACTTTGAGGGGATCAGGTTCCGACTTTGGATGATTTGATTTCGCTCGCCTTCAATCAGCTAGGGCTCATGTATTATTTCACGACAGGAGAAAAAGAAACCAGAGCATGGACCATTCCGCTCAATTCTACGGCGCCTCAGGCAGCATGAGCGATCCATTCAGACTTTGAGAGAGGTTTTATCAAGGCAGAGGTCATTGCTACCGACAAACTCCTCGAATGTGGAAGCCGATCTAAAGCCAAGGAAAAGGGATTGGTTCGCCTTGAGGGGAAAGAGTATATTGTTCAGGATGGCGATGTGATGATTTTTAAGTTTAATGTCTAGAAAGTTGATAATTAGAAAAAAGTGATTATAATAGCAAGAGTCACTTTTTTATTTTTTAGCGCAAATAATGGGAAAAAGTCCCTCTGGAATCGCCCTAAGCAACAGAAAATCAACGCTGGGAAAAAATAGAACAAAACCTGAAGTTACCGATCGTTTTTTGGAACAAGAAAGTTTTGTAAACAAAGAGGGAACACGCCCACCAGAGTCAGATTTTTCTTTTTCTCTCTACAAATGAAGCAAATATACTATCAATGCCAATGGAATCGTAAAAAGCCTCAGCTGAGAACCGATGAAATACCTTTTTTATCCCAATAAACTCGGTCCAAGAGTCCGTATCAGGAGAATGAGAAAAAAAGCCTGAGAAGATAAGATCAGCTCAGAATACTACGAAATCAACATTTTAAAAGAAATGAAACAGCACTTCAAAAGCTATATTGAGTGATATTCAAAGGCAAAAGACAATTTAGACGACTATATTCTCTTACCCAAAGATGGGAATCGGGAAAATCTCACCACGACAAATCTCTACTTTTGCTCCAAAAAGGACTATAACAATCAAGGAAGTAAAAGAGAAATCGTAAAGACCTTACTCACCCTCAATCCAAAGATGACCGATGCTGAACTAGAAAAAGCTTGAATTTCTCGCCCTCATATCTCAAGGGTGAAAGCAGAACTCGCAGAAGAAGGAAATTTATCAAACTACGAACAAATCCTTAGCCTCAGAAAAAAAACAGGAATCCAGATTGAATTTGAAAGTTTGCCGGTTTACGAAGCATTATTGCAATCGCAAGGGAAGCTTTCAAATACTGATATTGTAAAACTGCTCCGACCTCATGAGCGGAACCAAGCAAAAACCAATGAAGAAAAAAGAAAACTGACAGAAAAGGTTGTCCGTGTAAGGAAAAAGCTCACTGACCGCGAACTCATTCCCAGATTTAATGCTAATTTTGAAGAAAAAAGAGAGCATGCTGTGGAGATGATAAATGAAAGGCAAGTTACAGGAAAAACGAACAAAGAAATCGCTGAGGCTCTAGGGCTAAACAAAGCGCAAATAGACAATCTTGCTAGGTGGGTGAAAAAGGGATAAGTTTTGCGCTACCTGAGGCGGGTTCCTCTTGATTTTTAAGCACTTAGTTATATTATTCCCTAAGCTTTTGTCTTGAGAAAGCTTTTTTCTTGGTACAATTTTCTTTTTATATGTAGAATGATATAATGAAAAAACTGATTTTACTGCTTCTAGTGCTGACTTTTTTTGTGGGGGGGGGTAGGTTACGCACCTTCGCTGCTGGGGAATTGGTAAAAAATGCTAATGGCATTACGATTAAAGCTACTGCCACTGCAATAGCGGGACAAGAATATAAGCTTGATGGAGAGACCTATTGGGTAGCGCCGAATAATATCGCTACAGTGCAGGCTAAAATTCGCTCTTGATGGCCTGCAAATCGTATCGTTACGACAAAAATGATGAGTATGGCTTCCTTGTTTTTGAACAATACTGGTTTTAATCAAGATATTAGTAATTGGGATACGAGCAATGTGACCACTATGCAGTCAATGTTTCAGTGAGCAAGTAGTTTCACCTCAGATCTTTCAAATTGGAATACAAGCCAGGTAACTACTATGCAAAATATGTTTCGGAGTGCAAGTAAATTTAGTTCTGATCTTTCAAATTGGGATACGAGTAAGGTAACGAATATGGCATGAATGTTCTCAAGTGCAACTGGCTTCAATTCTGATCTCTCAAATTGGGATACGAGTAAAGTAAAGAATATGGCATGAATGTTTCAGTGAGCAAGTGTTTTTACTTCTGATCTTTCAAATTGGGATACGGGTAAAGTAACGAATATGGCATCAATGTTTCTGAGTGTAAGTAAATTTACTTCTGATCTTTCTAGGTGGAACACGAGTAATGTGATGAGTATGCAATCAATGTTTCAATGAGCAAGTAGTTTCACCTCAGATCTTTCAAATTGGAATACAAGCCAGGTAACTACTATGCAAAATATGTTTCGGAGTGCAAGTAAATTTAGTTCTGATCTTTCAAATTGGGATACGAGTAAAGTGGCGAATATGGCATGAATGTTCTCAAGTGCAACTAGCTTTAACTCAGATCTTTCTAGGTGGAACACGAGTAATGTGACTGCTATGCAGTCAATGTTTCAGTGAGCAAGTAAGTTTAGTTCGGATCTCTCAAATTGGAATACGAGCAAAGTAACGGATATGTATGGGATGTTTTCAAGTGCAAGTAGCTTTAATTCAGATCTTTCAAATTGGGATACGAGTAAGGTAACAAATATGTCTTATATGTTCTTCAATGCAAGTAAGTTTACTTCAGACCTCTCAAATTGGGATACCAGTCAGGTAACTACCGCTAGAAATATGTTTGCAGGGGCAACGGGCTTCAATTCAGATCTTTCAAATTGGGATACTCAAAAAATGAGCAATATGGGATATATGTTTTGGTCGGCAAAAAGTTTTGATTCAGACCTTTCAAAGCGGGATTTTTCAGGGATAACAGGGACACAGAATTTGATCAGTTTTATTATGGGGACTTTGAGTTATAGTCTGGAGAATTATGAGAAACTCTTGAAAAAGTTTAAAGCAGATTATGATGCAGGAAATACTCACCTTACCACAGTAGGAAGAATAGATATTAGTGCTCCATATTGTAATGACTATCAATTGAGAGATGAGTTAAAAACTTTGGGGATAAATTTAAATTCAGACAGATTTGACTGTTGACCAGAAATACTGATCCAAGCACCAACGAAACAAAGTAATCAAGCAATAGAAGATATCAAAGTGATCTTTAGAAGTAAATTTCTTCTAAACGAGTCAGATGTGGCTTTGTTAACAGTAAATCCAAGCTCCTCTGCAACAACCGTGACTTATAGCGATTTTAACTGTAGTCTTGGAGCAGATCAGATGAGTATTGAGTGTGGGATTAAGATTGCATCAACAAATGAAAAACCAGGTCAAAAGGTAGGTTTTCTTTTTTCAAAAGATGTAGCGCCATGAAGAAAAATTAATGCGAGTTCGTCTTTAACAGGATTACTTATAGATACTCAGGAGCCTCAATTAGCGCAGTTAAGCATCAATACTACTACCAATGGAGTAGCGAAGCCAGATATAACAATGTCTTCCTATCCTTTGGATCAATGAGCAGCGGGTTTAGATCGTTGTGAACTATATTATACTGATGAAGGACATAATCCTGTCATAATTCCATTGAGACCAAATGAGACACAAACATTAGCATTAAATAGTGCACAAACCGTTCATACTGTGAAAGTAAAATGTTATGATAAGGTAGGGAATGCTTCAGAAAATGTATTTAAATTCCCTCCAATTATCTTTAGTAAAACGAACATCACACTTAGCAATGAGATAATGACAGGTGCATTCTGAGTGTATTCTCCAGGTCCATATCCGATAACGGAAATAAGACTTGAAGACCCTGATGGCGTTGGAGTAATTCTAGACTCTTGTATATCAAGTGAAGATCAAGGAACAGTTGCTCCGTATGCAAACTCGGAACAAAAGCCTGTAATATGTAGCTTTAGTAATGTAAAAAAAACAGGAAGAGTCGTCGTGGTGGCAAAAGATGCGAATGGAGCTGAAGGGCAAAATAGTCAATCTTTTACTTTAGACCAACAAAAGCCAACCATTGATATCCTCCCACTACCAAAGGCAATGGGGGGAGAAATAAATTTTAGGATTACTATAACAGATAATCATGCGATAAATACTGGAGATATTGAATATACGAGCAATATGACTTTTGATGGAGCATTTCTTTGTGTTCAAAAGACAGTAGCGAGTGTAGAGTGTAGTGCAAAAGTATCAACTCCAATTGAAGATTGATGGTTAGAAATAAAAGCAAAGGATCGTGCAAAAAACGAAATAACTACTCGTTCAGAAGGGTATATCCTAGACAAAACATGACCAAAGATAACTTTTGCTGAGGATTATCAGGTTTTGGATTTTGGACAGCAATGGAAAATAATGTTTGAAGTGGAAGATGAATGAGGAGCTGGACTCTGGAAGAAAGATGATGAAACATCAGATCTAGTATTTGATGGCTCAGCAGTGAGTTATTGGGTCTCCCCTACTGTTTCCTGTACTGATCCTGAAGGCACTTGAATATTGGCTATTCCAAATACTGATTCCTATCATTTGAGCATAGACCTTTCAGATCCTACACAAAATGGAAAATATCTCTGTGTTCAAGCAAAAGATAAGGTCTGAAACGCGCAAATCAAAGCATTTGAAACCCCGCTTAATATCAACCTCGCACCGACCCTTGCTGCTGAAAGCATCAGCATAGCTGAGCATACTCCAGTTTGAATTTCAATCTTTACCCTTTCTGGACATGATGCCAATCTCTCAGATCAGTTGAGCTATGCTATTATTGCTGGAAATACGGGAGAGGCCTTTGGCGTGCAGGGAACTGCGCTTATCGTAAGTGGAGCACTTGACTACGAAACCCTTGCTAACTATCAACTGACGCTTCAGGTCCAAGATCAATTCTGACTCACAGGAACGGCACTCTTTACGATCAATATCACTGATGTTGATGAAATCTCGCCAGTGCTTACGGGAACGCCAACTTCATTTACAGCACTCCAAGGAACTCCTTTTGGTCCGATCCTGTTTACAGGAACCGATAATCTCGCTATTACTGAATGGATCGTGGCTGGATTGCCAGCAGGTTTGAGTTTCGAAGCAACGACCGGCACTTCAGAGGAAACCTTAACCCTCTCAGGAACGCTTTCTGCAGCAGTAGGAACTTATCCGATCACGATTAGTGCAAAAGATGCTGAAGGAAACAAAGCTTCCTTAACCTTTGTTCTCGTTATTACGGCACCAAGCAGTCCTAGTATTGCTCAAGGGCGAAGTGGAGGAGGTGGAGGAAGACCCATTACAAACACCTCAACCCAAAATACTCAAACTCAGACTCCAACTACCGAAACGAATCCAAACCAAATAACATTCCAAGAGAGCGAGCTATTCAATCCAAGTATTGAAGATGGGAAATGCTACTTTAGAAGAGCGCATCAGGGAATCCAGACCTCAAAAACAATCCAAACCACAGAAGAGTTTAATAAAGCTTTGAGTTTCCTCTGGAGTTATGAGATGACAAAGTTTGATAGCGTAGATGGCTATGATCCTAACAGAAACCTTAGTAGAGAAGAAGCAGCGAAACTCTTTGCTAACTTCGCAATGCATGTGCTTTGTAGACAGCCAGATAAAAGTCTGAACATCAACTACAGTGATACTGCAAATGCCGATCCAAGTTTAACTCCTTATATCACGCTTGCGTATCAGCTTGGTTTGATGAAAGGAAGCGGACAAGGAGATGGGCTCTTCAGACCATATGAAATGATCAGTAAAGCAGAGGTGAATGCCGTGTTGATTAGAATGATTTTGAAAGCTTACTTGAATGAAACATCTCTAGCAAATTGGTTTAGTAATTATAATGAAGTAGCTACGAAATTAGGAATTATCAATCAATGAGCAGGCCTTCAGTCAGTTCCAAGAAATGATGTTGCGCTAATGCTGTTTAGAGCCTACAAAAATCAAGCATTTGACCGAAGAATGCTTGGCTATGAGAGCTATGTCTTGAAAACCAGAGAGCTCTTTGTGAAGTAATACTTCAAATTTCTAAAAAAAGTTGATCTTGGATAGGAGATAAAGGTCAGCTTTTTTTGAATTCTTTTGCATTCCGAGATCAAAATCATATACTCTAGGAAACACGCTTTAGCTGATTCAGACTTCTTCTTATGTTTAAAAATGTACTCAAAATCTGAAACATAAAATGGCTTCACCTTTCCAAACCAAACGCTCACGAGCTTGAAGAGGTCATCAAGAGCCTTGATCTGCACGAAATGGTCGAGCAAGATATCTTCGAGCCGAGTGCGCATGACAAAATCGATATTTATGATGACTGTATTTTCTTAGTCATTCATTTCCCAAAATACAATGAAAAACTCGGAAAATATGTGTCCAATGAGATGAATATCATTCTCGGAAAGGATTTTATCATCACGATTACCAAATATCCGACCAACAACATCGAAAAAATCAGGCAGGAATACGAGCAGGAAATCAAAGAAGAGGGAGATGAAGCAGAAGAATACAAGATTTCGCCTTACTATATTCTCTACAAGATTATCGATGTGATGTATGACAAAATCTTGCTTGGACTCAATAAATTCAATCTCGACCTAATGGAAATGGAAAAACAGGTTTTTAGCAAAAATTTCGTTGATACCGATTTGCTCAAAAAAGTCCTTATCAAAAAAAGAAATACCGTGCTTCTCAAAACGATTATCTCGCCACAGGAAGAAATCTTGGTTGAACTCCAAAAGGCGACTGCGAGTTTTTATGAAGGGGATTTGGAGGTCTATTTTGAGGATTTGGAGTATAAAACCAGTAAAATTCTGGGACATATCTCCATTATTCATGAAAACATTGATTCGATCTGAGAAATCTTCAACACACTAACCAATATGATGACCAATAAAAATATTGGAGTTTTGACCGTTTTGACCGTGATTATCTGAATTATGACGATGATTAGCGGAATTTATGGAATGAATATCGGCTTGCCTCTGCAGGATTATCCGCAGGCATTCATGGTTTTGATGGGCTTTATGCTCGTTATGGCGCTCTTGACAATCCTGATCTTCAAGAGAAAAAAACGATTCTAAACAATCAGTCTTTTACTCCTTTTTCTTTTCCTGATGAAAAAAAAGCAAAAAAAATCTGGTTCAAAACTCCTCAAACTCGGTGTAGTCATCGTGCTTTTCGCTTGGCTCTGGATTTTTGTGCGTGGACTCTATAATGCTCCGCTTCTTTATGCGGAAAATACGAGTATTCAAATCTCAAAAGGCGCAACGATCAACGCTTTTTTTACTGAAGTGAGGGGGTTGCAGAAGTTGGCACTCAAGTTTTGGCTCAGAAATCATGCGGAACTCATTCCGAACCTCCAAGAGGGAAGCTACCAATTAAGCGGTCGCTACACGAAAGCGGAACTCCTACAACTCATCAAACAGGGACCTCAAAAAAACTTTACTCGCGCAACCTTGCTTGAGGGGCGGTCAATCTACGATATTGATCAGTATCTCGCGCAGCAGGGCTTGCTTTCAGCAGGGCAGTTTATTCAAAAGGCACAGGATCAGCAGTTTATCCAAGGGCTAAAGTCAGAATTTCCTTTTCTTTCGCTCCTTCCTGCTGGAAAATCGCTTGAAGGCTTCCTCTACCCTGACACCTATTTCCTTGATCAGAACAGTGATCTTGCTGAGCAACTGATCAAAGCTCAACTCAAAAATTTCAATCAAAAAATCTGGATTCCTTTCGGTAGTCAGCTTGAATCCTTTGGGCATCAACTCACAAGTTATCAAGTGCTGGTGCTGGCTTCTGTGATAGAAAATGAGGAAAAACGTGCAGAAAATAAGCCCATCATCGCGGGAATCTTCCTCAATAGGCTAGAAAAAGGCATGAGGCTTGATGCAGATGTGACCCTTTGTTATGGACTGAAAATCACCTACGATCAGTGCCGTAAAAATATTCTCCCAAATCTGAATGATGCGACAAATCCTTACAATACCAGAGCTAATTATGGTCTGATGCCAACTCCTATTTCCTCTCCGAGTGTGGAAACCCTTTCAGCTTTGCTTAACTTTGAAAAAACAGGAGCTTTGTATTATCTCCACGATGCTCAGGGGGAAATCCACTATGGAGCGACCCTTGAGGAGCATAATGCCAATAAAGCAAACTATTTGTAAAAGCTTTCCCTTTTTCTTCTCAAGCTTTCTAGAATCTTATGTTTGCTATCAGGAGCTTTAGCATCTTTTGGCACTACTCCTTTTTTGTTCATGAAAAAATTTCCAGGTAAATTTGACTCCGCAAGAAAATAACGCTAATCCCAGCCCTGAATAGAAAAAAGCAATACTCCACTCCGGCACGAGCTGCAATTTACGGATCAAAATCCCAGCCGCCATCATACAAACCATAATCACATACGATTTACGATCAAAAAAATGGTAGAACGGCATTTTGGCTTTAGGACTGGACATAATACGCTGACGATGCTTTTTGATCAACGGAGAAAAAATAAACCGATAAAAGACCAAGAAAATTGCAAACGCTGGCACAAAATAAACTGCTTCCCCATAAAAGAGGAAGCCCAATCTTCATCACAAAAAATCATGCGACCATTCGTATACTTCAGGCTATGAACAACAAAAGGCGGTGTTTGGAAAGGTAAATCATGATTCTCAATACAAGATAAATTAACTATTTTCCAAGCTTCCTTTCCCCTTTCTTCTCCTTGTATGCCTCAATCTTTTTTCTTATCTTCTCAGGAAAGAATATTTTTTCCTCATTTCCAGATTCAAGAAGTAGTTCTATTTGGTGCTCAGGAAGTTCTTCTAATCTAGAAAATGACAGCCCTTTATTAACACCTGGATCTTGAAATCATTCATTTTGAAAGAAATATTTCGCTTGAGGATCAGTTAATCTTTTTAGTCAAAGCCTGAGTGTTCTTTTGTAGTTGGAGAGGTGCTCCGTTTGTACAAGAGTTAATGCTGTTAGATTTCCAAGGTCTAAATATGGATCGTTGAATTGAGACAAGTACATTGCCTCCATATCGGTTAAAGAAGTTAGCTTTCAAGGGTTGTAAAAAACATCTTTGTTCATATCGTTCTCTTCCCATTCTCCAAAGAAAAACTTCCTGACTGCTTCATCGCTTATTTGATCTTCTGTATCTAACTCGTGCTTTGCTTCAAGAATTTTCTCAAAATCAAGATGAGCTTTTTGTACCTTATCACGAAGCTTTTTATACTTCTCAGCAAGATCGCAATGTTGTACTATCTCATCAAGCGTTTTATACTTCTTAGCAAGATCATCATAATCTTCTATGAGGGTGCTGCAAAGTTCTTCTTTTGCTTTATAAACATTTTCTTCATTAGAAAAATCTCAGTTTAGTGCTTTTGTGAGTTCTTCTCTGCAGTATTGTAGAAGTAACTTGATCTCTTTCGCTACGCTTTCCAGAGCAGCTTCATTTATTCCTAGGTGAGTTAATGACATAATAGATAGATATAAAATGTAAGGTAGCTATATTATACGAAAAATGGCAATGATTTTCAAGATTTTTTTTTCCTTATGGCAAACTGCCAAAATGGAAATATGCCCTTAGATAGAAAGCAGAAACACTCCAAAAAAGATGTGACTGCTTCCATATATCAGAAGACAGGATTAAAAGAGCGAAATTTTCTTCACATTTCGAGTAAAAAATCTTCAATCAAAAAACTGACTCCTGAGAAGGAAATCAGCTTTCTTTTCTTTATTCTCTATTCAATGATTCACCTCTTATCTGATCAAACTCATGAGTTCTTCCTTCTTTAGGAGCTCCCCAAAGTCTGATTTAGTGCATTGCAGCCTCAGCGTGTCCAGCATTTTTGATGCTTGGTTGCATGGTTTTCATGTTATTTTCCCAGCTTGCAGGGCAGGCGTGTCCTTTGTTTTCGGTTACGAACTTGAGTCCGTAGAGCTTTCTTACGAGCTCTTTTGCGCTTCTTCCCACAGGATCAGTGTGGATCTCAATGGTTTTGAGCACGCCTTCTGGAGAGATGATAAAGGTTCCCCTTTCTGCGTTTCCGCTCTGGGCATTCAAAATACCAAAGTATCTCGCAAGCGTAGTCGTTCTATCGCTCACCATTCAGAATTTAAATCCTTTGAGCATATCCTCGGATTCAATCCATGATTTATGAGAGAAAACGGAATCTACACTCACCGCCAACACTTCTACATTTCCCATCGCCTTGATCTCCTCATATTGCTGATTCAAGTCTTTGAGCTCGGTCGGACATACGAAAGTAAAATCCGCAGGGTAAAAGAAGAGCACAAGCCACTTCCCTTTGTAGTCCTCAATTGTTTTCTGCTCAATATCTTGAGTCGTAGGATTGTAAGAAGTTAGGGTAAAATTTGGCAATTGATCTTCAATTCTCGCTACACAATGGCAATCGGTGCAAGTACAGTTAGTTTTGTTTTCCATAAGAATTTGTAGAATAAGATAAAACACTGAAACTATAAGAAAAAAATTCTGAAATACAAGAGTAATTATTTTTTATTCAGAGAAATGCTAAAGAATAACAGATAAACTGATTTCTAGGGCTTTAAAGGCTTAGCTGATTTGAGTACTCTTTATCTGTGGGATAATTAACCCATTTGCCTCGCAGCCTTTCGGATCAAGAGTTTTCAGGAACTCGGCTAAGAAAACACTCGCATAGGCGCCAGTTGGGAGCGAAAAGCTTAAAATCAGATCACTGTTCCCCCGTTTCCATTCAAGATTCTTCGCTTTGACCCACAATGGTCTCCTAAATCCATAAAGCTGATAGCGTTCAGAAATCTGAATTCCTTTGTGGTTAAATCCACTTTCCGCGATAAGCCAATCATCAAACGTTCTCGCTTCACTGCCAGCACGAGCAAGCAACTGTTCCATTCACAAAACAGGACCTGTAGGAAATCGTAAATCGGGATTGTAATCATTACTTCGGAGAAAATGCTGAGGCTCTAGAAACTTGTCATTGCGAGCGTTAGCACAGCAATCCAAAGGATTTTGATTACCTTTCCAGGCTTCTCTTTCCTTGGTATTGAAGCGTTTCCCAGCAACTTCTTCTTTAATTTTCCAATAGTCAAAATGCTGAAGTTTCCCCTCGCGATACTCAGCCACTCAGGTTCCAAAAGCATTCCAGCCGTTGACCATAATGTCGCCCTCAAGGAGAAAAGCTTGCTTCTCTCGTCTTTTCATCACATATTCATTGAACCGCATACTTCCAAAAGCCTGGAGCTTAAACTTCACTTCATAGCCTCCTTTGAGTTCCTCCTCTCCTGCAAAAAGTTTCGCGGCTTTTTTGAAATTTTTATTGCCCTTCCCAAATCTCTGGATTCAAAAGGCGTTTGGAAACCAGCTTTCTTTACTTTTTTCAAGTTTGCTTTCTAGTTCATTTTTCAGCTCAGTAGGGAGCATTTCTCTTTTCCTCAGCCTGATTTCAAAGTGATTCCCCTGGTTTTTCCCAACGGCAAGCGGCTCATAATGC
>JBHAST010000044.1:0-29182 GCA_041831495.1 bacterium | reverse complement strand
TCTCTATATACTCAGGGTAAAGTTTTAGCTTCCGATTTTTATACTAAAAGTTCTGAGGTTCCAATAATTTCTTTTGATAAAAAACAATATAGAGACTTTTTGCTTACTATAGCTACAGAGTCTACAAAGAGTGAAATGTATGAAAAACTCCAATATATAGGTACATCCTATTCAAAATACCTTTTTTTAGATGAAATTGAAACTTTTTTATCACAAAAATATGGGAATATAGCGTTAGATAGTCAACCCTCTTTAGCATTACAAACTGAGGAGGAAGAATTAAAAACACTACAACAAAATTATCATGATTGGTATTTGACATTGAATGAGGATGAACAACTTTTAGCTTCTTTTATTTTTACGGCAATAGAATGTCGCGATGAAAGAAAAATCCCGATTCAAAAAGCTTTTTGTATTTTATCCCGCTGTCTTGAAGTTTTTTTTACCAGAAAGAATATAGATGTTAAGTATTTATGGAATATAACTTTTGAAGAGATATTAAAGGGTAAAGAATATCTAGAATCTATAAAAGATAATTTAGAAAAAAGAGAGCTTGGATGTGTGTTTTTTGCAAACTATGGAGAAGAAAAACTTGAGATAGAGGAGGGGAAAGAAGCCTTTGATAAAGTCTTTAAAGAAATGCAAGAGTTATATCATCTAAAAGATAAAATTCAGATTCTTGTGGGTACTTCTGCCTCTCCATGAAAGATTATCGGTAAGGTAAGATGCGTGCAATTCATAGAAGATGCTGATTGCTTTCAAGACTGAGAAGTTTTAATTACAGGGATGACTCGTCCTGAATATATTCCCTTAATGAAAAACGCTTCGGCAATTATCACTGATGAGTGAGGAATTACCTGTCATGCTGCAATTGTTTCTCGTGAACTTAAAAAACCGTGTATTATTGGGACTAGGGTTGCAACTCAAATTCTTAAAGATGGAGATTTGGTAGAAGTTGATGCTGATAATGGGATAGTGAAAATTTTATCTTCAGAAAATAAAAAAGTATAAAAGAGTTACTTTTTCTTTAGATATTTTACGATAACTACTATATGTTTACAGTTTCTAACAAGATTTAATTATGCCTCCTATCAACAAAGAAAAAAATCTTAAGCAGAAAATGAAAGAGGATCAACTTATTATTGCAAGTTCACGAAGCCCTAGAGCTTTACAAACTACAGCTGAAGTTGCGGAAATTCTGTGATATTCCAAAGGTCAAATTATTAGTACGGATGATTTGTCGTACTTAATTCGTGATAGCAATACTCCAATTCCGCTTTCTGTATTTGGTACTGATTTTCTTGGAAATCGAAAGTGAGAATGAGATGGATGGGAGGATTTTCTTGAGCTGGTAAGTCAGACTTCAGAAGTCAGAGAAGTCTTAATTGCTCCTTATTTAAAGATGTTACAGAACTTTTTCTCAAATGTAGAAAGAACTGGTAAGACACAGATTATCTATTCTTTTAGACATGGAGAAAAAGATAAAACGGTAAAAACTAATCATGAAATTCAGCAACCTTTGACTGACAAAGGTAAAGAACAAGCAAAGAGCTTAGGAGAAAGACTCAAAGATGATATTAATTTGGGAAAAACCAAGAAACAAAGTTTGATAAGAGTTTTAGGAGGACATCAGGGAATAGATGAATGTATTCTCGCATTCTTATTTTGGGGAGAAAAAATGCCAGAAAGTTGGTTAAAGGGGCGTGATTTTGCTGAAGAAGTGAAATATGTTTTTGAAAAAAAAGATTGAGAAACTCTTTTAACGGTTGCTCATGCTTGAGAGGTGAGAACTATTAGTAAAAAAGAATTTGATCAGCTTATGCAAAGGAGTTAGTTTTAAGAAGTCTGCTTTCCTTGCAAAAACAAGGCGAATCCCTACACTTCAGTCAGTTTTTTTTATTCTTTTTTTTTCTGATGCAAAAAATTCTCAAAGGGCTGACCATCTACAAAATCTGATATGGTGGCATCGGAATCGCCAGACTTTCTGATGGTAAAAAGGTCCTTATCAAAGGTGGTGCTTTGCCTTGAAGTATCGTAGATGTTCGCGTGGTGAAATCAAGAAAAGACTATGTAGAAGCTCATTTGCTTGAAATCAAAAAACAGAATCCTGAACTCCTTTCTGGAAAGGCTATTTGTCAGCATTTTTTTTCTCCGTTTATGCAAGGACAGGATTCCGAGCTTCAACCTTATCAAATCGGTTGCTGAGGCTGTAAATGGCAGGTGATGAACTATGAATCTCAGCTCAATCTTAAATCTGAAATTGTGAAAGATGCGTTTGGAAAACTCGCAAAGAAACAGGAAATCTGATTTTTGCCGATTGTGGCTTCTCCCTTACAAGAGGGCTATAGGAACAAAATTGAGTTCAGCTTTGGGGTGTATAAGCAGCTAGAGGAGGCGTTCAAAAAGGCAAAAAAAAGCTGATCCTCAGAAGAGGAGTTGCTTGCTCAGGGCATGAAAAAATATGCGATAGATTCCGATTTTAACCTTGGATTTCACAAGCAAGGGGAGTTTAGCAAGATCGTTGATGTTTCCGCGTGTGGACTGATTTCTCAGAAGGCGAATCAGATTTTTTCTCATTTGAAGGCTTTGTGCAAGGATTCTGGGCTTGCGGTCTATGATCAGAAAACGCATCAGGGCTTCTTCCGTCATCTCGTGATTAGGGAGGGTGTGAATACGGGGCAGGTCCTTGTGAATCTCTCTGTTGCGGACAATAATCTCGCTTCTCACGAGCAAACTCAGCTCCGAGAGCACTTTTTAGAAAAAATAAAGGCTGATCCTTTTTTGCAGGAGCAGGTTTCTACCTTGGTAATTAGCTACAATAACGGTTTGGCTGATATCGTTCGTAATGCGGAAACCGAGATCAAGACCTTCTGGGGCGAGGGAATGATCTATGAGAACTTGGATTTTTCTGCTTTTATGGCTTCTGAGGCTGACAAGGAAAGCGAGGCGATCACGGTAAATTTCAGAATTTCTCCCTCTTCTTTCTTTCAGACTAATACGCTTGGTGCGCAAAGGCTGTTCTGAACTGCGATGAAAATGATTGGGCATATTGAAGGGAATGTGCTGGATCTCTACTGTGGTGCGGGAAGTATCGGACTTTCTCTGCTTAAAATGGGGATTGGGAACGAGCTTGTCGGCGTGGAAATCGTGGAGGAGGCGATCGTAGATGCTTGGCATAATGCGAAAATCAACGGCTTGGAAGCAAGGAGCTTTTTCGTGGCCTCTCCTGCGGAAAAAATGCTGATCAATTTCCCTGAACTCCAAGAGAAAATTCAGAATGTTGGTTTGGTGGTGATTGATCCACCGCGTGAGGGATTGCATCCAAATGTAATTAAGTACTTGGCTGATCTGAAAAGGCAGTATGCCTTTAAGCTGCTGTATATTTCGTGTAATCCAATCACGATGGCGAGAGATATTGAGCTTTTGGTAGAGGAGGGCTTTAGTTTCAAGCAGGTGCAGCCCGTCGATTTATTCGCCCACACTCATCACATTGAATGTATTTCCGTGCTATACTAACTAGTGGTTCAGAACTTTTTATTTGTTCCTAGTGACGATTTGACTTCATTTCTTTGGAGTGAAAAATCAAGTTTTTTTTGAAAAAGTGAAGCATAAAGCAAAAAAAGACTGGACAAAAGCCAGTTTTTCTTGTTCTATAAAAAGGAACGAGCAAGATTTCGGAAAATAGTGGAAAGCTAAGCAAAAACAAAATCTTTTGCTCTTTCTTGAATCTTCAAAAGTTGTGGATACTTGTCTGATTTTCTGTATTCTTGTTGGTCGTAATCAGCCTGCATTTCTATCCAGTGTTTTGGATTTCCCCCAAATACTGCAGCAATTCTCATTGCCCAATCAAGAGTAATATTTCTCTTCCCATTGATGATCTGATTGACTTCCACTGCAGTTTTCCCAATGAGTTCTGCAAACTGTTTTTGAGTAAGATTATTTTCCTCAAGAGCCATCTCCAATCCTACTCAAGGATGCTCATAGTGCATTTCTTCTAAAGGGAGAAACTGTTCTGTGTTTTTTTTGCTCATCTTTTCCTTGCTTTCAAAATAAAATTATTTGTGATAGTTTACTACTTCTCGAACTAAGAGAACCGTAAGACTTCATTCATTTACCTTAAGCATAACCCTCCATCAGCCGTTCAATCTGATTCAAAATTGATCTGCTCTATTTCATTCTTTCCGTTCAGCTTTTCGCCCTTTATATTCACGAGTTTCGTGGAGAGATGTCATTTTCCTCAGAGCTTGGAGAACAAAACGATATTTTTTCCCCACTCCTTTTGGGTAATGATGATCTCAAATTCCTCTTGCGAGGTCCTGGAGTTCTTTATTCCTAAAAGTAATTTCCATAACAAGTGGTGATATAAATTAGCATATTTAGTATATTTATTTTTATCAAAAAATCAAGAAAAAAAATATACTTTTTTAGTTAATAAAAATGCTTAATTATCTGGAATTTTTTATAAAGGTTTTTAACGAGTCCCTATCCTACCTCTACTTTCTCCTCATTCTCAACGAAACCACCTAGCCTCTTACCATCACTCCAGGCTCACCAAAAAGGTGAAATCCCATTCCTGAACTAATAAAACTATCTCTCGCTCTTGGAGTGGAAGAAAATCGCTTGAAAGCAGGGAGAAAACCTTTACACTGAGGTCAGTTTTTTTATTTTTCCCTTGAGCGAATGGCGAAAACCCTCCTCTATGTCTTGGACTACTATCTGCCTCACAAGTGAGGGGTGGAGACGGTTTTTGAGCAGATCATCAGCCGTTCTTTGCAGGAGGGCTACGAAGTGGTCGTTCTGACCTCGCATTATGATTCCCAGCTTCCCAAAGAAGAAAAAAGCTGAAGGCTCAGGATTATAAGGGTAGGCAAGAGTAGGAAATCCTTTATCTGGAGCGGATTTTGGAGAGGGATTCAGCTTTTGAAGGCTTCTCCTGAGGTTTTTGCGATCCATACGAGTACCTATGGAGGGGCGATTCCTGCGAGCCTGCTTGGAATGCTATTTCATAAGCCGGTTTTACTCACGGTGCATGAGATTTTTTGAAAGCTCCGGAATCGCTATAAATCACGGAAAATAGCTCGGATCTATCGCTTTTTTGAATGGCTGATTTTTCAGTTGCCGTTCCAGAGCTATCACTGTGTGTCGGTCTATACCTTAAATTCCTTGAGATTGGTCTATGGGATTCGCGATGAAAAGCTCTTTTTGGCGTATAATGGGGTGGATTATGACTTTTGGAAGAGGGAAAAGGTGAGTGAGGAAGAAAGCTTAGCCGTGCAAAAGAAGTTTTGACTGCAGGGGAAGCGGAATTTGCTCTATTTTGGGCATACGGGGATTTCCAAGGGGATTGATACCTTGGTGGAGGCGATTCCTGAGATTTTGGCTTCAGATCCAGAGATTCAGCTAATTTTCAATTTCATTCCTGCGCAGAGAGATAAGTTTATTAAAGAGAAAATTCAGACTTTTCTTGCTGGTTTGTCTGCTTCAGCTCGTGGAAGAGTAAAAATTTGGAGCGGATTACCCAAAGAAGAACTCAGAGCTTTGGTCGCTCATGTGCAAGGCGTGGTCGCACCTTCACTTTCAGAGGGGTTCGGCTCTGTGCATACGGAAACTTTGGCAATAGGAACTCCGCTCATCACCACGCAAATCGCTTCCTTACCAGAAGTCGTAGGTGGAAAGGTGATTTTCTTTGAGGTAGGAAAAAAAGCTTCGCTCTGTGAGGCAATTTTGAAGCTGAAAAATGGAGACTATCAACCGTTAGCGGAGAAGTCTTTTAGCCGAGATGAGCAGTATCAAGCGATTTTGAAGTGGTATCAGCTTTGGAAGTAGAAAATAGATATGAAGTGTAGGTTACAAGCTCTTTTTTTCCATATACTCTTTTACGACTTCGCTCATCGCCTCAACTAAAACATTAAATCTTTCGCTATCATCAGACAAATCTTTTTCTACTTGCTGTTTTTGCTTGGTTAAAAACGACTCTTTGAGCATCATCAGCTTTCAAAGCTGTTTTTTTGGCAAGGAAATATCGGTAAAAGGAAACTCGGTATCAAACTCTAATTTGATCAGCAAATCGCCCTTTGCAAAGAGCTTATCCCAAAGCCCATTTTGGCTCCAAGAAATCGTGGTAATTTTATTCCAAGAAAAAACTTCAGTCTTATACTCTAATAGCCCTTCCCAAAGGAAAAGCGTCAAAGCATCCTGAGAAAGAATCAAACAATCCAGATAGTCATTGAGAAAATCTATCACCCATTTCACAAAAAGTCCAAGCCCAATCACTCCAAAAATCCACTTCCAATAGTCTGCAGGAGAAGTTTTATTGAGCAAAGCAAAAATCACATAAACAAGAAAAAGTAGGACAACCATAACGATCGCCCTCTTTACATACACAACAGAACTATGTCCAATCACTCGCTGAATGTCTTTGGTATTCACATATTTTTTGATAAGTGCATTTCTCAACATTGCTAGAAACTCCTAATAAAATGAGAATACCCAAAGCTGAGAGAAATTACTTGTTGTTTTTTGCAGCTTCAATTCTCTTTTGCTTTTCCAAGTATTTTTCCATCATTCCCTTAATAGGCTTTACCACCACTCTGTCTTTGTTGAATACTGGATGACATTGATAGCAAGTTTCTACCTTGATTGGTCCCTCAACAGTCGTATTTACTGTAAAAGAAGCACCACAGATACAATTTACCTCAACATCTTTGAAATACTTTCCGTGAATTCCTTTTTTCATAGCACATCTTTAGAGATCTAAATAGATTCCGAATGAGTAAAGTATAGTAATTTGCTCAAAAGTATCAAGAGGATTTAAAAAAAATCCTAAAAATCTGAAAAAATACCTTTTTTAAAACTTTTCACGATAGGTTTCAATCCATTTTGGAAGCTTCGCTATTCCATCATCAACAGCTCTTTTATTCCAATGCTGTTTCCCACATTTACTACAAGAAAAAAGAATTCTGATTTCTCCATTTTTCATTTCATAAGCTATCGGATACATCGCTCATTGACAAGTTGAATTTCTATCTCATGGGATTTCTCCATCAACATGGCGAGAAGCAAAACAAAAAGGACAATGATTTCTACAGGTTTTTTCAGCTTTTGGGACTTGTTTCCCACAATTAAGACAGACAAAAGTTTCGTTAATCGTTTTCATAAATGCTTGCTGAGAAAATTAAAAGATGCGGCTATCCTTTGGGTCTTGGAACGGTGAGAGGCTCTTTAATTACCAGATCCTTAATCTCCACTCCGTATGGTTTGAGGGATTTGAAAAGAGGAAGCAGAACTTCTTTAGTTTGTCTCTTCGCAACTTCATAAAAATTTGGATCATGGAGAGCATCATTAACGGCTTGTTGTTTAAGCTGAGTCTGAAGTTCTAATTCAGCATTATCAAATTGTTTGAGTTGGATAAGTTCATTTGATTTGTTTTTGATATAAGATCTACTCTCAGAGACCACCACCGTTGGCTTTGGCATCGTCAACTCAATGATTCCTGTATTGTGATCAATCACGATCTCACAATAAGCTCCCATATCATATTGTAGTGCTAGTTTTCACTGAAGCTCCATCGTTACGGTTTTTGACTGAGCTTTATTTACGATGCGCTTTCCTAGATCAAGCAAGAAGTGATCATCTTCTGATTCAACGAACATTTTTTTCTCTATTTGTCCAGAATTTTCAAATGCTGATTCTTGTGTCAACAAACGAAAAATATTTTCAGGATTTTCTATTTTGGTTCTTCCTCCATAGATAGTAGTTTCTGGAGTAGGATTTCAAAGATTAGCAATAAAATGATATCATAAAGCACCAAGTACTATTCCTGCCCCCAGAAAAGCAAGTCCTGATTTCATGCCAGCCTCTTGGGGGCTAAAACTATTTACAAATTGAGGATTTTTTTCAAGGCTTTTAAAATACTTGATACATGCTCAAGCTTCTTGTTGAGATAATCCAAAATCTGAAGTCAATGTTGTTTGGAGACGACCAAAGTTTTTTAGATTCATCCACCGAAATTGATTATTAAGGTCATCACGAACTCCTTTCTGAGAAAGTTCATAATTGTTTACAATATTTGCTCCAGAATTTGCTTCTTTATACGTAAAAAATTTCTGCATTTTGCTTGGATTGATTGCTCTATACAAAGCAGTAAAATTGACCTTTTGTTCGGTAGTTAAAGCTGAAAATTTCATATCTGAGGTTGGAAGCTTAAGTTTTCCTGAAACAAAAAAGGCGAGTGCAGGATATTTTTGTACTAATCTATTGAGGTAGCGTCCAATATTTACCTCTCTAAACTTTTTCCATTCTTCTTCAAACGCTTTCTGACTTGCTTTATCAAAAATCTTTTTCAATCCTGATTTTACGAGTGGAGATGCTGCTAATTTTTTAAATTCTTGATATTCTTTTGTAATCCCCAACTGAAAAGTCTTTAGTTCTTTTGAAGCATCAGAGTCCTTGGATTCTAACGCTTGTGAGTTCATAATTTCTGTCATCATCTCATCTAGAAAGATAAAAATCTACTTAATTATATATAAAAAGTTTACTTTTGTCAAAAAAGTCTGATTTCCTTTTTTTGGTTCAGACTTTTTTCATTTTTGATTGATATTTCGTTTTTAGTGCAAAGATAAGACTTACTTCCTTACAATCTGACTACTTCCCCAAACTTCCGTAGCATTTGCTTCATAAAGCTTACTTGATGGCAAGACAAATTCTCCTTTAAAACTTGGAATCGCATAGAAGGTAAAATCACACTGCTTTCCAGCTCTGAGCAAAGCATAGCGGAGCACGATACGATCAAACCTGAATTCATAACTGTCAGGGAAACATTCCCAATCATTTCTAAAGTTGAAGATTCCGTTTTCAAACTCATCTCAAGGATTCAGACTTGATTGCAATTTTAAATTGGCAGGAATTGCAAATTCTACCGTCAAATCCTTTGCCTCTTTCTTGGTTTTGAAGCTGGCTTTGAGCTCGGTTTTGGCTCCGATGCTCGCTTTTTCAGGAGTCTTGAGGCTGAAGTTCTCTACATTGTGGAGTTCAGGTTTCTTTTTGGTGATATCTTTGAGCAGATAGTCCACCTCAAGATCCAAGAAAGCAGGACCATTACAGCTTCGTTTTACAGGGAGCGAAGCGAGATTTTCAAAAGTCTGACTCGTTTCAACAGGCGCTTTCTCCGTTGCAAGATTGAATGTTTGATTGCCAACCGTAAGTTCACAGCTGGTCGCTTGTCCTTGTTGTGCATAATAGCTGGTTAGAGCCTCGTTAATCGCCTCTAGGACAAGGAAATTTGTCGTTTGAGATCGGCTTCGCACTCCGTAGTTTGATCTTGATTTGAGCAGAGAAAGGATTTGCTCGGAAATCAGCTGAGAAAAGCTCTGATTCTTTGGGAACTTTTTATGAGCCAATAAAAGTCATTTCAAATAGTAAGCTTGAAGAGCTTTCATGTCCATAATCATATCATCAAAGTATTTTCCCTGTGCAAAAGCCTGACTGAAGAGAGTATTCAGATTTTTTGCCTGTTCTTCAGTAATTTTTTCACTATTTTTCTGAGCAAGAAGCAAGAAACTTAAAGTCTGAACTGCGATATTGTTTTTATGTTTTTTCTGGAGCTGTTGAACGACTGCAGTGTTGATCTGTTGTGGATTGCTCTTTTTCTGTGCGAGGTAGTAAAGATAGAGTTCTGGAGTATTGTTTCACAAGGTATTAAGATAGTTCTGAAGTTTTTTTTCAAACTCTTGAGGAATGAGCTTTGCATAGCCATTTGCTTTCATCGTTTCTAGAAGAGAAAAACTCATAATTGCTGTTTTAGGATCAGAAAGAGGCACCCCTTTATTCCGTGGACCATAAGGATGATATTCATCACATGCTTTAATACTTCCATTCCAATTTTGCCTTTTTACCAGCTGTTGCACGACATTTTCCAAAAGCTCTTCAATTGGCATTCGTTGATCATCGCTGAGATGAATATTTCCACTTTTCACGAGATTCCCTGTCAAAAGTCAGCTTTCGGTCAGTTTTTTCGCTTCTAATGCGGTTTGAGCAGTTCTGATCAGGCTTTCTGATGAACTTTTTGGGTAATACCAGAGCAAATATTCAAAAGGCTGAGCCAAAACTGCAGTTGGGAACGGAGCAAGGCGAGCGGTCAACTTCGCTTTCAAGGCTTCATCTTCAAAAGTAAAAGCTCTTGCTCAGTTTCTATCTTGCTCAAGAGAGAAGAGTTTATTCGTGATTCCTTCGGTTCTGATAGGGATTTTTCGCTGCACGGCATCACGATAGCTTTCAAAAGCCACTTCCGCCTCAATAAAGAGGAACTTGCTCTCAAAAAGGCTTTCATCAACCTTGATTGGCACTTCAAACTTGGTATTTACGATTCCTTTTTGTTCAAAGGTTTGCAAGATTTTTCCTTTCTGATTTTTTACTTGTCCTTTGAGGGAAACTTCAGTTCATTCCTTGATTTTATTCGTATCAGCGATAAGCTTGAAAGGAAGCGAAATCTGATCTCCGATTGTGAGAAAGGTCGGTAAATTCGCCTCAATCAAAAGCGGCTGATTGACTTTAAAGCTTGCTCTCTCGGTTCCGAGCTGGCTTTTGTGCGAAACCGCGATCGCATCTATCATCCAAGTCGTGAGATTATCAGGCAACGCAAATTCAAGTTCAGCTTTTCCTCCTGTGGTGATAATCGCTGCATTCCAGAAAGCGAGGTCATAAAACTTCTTTCTCAAATTCTTTAAGCTACCATCGGCTCCTCAACCTCCTTTTTCTCCATCAGCAAAGAAAGTTCTCAAAGCATAATAGAGATTTTTTCGGTTTCCGAAGTTTCCAATGCTACTTCCGAGTCTATTGTAGAAATACGGGATTGGCTCTTTGATAATATCATACAGGTCGCTTAATGCCTTATCAACAACACTGACCGAAACCCTTGCTGTGACTGGTTTCCCTTTCTGATCGGTAGTTTTGATCTTGAGTTTTACCTTTTCTCAAGGCTGATATTCCTTTTTATCGGTTTCAAGCTTGATCGTGATATTTTTCAGATTTTCTTGGATCAAAGCTTCAGCATATCAGGCAAAAAAAGCTGGTTCATGCCTCTTTTGCTCTCCACTACCTCAGAGTTGACTATTGACCTGCTCTCCAACAAATTGAGTCACTGAAACTTGCACATTAGGATAGAACTCGTCTTTCGCAGTGATGAAAAGTTCCTGTCCTTCAAGGTTTACGAACTGTTTTTCCAAAATCTGATTTCCTCTCTCTACGGTAATAAGTGCGGTCGCTCCTTTGATATACGGATTGATAGTAATTGGGATTTTCTTTCAGATTTCATAATTTTTTCTTGGAATTTCCACATGAAGACTGTAATTATTCTCCATATCTCCTTGAAACCCCTTGTCAAACTTGCTATCGTAGTAATAGATATTTTTATCTACTTCTCCGTTAATCGTTCCGTTTTCATCTTTGGTAATGACTTTCAAGAAATATTCTCCGCCTTGATATTCATTGAACAAAAGCGGAATGTTGAATTCAGATTTTACTTCCAAGGTTCAAGTTTGGACAAGCTTCATCTCACTTCCATTCACATAGAAATAGGTTCCTTCCGTATCGGTTTCTTGAACAAATCCGAACGGTCTAAAGTATCGTTCGTAACCGATTTCTTTTACTTTTTTGAAATTGTTTTCAATCTTAGACTGAATTGTATAGTTCTTGAGTGAGGTTTCATCAATCCAATCATAAGCATAGCCGTTAAGTCCAATCTTCACTTCAGGTTCAATGTCTAGATATTCCACACTTGAACGCGTTTCATTAGAGAGATTGTCTTTTACGGTAGCGAAGATTTTGAGTTGGAGTTTATTTCCTTTATAATTGAGCTTTTCAAGATCGCCGATCTGAAAGAGAACTTTTCATCAGGTTAAATGCTCCTTTTGATATTCTCCACCTCGGTAGAATTGGTTATCTGCGACATAATTGTAGTAATAATCGCCGTCTTCTCTCCACCAGCAGTCATAACATTCTCCATTCGCAGAAAGCGAATATTCCATATGCAAGTCGTAATCTTTGAGTTCTCCTCCCATATAATAAGTCGGAGCAAGCTCAAGATAAAGCTGATTGTTTTTTACTGCCTTTTTGAGTTTCGGAGTAAAAGTCGGCTTTTGAAATTCTTGCACCTGAAGTTCAGTTCGGTATTGACTTATTGGGTGTGTTTTCTTGTAGTCTTCTCGGGATTTTCGGTCATTATTGAAATCCTCTTCCCCTGTTTTATCTTTTTCCGGAGTATAAAGGAAAGAAAGCTGATAGTATCCTAGGTTATCACCGATTTTAAACGATCCCTCAAATCCTCCGAATGCATCAAGTTCGCTGATAACGAGCTTTTGAATACTATCATATTCATGATTTCTTACTTCTACCACGACAAATCCTGTCTGAATGCCGTTTCCTTCCTTTGTTACTTTCGCTAAATCCTGCACAAATCATGCGAAATGCACGGTATCTCCTGGTTTATATAAGGCTCTATCGGTATAACCGTAGATTTTCAGGGTTTCGTTGCTGTTGTATCGGCTTTCCTGTTGGTCGGTCTGTTCAGGCATCAGCCATGCAGCACTAATTGCTCTTTTTTCTCCTCAGAAATGCGTTCTTCAGTCTAGTGTAGTCGCAATAAAAGTTTCCGCATTGCTTGCTTGGTCGTGATAACGAATGAAGAGATAATCACTTGTGATTTCCTTAAGTGAGAAGCTTAAACCTGCTTTCCCAAGTTGAGCGGTTTTGAGGAGTTTTCCATTATCATCAAAAATCTGAATTTCCCCTTGTTCAACTGCCTTTCCATCAGCAAAGCGGATTCCCCAGAGGAAAAGCTCTTGATAGGGAGCTACTTTTGCGAAGAGTCCGACAGGGCTTCTCATATAGTATTTCGCATCGTTCATCGTTTTCTCAAAGCTGATGCGGAAATAAGGAGTAGTTTTGAGGCTTTCAGGAAGCTTTCGTTCGCGGTCAATTCTCTTTCGGTATTCAAAGTTTTCCACTGGGATTTTATGCTCTTCTATTTTCCCTTTACAGTCAAAAAAGTGAAGTTCAGCAAGCGTATTTCTCCAATCATGGTCAGGGCGTTCTCGTTCTTTGAGTTTACGAGGTGGGAGAAGCTCTTTCCTCTTGTTTGCGGAGAAATCTCCTTTCTGATTGATAGCACAAGTTTGTGTATACACGGTGAGTTCTTTCGTATTCTTGGATCAGACTTTTATTTTATTTGCCCAATATCATTCGCTTGGCAAGACATTGAGTTTTTGAGAGAAAAGATCGCGAGAAACCCTCGCATTTTCAATCTTTTCAATAAAGAAATCTATGGCATAACTCTGCTTTCCTCCATCAATATCAAGAACTTCTAGGTTTCAGGTATAATGCTTGTTTGGAACGATGAAATAGCTAATAGTGAGCGTCTTTCCAATAGGTCTCGTTTCCCTTTCAGGTCAAGCATTTCTATTTCCTCATGCTGAAGTTTCCTCATATTCATAGTGATCTTTGATCTGGAAGGTATAATTTCCAGCACCTAAAATTTGATCCAATTGCCCAGAAAGTCCAGCTCCTGTAAGGAATTGATCGTTTACGATGGTAAGGATCAGTTTTTCTTTATCGTATTGAGGTCTGTAGCGATTTGATGAATCAAGGAGCTTGTTTGAAAGGGTTGTAAATTTTAATTCCGTCTTTTGTCCCGCTTCATCTGTCAGTGCAAGCGTGTAATTTCCCTCACTTGGAATCGTAAAAGCAGCTGAAGTCTGATTTCCTGCCTGAAGTTTCACAGGAATGGGTTCTTTTAGTTTCGCTTCATCGTTTGTGAGAGAGGCTGCTTTGAAAGTCGCTCCAGAGATGATAGGAGAAAAGTCTATCACATATGCTTTCCCTGCTTGCACGAGAAGTGGCTGCTTGAGAGTATTTTCATCATTTACATATCCTTGAGTAAGCATTTGTTTATCACAAGTGTCATGGTCAATTGTGATTTTTGGGAGGCTGAAAGTCTTTTTTCCAAGGGCATAGTGCATAGTCATTTGACTGAAGCGATTTCCTCATACAAGAACTTTAATGAGATAAGCTTCTTCGTTGTAAAGCCGTAGCCCTCTTCTTCTTGATGGATCCTCATAAGGAGTTGTATTTCCTTTCACTTCTTGGTTCAGGTTTTTAAAACTGAGTTTTTGAAGTTCAGATGCTTTATCAAGATACATAAAGCTGTCTTTTTGAGGATCAGTTTCCCCGAAAATCACGATATCATCGTTTTCGGCTCTTGTTTTGAGATTGATAAATCCGAGATTCCCTGAGAGCTTCTTTGCATTCTTGATCGTGATTGGAAAATCTGTGATGACCATAGCACCTTGAGAAAAATGCTCTATACTTTGGTCATTGTTCAACTGCAGGATATCATATTCATTCTGAACAGTTCAAGTAGAATTGAGACGATTTGCAAGTTCTTGAAACTTTTGATCTCAGGTCAATTCCTTTGGCATTACGAAAGTCAATCCTCTGCAATAGTTACTATAAGGAGTTTCTAGTTTCGCCTCTAAATTTAGGGTTTTTACATCTCCGTTACTGCTGTTTTCTTCCCGAGAGTTGTTTTCCGTTCACGGCTGGAAAAGATCAAGTTTGATGACTTCTTGTCCTTTGAGGTCAATGGTTGCATCTTGTTCTTGGTTTTTTTGGCAGCCGCTGATGAGGAGAATCAGCATTCCTAGCCCAAAAAGGCTCAAAAATCAGATTTTTTTCATGGTCATTGAGAAAAAAAGTAAAAGAAAATCACTTTTACTATGCTTTTTTTGAGAGGAATTTCAAGGAGAGATATAATGCTTTTCCTCTTGAAAAATTCCTAGTTTCCCCTACTACTAGGCTGAAAAATCTGACTTTTTTATCTTTTCTACTAAAGATCATGGGGATTATCTGTTCAATCTGATGAGGAGAAATTGGGGGCTTTTTCAACGGACAAGCCAGACTGATAGAAACGGAAGCGATTGATCGTGAGCTTATCGCACTGACCAAAAAGCAGCATCCAAAAGTCCTTTTTCTCCCTACAGCAAGCTCAGATAGCAAGGGCTATATCTCAAATTTTACCAATTATTATACTTCGCTCGGCTGTGAAGTAGATACGCTTTTGCTTCATGACAAATTTGCTGATCCGACCGTTTTGAAAAAGAAAATTTTTTCCGCCGATCTCATCTATGTAGGAGGTGGAAATACGCTTAAAATGCTAAAATTACGAAAAAAAGTCTGACTTATTCCGCTTTTGTAGCAGGCTCACAAAAAAGGAATCATTCTTTCAGGATTGAGTGCTGGTGGGATTTGTTGGCTTCATGGAGGAATGTCAGACTCAAGACAATTTACCAATAAAGATGCAGGATTTATTATCATAAAAGGCTTAGATTTCGCTCCATTCTATTTCTGTCCGCACTTTGATAGAGATGTGAAGAGAAAAGAAGTCTTGCCTATGTTTATCAAAAAAACGCACAAAAAGTGGATTGTTTTGGAGGAGGGAACCGCTTTCCTTGTTAAGAATAATCAATGGAAAATCGTGAAGTCAAAGCCACAAGCTCAGTCCTATCTGTATTATCATCGTAAAGGGGGGGGATCTGCGAAGAATTATTAGCGAAGGATTTTCAAGCATTATCCGTACTTTCATAATATTCTCTCTTGAAAAAGAAAAAGTTTTATATATTTTAACAATGTTTTTATATTATTTGTTAGCATAATGTACAAGAATATGATTCTTTCTGGTAATTTATCGAAACATGTTTGAGAGGTTGTAGAGATTCGTGGTTGGCTTCATACAGTTCGTGTTGTATCTGCAAATTTAGCATTCTTAATAGTTAGGGATAGAGATGGACTGGCTCAAGTGGTTTTTGAAGATGCAAATGAGATTAAAAAACTTGAATGATGTCTTTTGTGAACGGTGCTTTCTGCCAAGGGGATGGTAGCAGAAATGCCAAAATGAAAATTCCGTTTTGAACTTCAAAAAGCTTCAGTGAATATTGTTAGAAAAGTTGCCTACCCAAGTCCGATTGATATTTCTAAAGATGAGATTCATGCTGATGGGGAAACTTTATTGGAAAATAAGGTTGTAGCACTAAGACATCCAAGACAAATGAAAATTTTTAAGCTTGCGGCGATCGTAGAAAAAAATATGAGGGCGTTTTTTGATCAAAATGGTTTTACACAAATTAACTCTCCAAAAATTATTGGATTTCCTACGGAGTGAGGAGCTGAAGTTTTTGAAATTGATTATTTCGGTCGTAAAGCTTATCTAGCTCAATCTCCTCAATTTTATAAACAAATGATGGTTCCGATTTTTGAAAGAGTATATGAAATTGGAAGGGCCTATAGAGCAGAAAAAAGTAATACGAGTAGGCATCTTTCTGAGATTTTGATGCTTGATATGGAAATGGGATTTATTGACAGTTTTGATGATGTCATTGAAATGACTGAAAGGTTTTCAAATTTTGTAGTAGAACAAACTTGGGCTGAAGCAGAACCTTTATTAACAGCACTGGGTGCTACTAAACCACTTCTTGTGGAAAACTTTCCTCGTATTAGTGTTGATGATTTACACGAATTGATGTTTAAAAAAACAGGAGAAGATTATCGTAATGAAAGGGATTTAGCACCATGAGAGGAAAAATTTATTTGTGAATATTCTGCAAAACATTGGAATTCAGATTTTGTGATTGTAGATTGATTCCCTCGATCAGATGCTAAATTTTACCATCATCAAAATCAGCAAAATCCTGATATTGCCGATAGAGCAGATTTGTTATTTAGAGGTGTTGAAATTGTGACACTTACTCAGCGTGAAGTCAATTATCAGAGATTAGTAGATCAAATTTCAGCACAAGGACAAAATCCAGAACATCCTTGACTCAAGCACTATTTAGATGCTTTTAAGTATGGAATGCCAGATGAGTGAGGCTTTGGATTAGGGATTGCAAGATTTGTCCAAAAGTTAATAGGATTAGAAAACATTAAAGAAGCAGAACTTTTCCCAAGAGATATGCAAAGAGTTACTCCATAGTACTATTTCAAAAATCAAAAATCAGATTTTTTATCTCTTTAAATTTCAAAATTATGACAGAAAGAGTGAAAATTTTGGAAGGCGAGAGGGTAGCTTTGGCGCTTCTGGAAAGAGAAGATAGTTTGCTGTGGTTCCGCTATATGAATGATTTAGAGGTGCAACAGTTTCTGAGTGTAGGAGGCTGTTTGCTGTCCAAAGAGGCTGAGCAAGACTATTATGATATGGTGACCAAAGATCCAAAGATGAGGATTTTTGCGGTTTGTGTAGAGGGTGAGAAGAATATCGGAAATATCTCACTTAGTATTAATCAAAAAAACAGAAATGCAGAACTAGGGATCGTGATTTTCAATAAAGACTACCGATCTCAAGGCTATGGAACGGAAAGTATTCAGCTTTTGTTGAAGTATGCTTTTGAGATTTTGGGTCTGCATAAAGTCTATCTCAATTTGGTTGCTTATAATGAAAGAGCTGGAAAGGCTTATCAGAAAGCTGGATTTAAAGAGATCGGAAGGAGAAAGGAGCATTGGTATTTTTACGGAAAGTATCACGATGTGATTGAAATGGAGATTATGAGAAGTGAATGGGAGGCTTCACCTCGTTAAAAAATTTAGAGTTTTTTCCTAGCTTCCAAAAGCTCGGCTTTGAGATGAGCAGGAGTGCTCGGATTTTTGAGTGTAAATTGGAGTATTTTTTGGAGATAGGGGAGCGTGGTTTGCAAGATGATCTGATATTTTTTGTCTGGCTCATCTCGTGCTTCAAGTTGTTTGTCTCGCCAGAGACTCAGTTCACTGATTTTTTGGATTTGCTCTTCTTCTAAATTTTCAGAAAGGGTCTTTGCCAGAAGGCTTTCCTTGTCTGCCTCAGCAAGGAGCTGAACGAAGTGAAGAAATTGTTGTGCGGATTCATAGTTTCAGAGGTAAGTATTGATCTGTTCTTGGTAGAAAAGAGAGACAAAAATCAGTTCTCTTTCTAGTTGATATTTTTTTTGAGCTTGTTCTTGTTTATGACTTTGCTGGGAAATTTGAAATCTTCAGTCAGTTTTTTTATATCTTTTGAATTGAGCATCAAGAATCTCAAATGCAAAACCGAGTTTTTCAGCCAAAAGCCCTTTGTAATGTTCCTGAATCGTGAGGCTATTTACCGATAAAATCAGATCAAAAAGCGTATTGATCAGTTTTTGCTTATCAATAGGTGAGGTCATATCTAGTCCTTGGCGAAGCTGTTCGTAGCTCAGGAGAAATCCATCTTTCGCTTCAGCTAAACACTGTTCAAAAGCAGATTTTCCATCGCTTGTATTTGCGAGATCATCAATATCTTTGCTCCCCTCGGGAAGTTTGATAATCCTTGGGAAAAGATTCTGCTGATAAAAAAGTTTCAAAGCCCTTTGCGTAGCCTGTTGTCCTGCCGAATCGTTATCAAACATGAGGTAAATATTTTCTGTATATCTTTTGATGATTTTGATATGCTCTTCGGTCAGTGAGGTCCCAGAAGTCGCAACTCCAATGGGGAAGCCTAATTTTGCTAATCCTAGCACATCCATCTGCCCCTCTACAATGATCAGTTTTTCATGGGTTCTGATCGCTGATTTCGCGAAATTGAGCCCATAAAGCACTTTTGATTTTTCAAAGGCCTTGTGCTCAGCACTATTGATATATTTCGGCTTATCCTCTGGGTTCAATACTCTCGCAGAAAATCCGATCACATTGCTCATTGTGTCAAAAATCGGAAAGGTGATTCTATTCCTAAAAAAGGCATAAATCTCCCCATTGGTGTTCTTTTTGGCGAAAGAGGCTTCCAAAATATCGGTATCACTAAAGCCTTTTGATCTCAGGAGTTGAATCAGCTCGTAATGCTTGTCTGGAGCATATCAAATTCAAAAAAGCTGAATGAGTTCTGGAGTCAGTTTTCTTTTCTCTTGTAAATAATGCATTGCTTCGCTGCTGTTTGCCAGCTGTGCCTGAAAAAATTGCTGGGCTAGGCTGTGCATTCTTTTGAGCTTTCCTTTTTCATCACTATCAGCTGCGATTTTTTTGAGTGAAGTATCGTATTTTTCTAGATCAATATGCTGCATTTTCGCGACCTCTTTGACCGCATCTCGGAAATCAATTCTCTCTATCTCTTGCACGAAAGTCAGCACATTCCCTCCTTTTCCGCATCAGAAGCATTTGAAAATTTGCTTGGTCGGAGAAACCATAAATGAGGGCGTTTTCTCGTTGTGAAAGGGGCAGCATCCAGAAAAATTACTTCCTGCTCTTTTGAGAGGAACATATTTGCCGATAATGTCCACGATATCAGCGGAATTTATTACATCATCAATCAAAGGATTTGCCACTTTCCGTGTTATTCAAGGGATAAAATCTGGTTTTTTTTTAACTTCCTCCTCTTGCTAGGAATTGAACAAGTCTGATGATTACTAAAGAAAGCATCACTACTACCATACCAATAAGTGCATATTTCATTCCTGATTTGGCTTTGCTCTTTAGCGAGCTATCAACTGAAGAGAAGACATAGAGTAATCCTGAAAGGATTAGTGCGAGCGTTACGACTGTTCAAATAAAGGTTGTTGCTCCGAGTACAATATCTTGAACATAATTCATTACTGAGGTTCTCTCGCCTGGTGCTCTATCTTTCTTGATTCCTAGTGCATCGTAGATGGAAAAAGTTGCAGTTCCCTCAATGGCATTTTTACTATTAAGATCAATCCCAAAGTTTTCACTAGAGGTGTTGGCTGTGGTTGAATTTGTAGTCGTTGTGACTGTATTTTCTTCGTTTTGAGAAGCGGCATCTGTAGCGAAAACGCTTCCTTGTATTCCAAAGATTATCCCAAAAATCAAAAATCAGATTTTTTTTATCATTTTTGGCTTCCTAAAAGTAAAATTATTCTTGAGTTGTGAGGTTTTCTGCTGCTTCTCCTTGTGTTCCATTTGCTCCTTGCTCTGATCCCAAAAGCATGATAAATCCCCCAAAAACTAGAGAAAGCGTAGCAATAACAAGAATAACGACAGTAATCCATTTCATAGTGGTATTTCTTTTCATCAACAAAAATAAGGAAATAAACAGTCTCAGACTATCATTTTTGAGAGCAAAATCAAGCGATTTTTGTTTTTTCCTCTACTTTAGGTTGAATTAGTGAAGCATTTTGCTATATATCATTCGTTGGTCTAGATACTGCGCTCTTTAGGAGTGAGGAAAGTCCTGGCACGAAAAAAATGTTATCCTCTAACGGAGGCTGGATCTCAATCTTGAGCAAACGAAAGTGCCACAGAGATTAAACTCTTCCGATCATTCGGAAAAAAGGTGAAACATGAGGGTTGCTGATCAAAAGGCATACCTCTACTCAATCTTCTTGCTGAGAAGATGAGGGGCAAACCGTAACGCGTGCAAGCTTACCATTCTAGCAATGGCAGTGCAAAGAGTCGCTCCAAGCGATCTTAGATAAATGGTATCTTATACAGAACCAGGCTTATTAGACTGACAAATGGGGGGTTGGTGTAGTGGTAACACATCGGTCTTCGGAACCGCTGTCGGGGGTTCGATCCCCTCACTCCCTGAATAAAAAAAATAAAAAATCAGAATTACGATCTAGGGCATTAGCTCAGTTGGTAGAGCAGCGGTCTCCAAAGCCGCGTGTCGGGGGTTCGAATCCCTCATGCCCTGTTTTTTTGTTATTGAAAAAAAGGAGTAGCTAGATTCTTTGCTCAAAATTACAAAAATCTTCACTCCTTATTTTAAACTCCTCAAAAAGGGGTTAAATGAAAATATCTCTCGGTTTCGCTCATTCTGCAGGACCAATAATTCCTCTCTCTTCCAAAATATCCATAATTCTCGCAGCCCTGGCAAATCAAACATTGAGCTTTCTCTGGAGCAAGGTAGCGGAAGCTTTTCTGGTTTCTGCGATGACTTGAATCGCTTGATTGACGAGATCCTCATCATCTCCAGAATCTCCACTTCCACCAAAGGAACCTTTCGCAGTTTCTAATCTGCTTTCTAAGGCTGCTACAATTTCTGGATGATAAATATCTTCTTCACTTAGACCTTGCATATACTTATTTCTCAGCTGCGCAACGACTTTTTCAATTTCCTCCGTTGCGATAAAGGGAGCCTGAATTCTGATTGGAAACTTTGTGCTCGGATCCATATAGAGCATATCTCCTTTTCCAACGAGGTCTTCTGCACCTTTACGACCAAGAATCGTTCTACTATCAACTTCTGAAACCACTCCAAAGGCAATTCTGGTTGGAATATTCGCTTTAATCAAACCAGTAATCACATTTACGGAAGGTCTTTGGGTTGCAAGGATAAGATGAATTCCCACGGCTCTGGCTTTCGCAGCAAGACGGTTAATACAGTTTTCAACCTCTTTTCTATTCGCTGAGCTTGAGAGCATCATATCTGCCATTTCATCAATGATAAAGACGATACGATACATCTTTTCTTTACCTTCAGACTGCATTCTAGCGTTGTATTCATCTAGATTTCTTACTCTTTCATCTTTGAGGGTAGAATACCTTTTTTCCATTTCTTCAACGGTTCGTTGCAAGAGCTTAATCGCTTTCCCACTATCATACACGATCGGAGCGAGCAAATATGGCAATCCTGAATACATCTCTAGTTCTACCTGCTTTGGATCAACCATCAAAAACTTGAGTTCAGCAGGGGTATTCTGAAACATCAGCGAAACGATAAAATCGTTGATTCCAACTGATTTTCCACTTCCTGTCGCACCTGCTACGAGGAGATGAGGCATAGATTCAAGCGCTTTGATCTGAATACTTCCATCAATTCCTTTTCCGAGCGAGAGATTGGTTCAGTTTTTTTTCATATTTTCAGAAAATTCGCTGGTATTGATGATATCGCCGAGCCTTACCATATTTGGCTTTGGATTGGGAATTTGAATTCCTACCAGATCAGTTCACGGGATTGGAGCGATAATTCTGAGCGACTTAGACTTGAGAGAAAGTTTGATATCGTTTGCCAGTCCTTCAATAGCAGAAATTCTGATTCATTCCTCAGGTTTGATCTTGATCTGCACGATAGAAGGACCAATATCAAAGCCCTCAATCGCGATCGGAACTCAAAATTCTCCAAGCTTGGTTTGCAAAGCTTTCGCCTTTTCTACGAGGAAATTTTCATCAATCGTTTGTGCCTGTCCGAGCGTAGATTCTAGGAGCGAAGTCCCAAATGTCGGTTTATCTCCCGAATAATGAATCACAGGTTTCGGCTTTTTCTCTTCAATCTTCTGTTCTACCTTGGATTTGAGCATATCTTTCAGTAAAGATCAAGAACCTAATGATGAAGAGGTGATTTTCCCTGTCGCTTGAGAAACTTTTTCCATAATCTCAGCGGTAGAAATCTCGGGACGAGTGATCGTAATCGTAGGTCTTTCCTGTTCTTTGGAGTCAGATTTTTTTTCTTTTTTATTTGGTGCTTCAGGAGTTTCTATGTTGATTTTAGGGAGTTTTGGGAGGCGGACATTGAAAACATAGAGCAAATAACCGATCAAAATGAGCAAGAGTGTGATGATAACTGCTTTAATTGCGGTGGTATTTTGTGCGCCAAGTCCTCTCTCTAAAAGCCGAATCAATGGTCGCGAAAAAAATCCACCATTCTCAGCCCAAGGAATCTGACTCATTGGCGTTGGAGCATTCCAGATACGAACATTCAAAAAAGCAGAAACGAACATCAGCAAAGAAAAAAAGTATTTCATGAGAAATTTTGCGAGATGCCCTTTCGCAAGGATAAGAATCCCCGTAAAAATACACAACCCAAAAAAGAAAAGAAGTCAGATATTTCCGAAAGCGATACTACTATATTTAGTAAAGAATTCTAAAATCGGAGAATTCTGTGCCATCGCTCTTGAAAAAAAATAGAGCACTCCAAGGGTAATCATTGCAAATCCAATATGATTTTTATTGATACTATAGCTTCTGGTGCTGGTTTTTCTTTTTCTTCTTGCCAAAATATGAGCACTTTAAAAGATAAAAAATTTGAATTTCTTTTCCTATAAAAGAAGATACTTATTTTACTCTTGGTTTCAAGGTAAAGCGATTTGAAAATGCGATTTGGTAAAAAGAGAAAACCTCTGTTGGCGAATCCGCTTGCAGAGGTTTATACGGTTAATGTACATCTTGATAGTTTCGGATTTTGATTGCAACTTTTCTTGCCAGACTTCGAAGGTGATCCCAAAGCTTCTTTGAAAACTTGATCAACTTTCTGGTAAGAACACCGTACTTGTTGATATTCTCTTTGCATTGTCCTAAAGCACAAAGTACTCAATAGGCAAAAGCCTGATTGAAATATTTCGCTTCATCAGCATTTTTTTGTAAAAACAGTTATAAAATCAAGTAAAAATTTACAGCATCATCAAATTTGGAATGTCAAGTTCTGGATCTTCTTTTTGCTTGCATTCAGACCTAGGATTTCTAATATAGTGCTGAAAGTGAGTTAGATTTTTTAGTTGATATTGGTTTTGATGGAAAGTAATTTTGCTTTTATTGATACTCAAAATATCAATCTTTCGATAAAAGAGCAATGATGGAAGTTGGACTGGAAACGTTTTAATCAATACCTCAGAAGAAAATATAAAGTGTCGAAGGTTTACCTTTTTATTTGATATCTTCCTGAGAACCAGTCAATGTATACCTTTTTTCAAGATGTCTGATATACTTTAATATTTAAGCCTGTTTTGCATCTTAAACAAGGACAAACGAAAGGAAATGTAGATGCAGAAATGGTTTTACAAGCAATGATAGACTATGAGAAGTATGATAAAGCGATTATTGTGACTGGAGATGGCGATTTTGCTTGTTTGGTTAAGTACTTTTATGAACAAGAAAAGCTTTTAACACTTATTGTTCCTAATGAGAAACAGTATTCAATCTTCTTGAGAAAAAGTGCCAAGGAAAAAATTGACTCATTAACCAATCTGAGAGCAAAGCTAGAATACAAAAAAAACGGCACCAACTAAGTAATACTTACTTAATCCATGCCGTTTCATCATGATTACGGTTTCATTATAATCAAACCTTATAAAAAATCAAGAGAATCAGACTTTAAATCTTTTTTATCCTTAATAATTCTAAGATGACCACCCAAGACGAACTTCTCCAGCCAAGTAATGAAAAACTCATTACTCATCCGATAGAAAAGGAAATTACCCAATCCTATATTGACTATGCGATGTCGGTGATTGTTTCTCGTGCCTTGCCAGATACCAGAGATGGATTCAAGCCTGTACTGAGGAGGATCCTTTTTGGAATGTACCAAATGAACAACTTCTACAACCAGAAGCACAAAAAATCAGCGAGAATTGTCGGAGATGTGATGTGAAAATACCATCCGCACGGAGATTCTTCTATTTACGAGGCGATGGTGCGTATGGCGCAGCCATGGTCGCTCAGATATCCGCTTGTTGATGGGCAGGGAAACTTCGGTTCTATTGATGGTGATGGCGCAGCGGCGATGAGGTATACCGAGGCGAGATTGACCAAGATTGCTGAGGAAATGCTTGCAGATTTGGAGCAGGATACGGTAGATCGGAGAGATAATTTTGATGGATCACTCAAAGAACCTGTGATGCTTGCAACGAAATTCCCAAATCATCTCTGTAATGGAACGATGGGAATCGCGGTAGGTATGGCAACGAATATGGCTCCGCATAACCTTGGTGAAGTGCTTGATGCGTCTTTGCTTTTGCTTCAAAAAGAAGGGAAAGAGGAGATCGTGACTGATGAAAACGGTGCAGAAATCAAAAGACCGATTTCGGTTTCTGTGGAGGAAATTATGGAGATTATCAAAGGTCCAGACTTCCCAACGGGGTGAATGATTTTTGATAGCAACAATATTACCGAAGTTTACAAAAAAGGAAAAGGCTGAATCGTAGTGCGTGGAAAGACTCATGATGAAGTCTATGATGGAGCACATGTGATCGTGATTGATGAGATTCCTTATTTAGTAAATAAGTCCAATCTCGTTTCCAAGATCGGTGAACTTGTCGTAGACAAGAAGATTGAGGGAATCAACGATATCCGTGATGAATCCAATAAAAACAAGATCAGAATTGCAATTTATTTGAAGAAAGGTGTAGATCCAGACGCGATTCTTGTTCAATTGTATAAATTTACCGAGCTCCAGACCAATTTCAATCTCAATAATGTGTCGCTGATTGATCAATGAACTCAACCAAGACTGCTCAATATTAAAGATTTGCTGATGGAATTCGTGACTTTCCGTAGGGGAGTGGTCTATCGTAGATCCGTTTTTCAGCTCAATAAAGCCAAAGACAGACTTCATATTTTGGAGGGACTCAAAAAGGCGATTGATATCATTGATGAAGTGATTGATACGATCAAGAAATCTGAATCCAAAGCCGATGCGAGAACCAATTTGATGGAAAAATTCGGATTCTCTGAGAAGCAGGCAGAATATATTCTCTTGATGAGGCTACAATCCCTTGTTGGACTTGAGATCCAGAAAATTAGCGAAGAAATTGAAGAAAAAATCAGACTTATTGAAGAATTAGAGCGTATTATTTCAGATCCAGAAAAGCTTGATGAGGTTGTAGCTAAGGAGTTTACCTATATGAAAGAAAAATATGGAGATGAGAGGAGAACCGAGCTTTCCAATGATCTCAGCGTTTATAATATTAGTTGAAGCCTTAAGGAATTTCAAAAAGCCGCTGATAAAATCAAGGAAGATGTGATTTGCCGAATTGGAAATGATTTCTCACTTCGTGTGCTTTACCAGACCAGAATTCAGAATATTCCAGAGGAAACACTAGATCTTATCTATACGCATAACCAAGATAATTTGGTGATTATTACCGATATTGGAGAGCTTGTTGTGCAGAGGCTCAAGGATTTTGGAACTTCATCAATGGCAAAACCAGCCTTAAATCTGAATGAACATTTCGGTCTTAAAGGGAAAATTGTGTTTGCCAAAACATTGCATTTCCATTACGATTACCTCGTCTTCTTGACCAATCAAAATAGCATCAAAAAGACCAAAAAAGAACTCGTGCTCAGTTTCAAGAAATTCCCTACCACGATTATGGGACTCCAGCCAGGAGAGAAGATCTGTAGAGTGTTGCCAGTGAATGACGGAGATAATGTCGGAATTCTGACTCAGCAGGGACGAATGCTCCTTTTCAAGTCTGATGATATCAGACCAATGGGAAAAACCGCTGGGGGAGTGAAAGCAATTGAGCTTCAAGAGGGAGATCAGGTTGCCAATATGTTCTTGCATAATGATGAGCCGTTTATCTTGATCTACTCTGATAAAAACGGAAAACTTCTTTCCCTAGAAGACCTCAAAATCCGAAAGAGAGCGAGAAAAGGACAGGTTGTGATGACAGGAAATGAAAAACTTGAAGGCGGAATCTCAATCATTGAAGGTGCGGTCAGAATTCGTTTTGTTGATGGTAGCCTCAAGACCTTACATTCCAACGATATTTCGCTTGATGAGCCAGAAACTCCGCTTTACAAGATGGTAGATCAGAAGATTGATGTGGTGTATCGTCCTTGGGAAGAGAAAACTGAGAATATGAAGTATAAAGAAGAAAAGAAAAAAGCTGAAAAAATGGAAGGCGGTTTGTTTGAAATGAGTGAAGTGTCAGATGAGGAGAGGAGTTCAGAGTCTACGGAAGAATGAAATTCTACTCTAGAAGCACTTGATCAAAATGAAGAAGCTGCTTTGAGCGAAGAATAATAATGAAGAAGTCCCTATGGCATTTGCTGTGGGGATTTTTTTGATTGATTTAGCGTTTCCTTTCTTCTGTAAGCGCGATATTGTCTTGATTTTTAATCTAAAAAGAGCATCTTATCTTTGTTTACTCTTTTTCTTTTGTTCTTATGTCATATCTTCAGAAACCGTCTGCTCTTAAACCGGGTGATAAAGTCGCTATTGTGAGTTTATCAAGGGGCGTATTGGGAGAGCAGTTTTGTGCGCATCAGCTTGAACTTGGTAAAAAAAGACTTGCTGATATGCTCCTTGAACCCTGTTTTATGCCAAATGCGCTTAATGGCATTGCGGATTTAGAGGCGCATCCAGAAAAGAGAGCTGAAGATCTCAAGGCAGCCTTCAAAGATACTACGATCTCGGCGATTTTTTGTGCGATTGGTGGGATTGATGGATTTAAGTTGTTCCCTTATCTTATGGAGGATCCAGAATTTAAAGAGCTTGTCAGAACTTCTCCTAAAATTTTTATGGGATTCTCAGACACGACCAATCATCATCTGATGTTCCATCGTTTAGGAATGCAAAGTTTCTATGGACCAGCTTTTTTGACTGATTTTGCAGAAATGGACCATGAGATGCTTCCCTATACTCAGTGTCATTTGCAGATGCTTTTTTGACAGGAGCCTTTAACGATTCGTAGTAGTGAAGTATGGTATGAGGAGAGGGAAACATTTTCTCCTGATCAGCTTGGAACCTCTAGAAATGTTCATCAAGAAACGCACGGGTTTGAACTCTTGCAAGGACCTGAGGAATTTTCAGGGAAACTTTTGGGGTGATGTATTGAGTCGCTCTATGAAATGCTCGTCGGAGGCAGATTCCCTGATCAAAAGCTGATCTATGACAACTATCAGATTTTCCCGACTTTAGAAGAACGAAAAGGAAAAATTCTCTTCATAGAAACCTCGGAAGAAAGGTCTACTCCTGAATTTTATGCACAGATGTTGAAGCTCTTCAAGGAGAAAGGGATTTTTGATCAAATCAATGGAATCTTGGTAGGTAAACCACAAAACGAAAATTCTTACGAAGAATATAAACAGGTTTTGCGTGAGGTTATTGATGATCCTGATTTGTCAATCCTTTACAATGTAAATTTTGGTCATGCTTATCCGCGTTGTATCTTGCCTTATGGTGCAGCTATTAGCTATGATCATAAACAGCAAGCAATTTCCTTTACCGAGCCTTTATTTCAATACTAAAAAAAATCTCAACCGAAGTTGAAATTCCATAATGGAGCGGGTGACGGGACTCGAACCCGCAACAGTCTGCTTGGAAGGCAGGCACTCTAGCCAATTGAGTTACACCCGCAAATTAACATTTGCGAAACAAAATATATATCTTTTCACCCTGATTTCAAGTCTTTTTCTATGGGCCTAGCTGGACTTGAACCAGCGACCAAAAGATTATGAGTCTTCTGCTCTAACCAACTGAGCTATAGGCCCTCAATCATTCAAGGCCTAAAAGAAGTGAAATCTGAGTTTTTTTAATGGTGGGTGATATAGGACTCGAACCTATGACCCCCTGCTTGTATGTATATATACTATACACCAATCACCATAAGACTTTGGAAGTAATCCCAAATAAATCTTACAGTGATCAGTATAAGACTTTCCTTTAGAATTTCAACTTATTTTTTACTTTTTTATTTGAAGTCTTCAAAAGCTAGTTTATGAGCCACTTCTAGCTGAGTATTGCGAACATGAGTATAGCCTTCTGTAGTCTTAAGGTCTGCATGTCCCATGAGTTCCTGAATCTCTCTTAGATTGATATTCTTGTCTAGTAATTTGGTTGCAAATGAGTGTCTCAAAGTATGACACGATACCTTTTTATTAGGTAAATTTAGTTTTTCATCATATTTTTTGAAAAGTCAGCATACTGATTCCTTACTTAATTTCCCTCAAAAGTTATAAGCATTATGTGAGATAAAGACTCGGTTCTCCTTACACTTTCTTTTGAGGATTTTTCCTGTTTGTGGTGAGGGTTTTTTTAGTGTTTTTAGGTAATTTTCAAGGATTTCTTGAACTTTTGGAATAAAAAAAGTAAGTCTTTCTTTTCTTCATTTTCCTTTGATTATTGCTTGTCCTTTTCTGATATCATCAACCTGTAGACTTAGTATTTCTGCTAATCTCAATCCTGTTGTATATCCCAAGGTAATTAGTAGTTTTGATCTTTGTTTTCCTATAGGAGTTTTTTCAGTTTCTTCTGCTACTTGTAGGAGTTGTTGCACCTCTTCTTCCTCAAGAAAATTGATATGCATATCTTTAATTCTTGGGATTTCTATGTTTCTGTAATCAATTCCTGCTCAATAAATAAAATTCATGAACCTCAGAAAGTTTTTGACTGACTGGATTCTCATTTGAATTGTTTTAGGTGATAAGAATTTTCTTTTCCCATAGTAGATTGATTGCTTAGGAATTGGAGTTTCCGAAT
>JBHAST010000043.1:0-4238 GCA_041831495.1 bacterium | reverse complement strand
TCTGAATACTTCTAACGCTGGGACTCCGCTCACTCAAGGACTTATTCCGCTCTTGACGATTGATGTTTGGGAGCATGCCTACTATATTCAGCATAGAAATGCGAGACCTGCTTATGTACAAAGTTTATTCTCTCTTATTAACTGGGATTTTGTTGAGAAAAATTTTGTATCATAAAATCTTTGATTTTTTTTGACTTCAGCTTGGCTTCTCTTTGGAGAGGCTTTTTTTATTCACTCTCTACAAACATCGTCTTGCTTCTATAGTGGATCGCTTCCATAAGATGTCCGACCTTGAGCTTGGAACTCGCTTCCATATCGGCGATCGTTCTTCCAAGCTTCAGGAGTCTATGGATCACTCTTCCTGAAAGGGTGAACTTTTCTGCTGCTTGCTTGATAAAGTCTTTGCTCTCGCTATCAAGCGTGATAAACTGCTCAATATCTTTGGCGGTCATCATCGCATTGGTCTGGATTCCGCTTTTTCAGAAGCGATCTCTCTGGATTTCCCAGGCTTGAAGGACTTGTTTGCGAAGCTCGGCTGAGGATTGGTTGAGGCTTTTGGTCAGCAGGGTATCGACTTTTTCTCTCGGGATTTCTAGGATCATATCTATTCTGTCCAAAAGTGGTCATGAGATTCTGCTTTGGTATCTTTTGATATCTAGGAGGGAGCAGCTACACGCTTTCTCGGGATCTTTGTAGTAGCCGCATTTGCAGGGATTCATAGAGGCGATAAACATCACATTTGCAGGATACTGCACGGTTCCGCTGACTCTGGAGATATTGATGACGCTATCCTCGAGCGGCTGTCTCAGAACCTCCAAAACCTCCCTTGGAAACTCAGTTAATTCATCAAAAAACAGAATCCCTTTGTGAGCTAGCGACACTTCTCCAGGAGTCAAATTACTACCTCCACCGATGATCGAGACTTTAGAAGCCGTATGATGCACCTGCCTAAAGGGTCTTTGCGTGATGAGGGGCAGTTCTTTATTGAGTTTTCAGACCACAGAATAAATCTGACTTACTTCCAAGATTTCAGGGAAATCAAGCGGTGGAAGAATACTTGGTAGTGCTTTGCTGAGCATCGTTTTTCAACTTCATGGAGCTCAGATCATAAGCAGATTATGAAGTCCAGCTGCTGCAATGCTCAATGCTCTTTTGGCGAGGATTTGCCCCTTGATATGTGCGAAATCATTGTCTATGTTTTGCTGCTGAATGCTGAGATCAGTCAGATTTTTTGCATTTCTAAAATGAGGAAGCGAGCTTCCTTTGAGCAAGAAATCAGTGATTTGCGAGAAATGAGCAATCGGAACGATCGTAATATCGGAGATGTATTCTAGCTCGTAAAGATTTTCTGCAGGTATGAAAAAGGTTTGATAACCCTGTTTTTTTGCGGAAATGACGCTAGGAAGCAGACCATTTACCCTTTTGACACTCCCATCAAGTCCCAGTTCTCAGAAAAAAAGAAACTCCTGAATCCTCTCATAGTGAGCGACTTTTCCCTCCATTATGAGGCAGAGCAGGGCGACCGCCATGGGAAGATCAAAGGCGGTCCCGACTTTCTTCAGGTCGCTGGGGGAGAGATTGAGAATGAATTTCCTCCTTGGAAGCTCAATCCCTACATTTCTAAAGCAAGCTCTGATCCTCTCTTTCGCCTCTCTAATGGTCGCATCTGGCAGTCCAATGATTTCAATGGAGGGAAGTGATTTATTGCTATCGGCTTCTACGGTGATTTCGTGTCCGAGTAGTCCGAGATTGCTGAAAGTCTTGATGCGAGCGATCATGGTGAAAAAAAAAGATGATAAATCTGAATTACCATACTTTTATTTTCTTAAAAATCAAGTGAAAGTTATTGTTTCTCTTTTGTCAAAAAAAAGATTGATTCCTTTAGTGTCCTCCACAGCAGCAGCAACCCGCTTCATGATCGTGCTCTTCTTCTGGTAATTCTACCGAACTCATCAGACTTCTAATCATAAAATCTACGACTTCATCTTCCGTAACGCTTTCTCCAGCCATTGCTTCAATGGATGCTTTGAGCTTCATAAAATTATCGTAGGTTTCTTGTTTGATTTCTAGGTGTCTTATTTCCATTGGACTGAAAGAATGGGTAAAAATCTGATTTTAAATCTAGTGATTTACTTTTTTTCTACAAGAGGAATCTGATTTTTTGTTTTTTAAAAAATTTTGAGGCATAGTATACTGCTCCAAAAAATCAAGTAAATCTTTTGATTAGGGAGCTTCATTGAAAATAACATCTTATATACTGTTTCTTTTTTTGTAAAAGATGAAAAATTGTGCTTTTCAACTGTTGAAACTAAAATCTTTAAAATCTCTTGCATTTTTTGATAGCATCTCTATACTTTAGGTGCTACGGGAAAGGTGATTGTTCTAAAAAATAATAGCTCTTTATCGTAGTCTGAACTTAGTTTATATTCAGATTTTTATACTTTATTTTGACAAAAAAAATGGCAAAAATTATTGGAATTGATCTTGGAACGACCAACTCTTGCGTATCTTATATGCTTGGAGACAAGTCCGAAGTGATCGCAAATGCAGAAGGAAATAGAACCACGCCTTCTATCGTGTATATCAAGGGTGATGAATTGCTCGTTGGAGATTTAGCAAAGAGAAAGGCTATTTTGGAGCCTAAAAATGTCGTATATGAGGTGAAAAGATGGATCGGGAGAAAATACTCTGAGGTGAAAAAGGAGCTCAAAGAAGTGACCTATGACACCAAAGAGGGAAGTGATGGAGGAGTGCTTATCGTGGTTGATGGGAAAGAATACAAACCTGAACAGATTTCAGCATTCATCCTTCAAAAACTCAAGACAGATGCAGAGAAATTTCTCGGAGAAACAGTCTCTCAGGCAGTAATTACGGTTCCTGCATATTTCAACGACTCTCAGAGGAATGCTACCAAAGCTGCTGGAGAAATCGCAGGACTTAAGGTAGAAAGAATCATCAATGAACCGACAGCTGCAGCTCTTGCCTATGGAGAAGGAAAAAAAGCCGATGAAAAGATCGTCGTATTTGATCTTGGAGGAGGAACCTTTGATGTGACGGTGCTTGATATCGGTGCAGAAGGGACTTTCCAGGTACTTTCTACTTCTGGAGATACTCAGCTTGGAGGTGCTGACTGGGATCAGAGAATTGTGAACTATATCGTAGATGCTTTCAAAGCCAAGGAAGGAATTGACCTCAAAGAAAATGCTATGGCAATGCAGAGAGTAAGAGATGAAGCTGAAAAAGCTAAAAAGCAGCTTTCTTCTGTGGAAAGAGTAGATATTTCTATTCCTTTCATTACGACAGGAACGGATGGATTGCCAAGGAATCTTGATGAATCTTTAACCAGAGCACAGTTTGAAAACATTACTTCAGATTTGTTTTCTAGATGTAAAGATCCAGTTTTGAATGCACTTAGAGATTCAAAATTAGAAAAATCTGAAATCAATGATATCATTTTGGTTGGAGGTTCTACGAGAATGCTCAAAGTGAAATCTATCGTAAACGAAATCTTCTGAAAAGAACCAAAATCTACGGTAAATCCTGATGAATCAGTTGCTCAAGGTGCAGCAATTCAGGGAGGAATCGTGCAAGGAGATGTGAAAGATATTCTTTTGCTGGATGTAACTCCACTTTCTCTTGCTGTGGAGGTTGAAGGAGGAATCGCTCATGTGATGATCCCAAGAAATACCACCATCCCTGCCAAAAAATCAAATATCTATACGACCGCAGCTGATAACCAAAATGCCGTAACCGTGCATGTGACCCAAGGAGAAAGGCAGTTCTCAAGAGACAATAAATCACTTGGAATGTTCAATCTTGAAGGGATTCCTCCAATGAGAAGGGGACAGCCACAAATTGAGGTGACTTTTGATATTGATGCAAATGGAATTTTGAAGGTAACTGCTCAGGAAAAATCTACTGGGAAATCTCAAGAAGTGACAATCCAAGGTTCTACCAATATTTCTGATGAAGATATTGCAAAAGCAAAAGCTGATGCAGAGAAATTCGCAGAAGAAGATAGAAAAAGGAAAGAACTTGTAGAATCTAAGAACAAACTTGAATCTTTGATCTATCAGATTGAAGGACTTATGAATGATCAGAAAGAGAAAATCTCTGAAGAAGATAAAGAAAAAATCCAAAAGCTGATCGCTGATGGAAAAGCAGTGAAAGACAAAGAAGATGCTGAAAAAACACATATTGACTCAGAAATTGAGAGAATTCAAAATGAGTTCCAGTCT
>JBHAST010000042.1:0-16961 GCA_041831495.1 bacterium | reverse complement strand
AATCTGATTTTTCAGCTCTTTTCTTAAAGTTTTAAAAGCAGGACAAAACTCCTCTACTCTCGCCCAGAAACGCGGACTATGATTCTTCTCTACCAAATGGCAAGCCTCGTGAATAATCACATACTGAATCAAACGCGTAGGTAAATGCACCAGCGAGAGATTGAGCATAATGCGATTATCGTGCGTGCAAGAACCCCGCTTAGAGCGAACTTTTCTAAGGACTAAAGGAATCTTTGAATATCCCAGCTTCCTCGCATAATCCTGCAAAATCGGATCAGCATAGGCAAAGAGTTCCTGCTGAAAAAAAGTTGTTCGCTGTTTCTGAGTCTTGAAGGGAGGAAGCTCATCATAGGGGACGACTTCACCAAAAAGCAAGATTCCCTCTGGAGAAAAAATCTGATTTTTTTCTTTTTTTTCAAGTTTCTGCTGAACTTTCTCGCCAAGGATTTTCATTTTCGCCAGAAAGTTTTTATCATTTCTCGCAAAAAAGGGAATCGTCAACACAACCTTCCCCTCCACAACCTTGGCGTAGCCGTTACGAAGCCCTTTTTTGTAGATGATTTCCATAGCGAGCATTGAGATAAAATCAGTAAACTATCATTCTAACGAAAGGAAGACACACTACTATGATTTCCTCCCCTAACGGGGAGGTGCTCCGACAAGTCGGAGCGGAGGGGTTGTAAATCAAGCTCCCCTCTCCCCCTATCCGCTCTGCAAAACACAAGTCTATCAGAGAGAGGTAAAAAACCAGACTTTAACGATAATTTTTAACCTCTCTGTCCATCTGCTTTTTAATGTCTTTTTCTTTGAGGATCTGCTTTTTTTCTACTTTTTTATAGAGTTTTCCGAGTCCAAGCTTGACTTTAATAAATCCCCCCTTCGCAATAAATACTTCCAACGCCAGCAAAACCATTCACGGCTTATCTAATGCCGCAGCGATTTTAGCGATCTCTCTCTTATTCAAAAGAAGCTTCCTCTTGGCTTTTGCTTGATAGTGAGGCACCAAAATCGGAGATGTTTTTTCATACAAAGGAATATCCATATTATAGAGCCAGCACTCCCCGCATTCAATGATAACCGCAGCATCTTGAATATTTACATGTGAAGTTTTCACGGACTTGACCTCATGTCCTTTAAGCACGATTCAGGCTTCATAGGTCTTTTCTATTTCATAGTCAAAGTAAGCTCTCTTATTTTTGCTAATAAGTTTCATCAAAAAAACATAGAATAAACAACTCCAAGTGTAAGGAATTGCCTTAGAAAATCAAAAAGAAAAAAGCTGACTTCAAAAAACCGATTCCAAGATAAAAGATTGATTTTTGTACATCATATTGCTATACTGGAGCTGTTTTTTAATAGTTCACAGCAATGTACCTTTATAGCTTCACGAAATACGCAGGATTTGACAGACTTTTTCTGCTAAAAGACTGAAATCTGAATTTTCAAGCTGGCGATCTTATCCAATCTGGATCAGACTTTTTTCTTGTACTGTGAGAGGAAATCAGCTTTTCTGAACTGTATACGACACTTTATACTTGACCTACAAACTTTTCTCTTGCTTATAAAAATTTGCTTTCAGAGCCGACACTTCAGCTTCTCCACCGAATGACCTACGAACGATACACCAGCTACAAAAATGTGATGAAGCTTTTTCTAGATTCCGATATTGAGAAGCTCATTTTGAAAGAGCTAAAAATAAGCAAAAAAAAGCAAAAAATCAATTTTCAGCTTGGGAAAATAACGATTCAGAACGAAAAAAATGGCCAGATTTTAGTCGTTTTCCCTGATTTGTGGACCTTTAGTAATACCATTGATCTGACATTTACCGGAGGAATGTTTCTAAGCTCGCTCGATACTCAAAGCAAAAAAAACAGCAACTGGCGAAAAATAAAAACCTGAAATGAAAAGCTGATTTTCTGCACTTGATCAGAGATTTTTCAAGATTTTAACGCAGTAGAAAAAATCTACCTTGTAGAGCCTCAAAAATGGTATTATGCGAGTCAGCAAGACCCAAGATACAAAGTAGAAACCGTTCTTCAAAAAATGGGAGAGCTTTATAATACAGAGCTCATCACGATAGAAAGTGAAATGCTCTAAATTTCAAAAATAAAAAAAAGAAGCAGAATTGAATCTACTCCTCATTTCTTACGATGAGAAATAAGTTTATCGTTGCCTTTCCTAAAGCTATGAAATCTCTTAAACTTCATAGTATCCAGCGCTTTAGGCAATCCTAAAGTTAAGAGTTCACCAGATAACAAAATCAGATTATTTTTTTCTTCAGAGAGGATTTGCCTTTCAAAAAGAAAAGAAATCTGAATCTCTAAGAGTGGAAAGTGCGGAGAACCAGGGAACTACCCTCCTCTACCGATACGACTTTCAACAATAATCAAACCAAAAAGCCTCAATCTCAATTCATTTTGAACCTTGCTTCTCTAAAGCCTTGAGCATTCCATAGCAAGAAAGAAGTTAGTAAAGCGAGTTTAAACCTTACCTTTCTTTGAGCTTTAAGCGAAAGTGCTAAAGGGATTTCCTTTGAGAAGGTTCCTCAAAACTGATCTTTCTTTCCTTATCGCTTTTTAAAGACATAAGTCATAAAAGCCTGCTCTCAACAGAAACTTTTAATGAAAAATCAGACTTTCTTTTATTGCCCTTTCTTTTATTACAGAGAATAAAGAGAAAGATTATGCGAATTTGTCTATTCAAATCACACTTCAGAAGGATAGTTTTCATACCAAAGACGAAAGTATCTGCTTCAGCTCATAAAAGAACAGGAATTGAAGGAACTTTTTCCTATAAACTTATAGTAATGACCTCATCATAATTGCCGATCAAGGAAGTTTTTTGTTTCTCTTTCTTGATGACGATATTATTATATTTAGAAATGGTTTAAATTGCAAATTTTTTATGACTTTTTTTGCACTTTTTTATTTATTAGGTATGAACCTGGATTTGAAGATCAGTTTTTCTTTTTTATTGCAAAATAATCACTTTTCTTCCTACTTTATGTTGATCTCTTTTATAAAGTTCTTGCAAAGAAGAAAATTGGAAACCAACTTTCTCTGCAAGCTCAATAATCGCCTTTTCTAGCAGGTTTTCATGCCCAAGATACCAAGGAATCGTAAAAACCATCACAGGTTTCTGAGGAAAAGCCGTTGCCATCTGCTCAATCCACGGCAAATACACATTTTTTACTCGCCTCTGATATTCTTTTACCTCTTCCACTGTAGTGCTTGCTTTGATGACAGGTCCGAGCCAGCCTTCAGTGATGATAAGCGGAGTTTTGCCAGTAAAAAGCTCAGGATTTTCAAAAGGTTTCGTAGCATCGTGTAAGAAAAAATCAAAAATCAGATCAGGTTTTGCTCGTTGAGAAGCGAGCCATCGCGGTTTATTTTGATTTGCAAAGGTGAGTTTCAAGTCTGATCCCAGAAAATCATAGCCAAAATAATTTGCCAAAAATCCCGTCGTCCCACTTCACGCAAAAGGATCATAAATCAGAATTTTCTCCTGCTGTTTGGAAAGCGAAAGCCCGATATTCATCAAAGTATGCGTCAATTTCGCAGGCATCATCCCCATTTGCATACTACGACCTGGCTTTTCAAAATCTACCACTTCATAAAGCCTAATCTGCTGATAACCAAGCACCTGACCTCGTTGATTCCCAATTCTCACAAGCTCAATCCCCTTCTTTTTGACTTCTAAATCGGTATGAAAGAGATCAACTTGTTTGAATCTTTTGAGACCGTATTGTTTTTTGAGGTTGATACCTTGGTTTTTATCGGCAACTCCGAGAATTCTCTTTTCACAAGAAGCAAAAAAATCTGACAAATCTTCGGCGATCAGCTTCCCCCATTTGATGATTCCTGCAAGTTGAGCGAGTTTTGCCTCATCGCAACTTTCAAAAAGAACAATCTGCTGATTATTTGAAGACTGAAGCTTGGTTGGCTGAGCATAGTCCAGCTCTTTGAGGCTGAGCTCTTTATTTTTTCAGAGAATCGCGAAATACATAGCAAACAAAAAGGAATAAATACCTCTACTTTTAGCAGTATAAAGAAAAAGCCTGAATTTGCAATCAGACTTTCTTTTATTTAATTTTCAGGGGGATTTAATCCTCTGGAATAATAATTTCATAAGCGATGTGATTTTCTTTGGCAAGTGGGCTAATCTTAAAGCCGAAATCTTCGTAGGTATAGCCTGTTAAAGCATATTTCTCCAAATCTGAATAGATAATAACATCTTTCTCAGAAATGGTAGTAGATTCGCCAGCTTTGATAATTTTTTGATTGATTGTTGGAGGAAGAATCGTATCAGCAGGCAAGAGCCCATCTTTTATGTTATCTTTTATAAGATATTGCAAAGCAGTAATACTTCTTGAACAATTTTCTGATTGTGGACTACTATATCGTGCTTCAGTTGTGACTTCTACAACTCAAGTCAGAACTTTGAGCTTAATTTCCACTCCTGAAAATACCGTTCAACCTTGTTCCCAAGAGATTATTCCTTCTCCATAATCTAGACGAAGATTATCATGTTTTAGCTCGGTAAGATAATGGTGTCAGAATTCTCTCCCATTTTTACAAACATTCTTTGGATCTTCCATTTGCGTACAGTCTTTATATTTGCAAAGAAGATCTTCATCACAACTCTTGAAACCTAGAGAGGTAATCAGATGTCTTTTTTCCTCGGCAGTATAGACCTTTTTTGGAGGAATAGGATCGCAGACTTTAGTCGGTTTTGTAAAGCTACATCACGAAAGAACGACAATTGCAAAAAGCAATGGCAAAATTTTCTTCATCATCTCCAAGAAAATAAATAAAACCGACTTCAGTATAGTCTTATAACCCCACATTTCAAGATTAAAAAAAATCTGACCGTTGAGATCAGACTTTTATTTAATGATGAAGTTCAGCGAGCTGAATATCAGCTTTTACTTTCTCTAGTTCACAAATAAGCTGACTAATCTCCTCAACACTTCCAAAACTCTTCACTTTCTGCAATTTCAGCTCAAGGAGCTGTTGATTTCCACGAAGCTCAACAAGTTTTGCTAAGGGTTGGGTCGTGGCGATAGAAACCGTGATTCTCACTGATTTTGCATCAACAAGGGCGATTCCTTTGGAAATGCTCAGACTTTTAGTTATTTTCCCACCAGAAGAAATCTGAATCACTCAAGGAACCAACCTTACAACCGATGGAATATGATTTTTAAAAATCGTCAAAGTCCCGTTTTCTGTAGGTAAACTCACTTGTTCTATCATTCCTTCATACACCATTGCGTTTTGAGTAGTCGCGACTGTAAGCTGCATTTTTGAAGACTAAGGAGATAAACTACCTTAAGTATAATGGTTTTAAGATCAAAAAGCAAAAAATCTGGTCTTTTTTGTGAGTGATTTTGTCATTGCGAGCATTAGCGAAGCAATCCAGACTTACTTTTTCCTGGATCGCCACGGCTTCGCCTCGCGATGACAATTCCCACTTAGACATTACCCTTGCTGTTTCATTTGTCTTCTCAAGAATGCTGGAACTTCAGTATCTTCTTCAGGTTCTTTTACTTCAGGTTCAGCGATGGTTTCCGTATTTCTGAGTCCTCTCGTGATATAATTTTCAGATTCTCTTTTTGGCATTTCAATCTTCTGACCAAGGAAATTTCTCTGAACAGGCTTCAAGATTGGTTCCTTGCTCTGCTCTTCAAATCCTGTCGCAATAATAGTTACCTTCACCTCGTCTTCAAAAGATTCATCAAAACTCATTCCCCAGATCATATTCACATCATCATCAAGGATTTCCTCTACAATCGCAGCAGCTTCCTGCACTTCAATCGGAGTCAAGTCCATACCTCCAGATACCGCAAAGATCACTTTCTTCGCTCCATCAAGATTGGTTTCAAGAAGTGGATTTTCAATCGCTTTTCTTGCTGCATCCACTGCTCTCTTTTCTCCAGCTCCGTATCCGATTCCAAGCAAAGCATTTCCAGAATTAAGCATCACCTCTCTAATATCTGCAAAGTCGATATTGATATCTCCTGGCTTGGTAATCAAATCAGAAATTCCCTGAACTCCGAGATAAAGCACCTTATCAATCATCGTAAAGGCCTGTTTGAAGGTCGTTTTCTTGTCTACCAAAGTGTAGATTTTGTCGTTTGGAATTACGATCAAGGTATCAACCACTTCTTTCATCTTCTTAAGTCCCTCTTCAGCATTCGTTGCTCTTTTCTTTCCTTCAAAGCTAAAAGGCTTTGTCACGATACCAACGGTAAGGATTCCCATACTTTTTGCGATACTTGCAACGACAGGAGCAGCTCCTGTTCCGGTTCCTCCTCCCATTCCAGCAGTGATGAAGACCATATCGGTATCTTGCAAAACAGACTTGAGATTCATTTCGTCCTCCTCTGCTGACTTTCTTCAGATTTCAGGATTTGCTCCTGCTCCGAGTCCTTTCGTGATATTGAGTCCGATATTTACTTTTTGTTGTGCGAGGTTGGTTGCGAGGTCTTGCGCATCAGTATTCACTGCAACAAACTCTACTCCTGTCAATCCTTCTTGGATCATTCTGTTGAGTGCTTTGTTTCCACACCCTCCTACTCCAAAGACTTTAATCTTTGCTCCTGGGATAAATTCAGGCATAATTTCATTGATAACCATTCGTTAGATAGTAAGAATATAAAGAAAAATCTGAATAAGTATTTGAGTTTTTTATTGACTAGAAGAGATCTTTAAAGAAGTTTCCAATCTTGCTAAAGGCTTTTCCTGCACCTCTAAAGGACATTTTCCTAGAGGCAATATCCATATATTTATTGGACCAATGATAGATTCCAAGCAAATTGATAAACTGAATATTCTGTGAAAGATCGCCTACATTGACCATCAAATCCTTTCCATAGAAAGTCGCAAGTTTAAAGATATTTTTCGCTAGATAATCCACATTCTGCATTTTACTTCCTCCTCCGATCAAAAGGATTCCCCCTGGCAATCTTCAGTCTTTTTCTATTCTTTCAAGATGTTGATTAACTTTGAGGAAGATTTCCTCGTATCTTGCATTGATAATCTCCGTAAGGAATGCGAGATCAAGCTGACTATCTGATTTTATTCACTCAGCAAGCATCGCCATTCCATGCGTTTTCTTGATTTCTTCTGCTTCCTTGATATCTACCTGCATTCCGATAGAAATATCTTTGGTTACATCTTCACCACCCATAGAAATCGTCCCATAGCCTAGCGGATAACCATCTTCATAAATCACATAAGAAGTCTGATTTTTCCCAATATCTACAAGCACGGTTCCAAGATCTTTATGATCATAGTCAATAGCAATCTCCGTAGCTGCAATAATATTTGGGATAATATCAGAGATTGAGAGTCCGACCTTATCAAATGCATCTACAAGCCCCGTATAGAAATTTTTTGGGAGCAAGAATACATCAGCCATCAATTCTAATTTCTTACACTTCAAACCGATAGGATCTTTTTCTCTCTTGTCTTCATCAATAATCCAGCAAACTGGAACGATTTTGATGGTTTCATAGTTATTTTTGGTAGAGATCTCTGCAACGATTCTTGAGAGATGTTCAATATCATCGCTTCCCACCTCATCTTGCATAATCCTCTTTCCTTCAATGATTCTATGGGTGAGCATCTCAGGGTGAGAAACTCCAACAACCACTTCCTCAATAAAATCACCTCCGAGCTTCTTGATAAAATTTTCAATGATCTTGTTGATCGTAGTAGTAAAAGCCTCGGCATCAAGGATTTTTCCTTTTTTGAGTCCAAGGGCAGGTTCCATTTGCTTAGCGAGGATAATATCTTTGTCATTATCCTTTCCGAAAACAACCGCTTTGATCGTATCGTTTCCTATATCAAATACCGCTTTAATGTCTCTCATTTCTGCTCGGAAGATATAAAATAAAAATTGCTTACGACACCCACTTTAGGAATATCAAAAAAAAAGACAAGAGGATTTCTGTAGATTCTGCTATACAAAAGTTATCAGATAATTTTGGGAAGCTAACGATTGGTTATCGGAAGAAAAGGTGGCTTTATGAAAGTATTCTAGAAGTTTTTTATACAAAAAATAGTCAAAGAAAAAATAGTCACGATTAAGAGGTTCTCAAAATCTTTTCCAAATCACCCCAGCTCAATGCTTCAAGTCTTTTCCCTTGAAGTTCAAGAGGAATTTGATAGTCAGCTTTTCCTTTTTTTTCTCGCATTTTAGCAATTTTTCAGAGGGTTTTCCTACTATAAGGGGAGAAATCATTGAGAAAAGTTTCTAAAGCTGAAGCATCAACTGATTCAGGTTTTTCTTTTTTTGTGAATCTTAAAAGGCAACTCTTTACTTTTGGAGCAGGAGAAAAGCATTTTGCCGGCACCATTTTGACATATTCTACCCAGTAGCCGCTATTGACCAGCCACCAAAGATAAGATTTTTTCCCCGCATCAGATCTGATTTTTTGTCCAACTTCATCTTGCACCATAAAAAAACCTCCGAGAAAATCTGGGATTTCTTTCCAAAATAAATGTTTAAAAATCGGAGAGGTGATATAGTAGGGCAAATTTCCGACCACAATTGCATTTTCGGCTTGCACTCCTCTCTCGTTCAAAAGTTCGGCAAGATTCTGCTCTAGCACATCTCAAAAAATAATTTGCTGCTCAGCTAATCCAAGTGCTTCTAAAGGTTCTTGCATTCTCAAATCTTTTTCCACCACAAAAAAACAGTTTGAAATCTGATGAATCCTCTTGGTAATTGCCCCTTTCCCAGGTCCAATTTCAATAAGCGCTTGAGCTCAGCTTTTTTGGTAGAGGTGGGAAATCGCAGTTGCAATCGTTCTAATCATCTGAGTATCTTTCAGAAAATTTTGTCAAAGATAGGTAGACATTAGCGTTGTGATGATAAAATTCCGTACCAGAGAGCGTTTTCTTGAGTGATATTTGCATTGATAAGTTTTTTGACCTGAATTCGCTGTTTTGCCGAGTCGCTTTTCCCTTGCTCGGTTAGGATTTTAATCAAGGTGGAGAAAATGATTTCCAAAAGTCCGTAGTCTTCCATTTTTTTGAGGAGTCAGATTTTTTGAGTTCGTTGACCTTCCTCTTCCATAAGCGAAAAAAGCTGATTGATCTGTTCAAAAAGGTCCGGTTCTTGCTCGGATTTTTCAAGCAGAAGATGCAAGGTTCAAGGCTTCCCCATCGCAAGCGTGATCAGCAGCTTATGCCGACTCGGATCGATACGATTTGCAAGTTCTTGATTGAGATATTCCTGCATCTGAGCATCAAAAAGCGGAGTAAACCTTATCAGCATCGCTCTGGAAAGGATTGTCGGCAAAATTCAGCTTTCATGTTCTGCTGTAGCAAAGAGAAACCTATTAGGAAGCGGCTCTTCACAGGTCTTGAGAAAGGCATTCATCGCGGCGTTTGTCATCCTCTGAAGATTCTCAATAAGTAGCACTTTTTTGCCACTAATCGAAGATTGCTGAAGTCGAGAATTGATCTCTCTAACTCCTTTGTTTTCATATAGAGTAATTTCATTAAGCGGAATAGTTTTTAGCGTGGTCGGAGTTTCAATCTGAATGGCATGATTTTTCCCAAGTGCTCAAGAGCAATCTTTCATCCAAAAGAAATCTGAATGAATGGCATTGCCAAGCATTTCCTCAGCGAAAGAACGCAAAAAAGCAGTCTTTCCAATGCCTTCAGGACCAATAAGAATCAAAAAAATAGGCTTCTTGTGTGCCTGATTATGCTCAAGAAAACTTTTAAACTGAGCTTTAGAACTATCATTTCCGATTAGATTTTGCATCACGATCATCAAGAGAAACAAAGACCAACTAACTATACTTTTTGCTTCGTGAAAATCAAATCAAAAAAAAGGGAAGTCTGATCACTCCCCCATTTCTTGCTTTTTATAAAAATTATTCAGCTTTTTTAGTTTTTTTCTTACTCCAAATGAGGTAAGCTCCACCTCAAACTGCAACCACAAGCAATGGAATTCCAACAAGCGGTCTTACCACAAGCCAAGCAATCGCGATCGTTCCAAGTCCTACAATGAGTGTCAAAGCAAAGGCAATCAACGAAGTTCTCACTCCAATTAAATGAGCAAGCGGAGGAAGGAGTTTTGCAAGTGTTGAAACGAACTCAAACATCATCGCAAATCCAGCATACATGAGGAGTAAACCAAGAATTCTGAATACCCAAGTCATGGTTTTATTTGCAGAATGAGCATGGGCAAACATTTCGTTAGCAGCGACCTTTCCTTGCTCGAGAAGTGAGATATTTCTTCCATTTGAAGTAGTATAGCTGTTCAATTCTTCACCGCTTTGTTTTCCCACAATACTTACGGTTTCAGCTTTTACTGTAGAGAAACTGATCTTCATATCTCAGATTTTTGGACTTTGTGGATTCGTTCCTACATAAATCAAGTTTTCAGAGAGATGAAATCTTTTTTGTGCTTGTGGAAGTTCAGCTTGAGTTCCTGTTTGAACTTCCCCTGAAAGAGTTTCTTGCGTTTCAGCAGGTACTTCAGCAGCAACTTCTTCTGAAGCTGCACCTGCTTCCTCAACTTCTGAATCAGGATTTTCTTGTGCTAAAGGAGCTACTTCCCCTTCAGGAAGGGTAACTTCTTGATCAGTCAGTCCAAGTGCTTTTGCATCATTAAGCTGCTCAGTAAAGGACGCTCCTAAAGTAAAAGCTCAAACGAGAATTGGCGATTTTTCTCGTTGCTGAGAAGCATATTCCCATTCACTTGGATTGTAGTGCCCTGCGCTCTCGTAGAAACGAGTCGAATCAATTTCGCTATCGCTCCAGACTTTTTTGTAGTCGTAAGTAGTGGTACAGGTTTCGCTTCCTCCGTAGTTATCCTGACATTTTTCACTACTAGATTCCTTCCATTGATACATTTCTACCTTTCTAATAAGCTTGAGATCATCGGTCTTTACCCCAAAAACTGGATCTTTCAGTGATTCAGCAGGCGAACTTGTCATACCTTGGAAATGAACCAACTGACCGTCCAATTCAGGATTAATCGTTTCTGCAACGGTTTCTTGGACAATGTTGTTTCCTTCATTGAGGGCTGCTTTCTGCTCAACGAAGTTGTTTTCATTTCGTGCTAGAAACCAAATCATTCCAAGCACAAGGAGAATCCCTCCAAAAATCCTCTTAAAACTGTTTCCGACACGCTCTCCGTATCCAGTCTTAGAAGTTACGCTAACTTGATCTGCCATGGTGATAAAAAAAGAAAATAAAAAACACTAAAAACATACAAGAATTAACTCAAAAAGCAAGAGTTTTATGTTTTAAAGTGTTCCGAAAAAAAATACAACTAAGAAAAAGTAATATTTCCTCCCAAAGAAAATCCTGATTCTTCTGTCCTTTTAGGTTGAGGTTCTGATTTTTGTCTTGGTGGTTTTACGGTTCCTCACTCCCCTTTCATAGAAAGAGAAAGTTTTTCCTTTTCTAGATCAATATCTAAAACTCTGACTTCCACCTGTTGTCCGACTTTTACCACATCAATCGGATTGGTAACGAAATAATCCGCCATTTGTGATTTATGAACGAGTCCATCATTATGCAATCCCACATCTACAAAAGCTCCAAAATCCGTGATATTTCTCACAATTCCCTGCAATTTCATACCAATCTGCGCATCTTTGATATCTAAAATATCAGACTTAAAACAAGGCTTTTCTAGTTCTTCTCTTGGATCTAATCATGGTCTTTTCAATTCTTTCAAGCAATCCTCCATCGTTTCAAATCCAAGTTCATACTTCTGAGCAAATTGCTGGATTTCTTGGTCTGAATAGTCAGGAAAATCTAAAGGAAGCATCAGATTTTTCTTTTTTATTCCTAATTCTTGTTCAATAAAAGCTGAAATCTGTTTGTAGTGATCAGGATGAATTCCTGTCGCATCAAGAGGCTCTTTCCCCTCTTTAATCCTCAAAAATCCGATCGCTTGTTCATAGGCTTTCGGTCAGAGTCCTTTCACTTTTTTGATCTGTTTTTTATCGCTAAAAGCTCCATTTTCATCTCTATATGCGACCACATTTTTCGCAATCGTGAGCGAAAGCCCCGCAATGTATTGCAAGAGCGTATAGCTGGCCGTATTTACATCAACTCCAACCGCATTTACGACATCTTCAACCTTTTCATTCAGCTTTTCTTTGAGGAATTTTTGATCTACATCATGCTGATACTGCCCCACCCCGATCGCCTTAGGATCAATTTTCGTGAGTTCTGCAAGCGGATTTTGCACTCTATGAGCAATACTAATCGCACCTCTGATCGTAACATCTAAATCAGGATATTCCTGTTGTGCAAGTTCTGAAGCCGAATACACCGAAGCTCCAGCCTCAGAAGTAATCATGTATTGAAGTTTCAGCTTATGATTTCTAATAAAATCCGCAACAACCTTTTCTGATTCCCTAGAAGCTGTCCCATTTCCTATAACAATCAAATCAACCTGATATTTCTTCACCAAATCAAGTAAAGTCTGCTCTGCTTCTGCGATTTTCTTCTGAGGTTCGGTCGGATAGATTACGCTTTTGTCTACAAACTTTCAAGTTTTGTCTACTATGGCGAGTTTACATCAAGTCCTAAAAGCAGGATCAAAACCGAGAATTGTAAGTCATTGCACAGGAGGCGTAAGCAAAAGTTGCTTGAGATTTTCACCAAAAACTTTGATTGCAGATTCATCAGATCGCCTTTTTTTATCGCTTCTTAACTCTCTTTCTAAAGAAGGTAAAAGCAATCTAGAAAGTCAGTCTTCTATGGCCTTTTGTAAATACACTACTGAACTATTTGCATTTTTTGGAATAAAATATTGACTAGAAAAAGCTGAAATTTTCTCGTGAGAAAACTGCAATTTTACGGAAAGTTGCTTCTCCTTTTCTGCTCTACTCACTGCAAGATAGGCATAAGAAGGCATTTCAAAAAGCTTTTTAGTATAATTTTGATAGATTTTATAGACTCCGTTTTCTTCAAAAGTCTTTGTGGCTTTGGTTTCTAAAAGGGCGTTTTGTTCTTCAAAACTTTTAAGATCAGCCCTTAAATCCGCATGATCAGAAACTTCTTCAGCTACGATATCTTTAGCTCATTGAATCGCTTCAGCTCTATCTTTTACACTCGTTTTTTCATCTCAAGTTGATTTAATGAAAGTATCCGCTTCCGCTTCAAATGCTTCTTTTGAAAGTTCTGCTTTGGCAAGTATTTTTGCAAGAGGTTCAAGTCCTTTTGCCTTCGCAATGGTTGCTTTAGTATTTTTCTTTTCCTTGAATGGTCTATACAAATCCTCTACTCTCGCAAGGGTTTCAGCAGATAAAATCTGATTTTTTAGCTCTTCAGTAAGCAAGCCTTTTTCATCAATCAAACGAATCACATCTTGCTTTCTTGCCTCAAGATTTTTGGTATAACTCCAAAGATCAAAGAAATCACGGAGCTGCTCATCAGTCGCACCTTTCGTCATCTCTTTACGATAACGAGCAATGAAAGGCACCGTATTCCCCTCATCTAAAAGCTGAATAATATTCGTAATTACTCAAGTTTCCATTCAGGTTTTACTTTGGATTTGTTGGATAAGTGTCAACATTGTCTAGTTCTGTAAAAAATGATAAAATAATGGTTGGATGTAGATTAGATTCTTCGCTTCGCTCAGAATGACAGATCGTGATGTCTTCCTGAGCGATAGCGAGGAATATAACATTATTAAAATCTCTCTTCAAAATAACTTATTTTCTCGTTTATGGGAAGAAAAGGAGCAAAACAAAGCCTATTCTCCCTCAGCTTCTTCAACTTGCTGAATCGCTCAAACAGGACAGTTCATCTCAGCTTCTGACCATTTTTCTTTAGGAAGATCAGCTTTAATATATTTCTGCCCCTCCTTCGTAATACAATATCACCTCATCACACATACTCAACAATGAATACAATGCTCATGTTTTACGGCTAATTTCTTCTCCATTATTTCAAAAAAATAACTTAAAAACTAATCCTGCTCTCTTTCTGCACTCAACGCCGTTTCAAATTTATCAAGTGAAATCGGAATTTGATTTGGAAGAATCTTCTTTTTCTGAGGAGTTGAAGCCATAGCAGAACTCAAATCATCGGATCTTACCGCATCTAAAAGCGGATTTTCCAAGCTTTTTGAAATATCTTTTTGAGTAGATTCTTGAGTAGCCATCTAAGAAAACAAAAATAAAAAAGCTGAAAGTATCTTACAGTATTGACCGAAAATTTCAAGTTAAAAAAAAGACCAAGAAGCATACTTCTGGTCCAGATGACTACCTGGAACCGAAAGCAAACCCTTAGAATACAGCGGGTTTTTTAGTCTCAGCAACATGAGCTACCAAGAGTAAAAAGCCTTCTGCTTTCTACAACAATTAAACAAAATCGGTTCCAAGTGAAATGATAATTTTTCGTCAGGGTAGATTACTCATTATCCTTTCTCAATAAGTAAGGACACCTTACCAAAAGAGAAATCAGATTTTTTATTTGGTTTTTTATTTTATTACCACTACAGAATAACTTTGTAAGAAAAAAAAACAAGAGTAAAAAGAAAAAATCCCCTATCGCTTAGTTAGCACATTTTGAGGATTTTATGATATAATAGGTTTTTTATGCTATGATGTTTGTATGATAAGTTGCTTAATACCTTGTATTTCGCAATTTTTAGGAATTCTGCTTATTCCACTCTTGCATACAAAATTTCAGGTTTCAAATCAACCGTAAACTCCTTAAGTTCAAAAGCAGATTGCACAAGTGAAAAATCTAAATTTTTGCTCGTATCAATCGTTTGCAAAGCTTCAACACCGAAGATCGCCTTTAATTTCTCAAAACCAACTGTCAGAATAGGAGCAGAAAGAAGGGTCAGATTTTTTACCACATAAAGCAAAAACTGCAAATCCCTCTCAGCTTCAGCTTTAGTTGCTTCTTCTTTCCATTTTTTCCAAGGCTCAGCCTTTGTGATAAACTCATTTGCCTTTTGAACCATACGATACCAGTCCTGCAAATACCCCTGCAAATCAAAAGTCTTGAGATAGCGAGCCTCAATCTTTTGTAAAAAAGTATCAAAATTCAGATTTTCATCACTTTCATTTCGGAATTTTAAGAGTTCAGGATCAGCTTTTCACTCGGTGATTCCATATTTTCCACAGAGGCTGACTACCCTATTTACGAGATTTCCCCAAGCACCGATCAGCATGCTATTATACACATTTGCAAGCCTTTCCATAGAGAAATCCCCATCAGCATTGAGCGAAACATCATAAAGGAGATTGAAGACAAACGGATCCCTGCCATACTGCTCAATTACCGCTTCAGGATCTAGAACATTCCCGGTAGATTTGGACATTTTCGCACCATTTAAAGTCAGATGCCCGTGCGCAAGCAAAGTCTTTGGCAACGGCAAGTTTGCAGAAATAAGCATTGCAGGCCAAAAAGCAGCATGAAATCTGAGAATATCTTTTCCAATCACATGCACATCAGCAGGCCAAACCGTTTCCCACGCATCATTAAGCCCAAACCCCTGCCCTGTCAAATAATTAGTCAATGCATCACACCATACATACATCACATGCTCTTCATCTCATGGAACTGGAATCCCCCACGGCATTTTCGCTTTTTGACGAGAGAAACTTACATCTTCTGCTTTTTCCAAGAAGGCAAGAATCTCATTTTTCCTGATTTCAGGCTCAATCTGATAGACGCCATCTTTGATAAGTTGTGCGACTTGATCTCTATATTTTGAGAGCTTGAAAAAGTAGTTTTCCTCTTCTATTTCTTGTAAATCTTTATTGGGGTGATCAGGACATTTCCCATTGATAAGATCTTTTTCCAATTTAAGCGCCTCACAACCCTCACAATAGAGCCCTTTATACGATTTCTTGTACAAATCCCCTGCTTCAACCAGCTTTTTTCGCATTAACTGCGCTCCTGGATAGTGCAGTTCTTGGCTAGAAGTCTGCTGAAACACATCATACGAGATCCCCAGCTTCTGATACAAAGATTTAAAAAGCTGAGTATTCTCTGCGACAAACGCACGAACTTCTTTTTCAGCAGCTTTCGCAGCATTTCGGATTTTCATTCCATGATCATCGCTTCCTGTCTGAAACATTACTTCATAGCCCAAAAATCTCCACATTCTCGCCAAAGCATCGGTCTGAATAATCTCTAAAGCGTGCCCCGCGTGAGGTCCAGCATTCATATAGGCGATTGCCGTGGTAATGTAGAATTTTTTTGCCATAAGAAGTTTAATTAGGAATATAAACATCTGAGAGCATAGACAAAGGCAAGCTATTTTCAAGGCTAAGTCTTTTTTTTAGCAAGAAAACAAGCTTTTTTTTGCAAAATAAAGAAATCTGAGTATACTTAGGGAGAAACCTTTATTCCCAGAAAAGAAGTATGACAGGACTGATCAAAACCATTCTTGAACACGAAGCAATCCAAGCTTTAGAGCCAGATTTTTCTCTTTTGACTTTAATTCCAAAAGCTGTAGCACAGCAAGCCCAGCTCCTAATTTTCGGGAAAGAAAAAAGAAAAGAACTCAAAATCCTCACGACCAACAACCACCCAGATGAAGTGAAGAAACTCCTCCACCAAATTGAACAAAAAGGCTACCTCTACAAGCTTTTTTACACGACAAACGAGGGATTTGCACTTGCATTAGAGCGATATGATACTTTAGAACAGCAAGAAAAAGAAAAAGCTGAACTCCGCCAGCAATCCGCCAAAGCTGAGGGGAAATCCGCAATCAGTTTGATGAAAGAAGAATTTGAGCAAAGAGAAAGCCAAGACCCCGCACAGTTTATCAACACAATAATTAGACTAAGTTTTCAAGCAGGAGCTTCCGACCTTCATTTTCAGCCTGAGGAACAGGGAATTGTGCTAAGATTGAGGATTGATGGGGTTTTGCAGAGCGTTGTGCAGTTTTCTCATCAGGAATTTTGGAAATATATGCAGAAAATCAAGTTTATGTCTGGGGTAAAGATGAATATT
>JBHAST010000041.1:0-4646 GCA_041831495.1 bacterium | reverse complement strand
TCATTTGCCTGAAAAGAGAAGGCAGGAGGCGCTTGCTGATCTCAAACAAGTGCAATACCTTTCGGAGGAACTTTCAAGGTCTCTTCAAATCGAGGCGAGTAGGGATTTTCAAGGCTATGCAAAAACCATTTTCCCTACACCACTTTTTTGGCTTCCTGTGGATCACGTTGATATCAATAAAATCCTTGGTGGAAAAGGAACTACAGGACTTAAACTCAATGGAAATAATCTGATTATGGAGCTTGCGGTGGTGCTTCCTCCAGAGAGTCCGCTAACGCTCATGAAAAAGATAGAAAAAGATGGATTCACTTATTACCAAGTACGTACGAGAGAATTTGATGCTGGAAGAGGTGCGAAAGTTGGCTATTTTGTAGATGCGAGATTTATTCAAAAAACTGATCAAAAGCTAGTAGAAAGACCTCAAACACTTCCAAGTTTCCAAGAGATTAAGAACAATCTTTTGGCAGCATCAGGGACCGTATATATTTGGGGAGGTTCGTGGTATCAAGGGATCCCTGAGATTGATAAGCTTTTCCCATCAGATGTTCAGCTTTCATCTCTGGATCAAAAAAGAAAGCTGATGCAGGGGGTGGATTGTTCAGGGCTTCTTTATCAAGCGACCAATGGCTATACTCCGAGAAATTCTCGTAGCTTGCTGACCTTTTGAACGGGAGTCGCGATCGAGGGAAAAACCGCAGCACGACTTGCAAAAGAGCTTAAGCCTTTGGATTTGATCGTTTGGGATGGGCATGTGGTGATTGTGCTGGATGAGAAAACTACGATTGAGAGCAGAGGAAGAGGAAAAAATCCCGGTGGTGTTGAGCTTGTTTCCCTAGAAAAAAGGCTTAAAGAAATTTTTGAAAGCAGAAGTCCTGTGGATGAGTATTCTTCATCATCCTTGGCAAAAAATAAAAAATTTGTCGTGAGAAGGTGGCTATAGTTTTTCATTTTTTTTCTTTTTTTAAACCTCTTCCTTCGCTTTTTTAGAATGATCAGGGAAAGTTCTTGCAATTTGTCCTGAAAATCCTATATTCTTGGGGAAGATCTTAAATGCGAGGTCAGAATTTTAGTTTTTTCTGATAAGGGAAGATGTGGTGATATCTTGTTTTGGCTGCGATTTGAGGAGCAGGGATCGGTTATCTGATCTTTTATTTCCAGTATGAACACAGAGAGATTGTTTCAGAATTGAGAAAGCATCTTAAGGCTGCCAATGAACAGCTTACCGCTCTTCAGGAGGAAATGGAGGAATTGACTGCTCAAAATATGCTTTTTAGGGAAAAAACGACTGAGCTCTTGGAAAAAAATGATGAGCTTTCTGATGTCGTTGCAGAGCTTGGAAAGTATTATGTGCATATGAAAAAAGCCTCTGAAAAAACCGCAGAACTCTCCAAATTTCTTCATGAGCCTGATGAAGAGGTTGGAACAAGGCTTGGTTCGCTCTCAGAAAAGGCGGAAGAACAGCTCAAAAATCGTTTTTTCTAAATTTTGTCTCTTTTTTACTTTTCTCTTGATTATTTGCTTTTTATTCCTATCTTTTAGAGCATCTTTTATCTGATGCCAACAAAAAAGATGGACATAAAAGAAATTGATCAGTTTTTTGATTATCAGCTGACTTTTGATGAAGAGCCTACTTTTTTGCTTGATGAGATCATTACTCAGGCATCAGCGTATCTCCCCAGCGATCAAATCAAAGAAATTTATCATGCTTATTATTTCACTAAAGCTGCCCATGCTGGAGTAAAAAGACTCTCTGGAGAACCTTATATCATCCATCCACTGAAAGCAACCCTCTTTTTAATGGAACTCAAACCTGACTTAGCTTCTATTCAGGCGTGTATTATGCACGATGTTATTGAAGACACGCCAATTACGAAAGAACAGATCGCAGCGGAGTTTAACGAAGAAGTTGCCGAAATCTGCGAGGGGCTCGTAAAAGTCTCAAAAGTTAGATACCAAGGAGAAGATCGTCATCTTGAAACGATCAAAAAAACTTTTCTCGCAATGGCAAAGGATTTGAGAGTAATTTTCGTAAAGTTAGCGGATCGTATCCACAATATTCAGACTTTACAGTTTCATCCTGAAGAAAGAAAAAGACTGAAAATCGCGGAGGAAACCCTCAAAATTTATGTGCCTATTGCAAAGAGGCTTGGACTTTACCATTTTCAGCTTCTTCTCGAAAACGGATCCTTCGCCGTGATGAAACCTGAGGAATTTTCCAGAATTTTAAACTATTTGAAAAAGTATTTTCGTGAAGGAGAGAAATATACCGAAAAAGGAGTAAAAATGCTGACTGCGATGCTCCATAAAGAGGGGGTTCAGAATTTTGAAGTAAAAGGGAGGATCAAAAGCCCTTACAGAATTCACGAAAAACTTTCCAAAAAATATCACGAAACCGATATTTCAACGGTAATGGATTTGCTCGCTTTCAGGGTGATTACGCAGAATATTGGAGACTGTTATATGGTGCTGGGGGTGATCCACAAATATTATATTCCTCTGATCAAAAAGATTAAAGACTATATCGCAATTCCAAAATTTAACGGCTACAAGAGTATTCATACCACCGTTCTTTGAATGTTCCGTTTTCCTGTAGAAATCCAGATCAGAACCCAAGAAATGGATGATGTGGCAGAATTTGGGGTAGCGGCTCACTTTGCCTATGCAGAAAGCAATGCTCCGACCGTAGTTTCCGAGCAGCAGTGAATCTGGATTCAAAAATTACAAAAAATAGTTGCGGACTATACCGATGCTTCCGAAAAAGAAAAATTCAAATCTCAGCTTAACATTGAGGTTCTGGATAAGACAATCTTCATCTATACTCCAAGGGGAGATATCAAGGAGCTTCCTACAGGTTCAACGGTGCTAGATTTTGCTTTTAGCGTACATTCTTCTATTGGACTGAGGTTCAAAAATGCGATTGTGAATGGGCAGATCAAGCCGATCAGTTATAAGCTCAAGACCTGAGATATCGTAAATATCAATACCTTTAAAAATAGGTTTGTTGCGAACAAACACTGGATTGAGTTTCTTCGCACTCCATCAGCAAAAAATCAGCTTTTGAAATATTTAAAAACGATTGAGAGAGAAACTCGCTTGGAAGAAGCAATAGAGGGACTTAATGACTATTTAAAAGATCTTGGATTGCCAACATTCCGCTCAGATAAAGACAAAATTCAAAAACTGGATGAACCCCTTGAGGTGGAGAGAAGGATTTTGATGGTACTCGACAAGCAGGATTCATATGGAAATATTGTCAGAGCCGCCTATCCTGATCTGCTCAAGAATGTCGTAGAAAAGAGTGTAATCAAAGATAGCGATGAGCTCAAAGAGGATCTCAAATACGAAATCAAAAATCTGACTTCTTCATCAGTAGTTGTGGACAACGATAAGCACCTCAACTGTAGTTTCTGTCCTGAGTGCCAACCAAAATCCGAGCATAAAATCATCGCAAAATCCACCAAGGAAGGTATCAAAATCCATACCATGACTTGTAAAGCGTTGAAAACAGTTTCGTTTGATTCACTTTTGGAAGCACACTGGGCTGGGGAGGAATCTAATCGTTATCGTTTTAGTTTACAAGTAAAATTTTCTCCTCGTGAGTTGACTATTGTGGATTTTCTTCAGCTTTTTTCTCAGTTTCATGTTCCTCTCCTGGAAATGTCGATCAAAAGCAGAGAAGATGATGAAGCAATCGTGGATTTTACGCTTCAGATTGATAATCCAGCGAAAATTGCTTTTGTATTGAAAGACTTGAAAAAGTATTCGCTTTCCTTAGAAATCTTGAAAAAGAGAATTTCCTAATATTTTATTTTTTTCGTTAGTAAAAATGAGTTGATTTCTTTGAGGGGCAGAGCTTCTCTGAAGTGGATTGGTAGAAAGCTGATCGCTAGAAAGCGGTGTAGCAAACTTAAGTGATGGAGTTTCTGCATTGACCCAGCAAATGCCAGACTTGGTCGTAAATGTTCAAAATTTAGGGACAGGAGGTGATGCGGTTGCTTCTATCCTCGGAGGATATTTGCCGTTTTTGAGTGGGTATTCAGATAGAGAATTGTTCATTTTCGGATTTCTGACTTTAATCTGGATGCTCTGCGTAATCTGGACCTTGAGAGACGCGATGGCAAGAAGTGAAAGCACTTTTTATCAGTTTTTTTCTGTCCTTTTGGTCGTTCTTTTGACTCCTATTGTTGGACTTCCGCTTTACCTTGCATTTCGTCCTTTAGTGTATAAATGGGAAAGGGGGCTCTGGAGAGAGGCTTTGGAGCAAAATATTCTTAGCTGTCCTCACTGTGAGGGATTAAATGCAACAAATCACAAGGCTTGTGTCTGGTGTGGAGAACCGCTTCAGGTAGAATGTAAGGAGTGCCATTGCAAATATTCTAGTCAATTTTCCTATTGTCCAGAATGCTGAGCTCCAAATATTGAGTAGTTTCGTTTTTTTGATCTTTTTTTTGAGGGCTTTTTCTTTGTCAAGAAGGACAAATGGTAAAGTTCCTCTTTTTTTTAATCCTCTGCCTCGTAAACCCACGGAGCTAAGAAGTCCCCATTTTTTTAAGCCTGTCTGCCAGTAGGCAGGGATGGCAAGGGGGATTTACAAAAACGCCCCTTGAGGGGCGCTATAGGAGAGGTTTATTCTTAGGCGAAGGATT
>JBHAST010000040.1:0-9697 GCA_041831495.1 bacterium | reverse complement strand
TTCTTGCGCTCCTTTTGCCTTGGTCGCATAATGGGTTGGTTTGGAGTAATTCTCTCCATATTCGCTGATGATCTGTGCTTTCGCCGCTTGGATCGCAAAATCAGAAAGATTAACCGCATCGGTTCTCATATAAGTAATATGCCCTGCTTCATAGAGCTTCTGAGCAACTTGCATTGTCCTTGCCACAGAAAATCCTAGTTTTCTACTTGCTTCTTGCTGGAGCGTAGAAGTCGTAAAAGGTGCCGAAGGAGATTTCCTCCCAGGCTTGACTTCAATATCTTTAACTTCATAGCTCGCTCACTTCAAAAGCTCCAAAAACTTCATCGCTTCCGTTTCATTTTTAAGCTGTTTGCTAAGTTCTGCAGTCAGATTTTTCTTTTCATAAGTCAAAAACTGACCCACCACTTTGAAAAAAGAAGCAGCCTCAAAAGCCTGAATTTCCCTTTCTCTCTCAACAATCAATTTCACCGCCACTGACTGCACTCTTCCCGCAGAAAGTCAGGTTTTAATTTTTCTCCAAAGCACTGGCGAAAGCTCAAATCCCACCAATCTATCAAGCACTCTTCTCGCCTGCTGGGCATCAACCAGACTCATATCAATCGTCCTCGGATTTTTGACCGCATTTTCTATAGCCGTCTTGGTAATCTCATGAAAAACAATCCTCGGTGTTGTTTTAATATCCAACTTAAGCTGATTGGCGATATGCCATCAAATCGCTTCTCCTTCGCGGTCCTCATCGGTTGCGATCCAAGTCTTTTCCGCTGATTCAGAAAGTCTTTTAAGTTCGGAAAGCACCTTTCTTTTGTCAGGAGAAACAACATAGTCAGGCTTGAAGCCGTTTTCAATATCAATTCCCATGCCCTTAGTCGGAAGATCAACCGTATGTCCATAGGAAGCTTTGACCTCAAAATCAGGTCCGAGAAATTTCTTGATGGTCTGCGACTTCGCAGGCGACTCAACAATCACGAGGTTTTTTGCCATTAGTCTGTGGAGTATAAAAGTTTTCGCTTCTCTGTATAGGGAAATTTAGCACAACTTCAAGGAAAAGTTGAAAGCTGACCATTTTCAAGAGGGAGAAAGAGGCTTACACTTATTTTCCTTTCACGCAGAAGAAAATCGGCAAAAGCTTTTCTTCATTAAAACTTGGATTGAAAAAGGAACGGCTTGTGAGTGCCATTGAAGGTCCGCCATCAAGGTTGATCGCATCATGGAATCCTTGCTCTTGAAGCCAAAGCGCAGTATCGTGTAGGGTAATTCCTTTGCGAAAAAGAACCAACAAAGTCTGATCTCTTTTTTTAGCAAGAACGGTTCTCCAGAAAGTAATATTCCAATGAGAGATAGCTTGCTCAAGCTCGGGATTGATGGTGTTGTTTTGGACAAGTCGCGGTCAAGCGTTGAATGTGATTGTTCAACTGATACTTTCAGTTTCCGCTTGTTCAAAGAAAAAGTCAGCTTTTTTAGTGTTTTGATAAAAACGAATCGTATTGGTTAAATTCGCATCAAAAGGGCGATTTTCTCGTGAAAAGGTCTTTTGTCCGTTTTCATACCAGATTCCTGCAGGATAGAAGTCTCCGTTTTCTTTCCATCAGAAATAGCTTCCATTGACTGCAAAATCGCAATTGAAGGCTTTTTGCACTGCCTTGGTTGTGCTTCCTTGGGGTAAAAAAAGGAGTTCGGTATGTTCTTTGAGTGGAATGGTGATGATTTCTGTTTGTTGAGTTTGCTTTCGTCAAAAGAAAAGTCCAGCTCCGATGAGGAGAATCGCGCCAAATCAAAATCAGATTTTTAGTCCTTTTTTCATATATTATTTCGGAAGAAATAAAAGCTCTCTTGCGGGTTCTAAATTTCTCAGGAAAATGAAAAAACGAAAGCTGATTTCCGTTTTTGTGGTTCGGAAGATTAGGGATTCGAACCCTAGATACGGTTGCCCGTATACATGTACTCCAAACATGCGCCTTCGACCACTCGGCCAATCTTCCATTGATGAGTTTTGCCCCGACCCGGAGTCGAACCGGAATTATCCCGATCTATCGGGATGTCCTAGACTTAGTTTTCAATTTGCCCCGACCCGGAGTCGAACCGGGGTTATCCCGATCTATCGGGATGTCCTAGACTTAGTTTTCAATTTGCCCCGACCCGGAGTCGAACCGGGGTTACAATCTTCGCAGGATTGTGTCCTATCCACTGAACGACCGGAGCAACAAGACTCACTATAGTAAATTACTTGAAAAAAGCAAGATGAGAGGAAGTTTTTTTCATCTTAGCACTAAATTTTTTGAGCAATTGAATAAAAACACCCCCAGCAGCAACTTTCTCTCGCTTTTTTTGACAAAAAGGAGATTGATCACTATACTTAGATCAGATTTTTTATCTTTTTTAGCATTGAAATGGCACTACGAAACACAAAACAAAAGAAACTCAGAAAAAACTTCACCCCTTTCAAGGAAGTCCTTGAATCCTACTACCCTGCAAAAGTCCAGCTCTTAGATATCAAAGACGGAGAAAGACTGATCGCCCTCCTCAACCCCAAGCAAGCACTCGCTTTCGGGATCAACCTCCACAATAAAGTTCAGCTCACCAAAGAAAACTGAGAGCATATCGTGGCAGATGTTTCACTTTCTGATGCAGTTGCCGAGGGAAGGGTCGCAGTCTATGCCGACATTCCTGAAAAACTCAGCCTTGAAAACGATGAACTTGTAGCAGTTTCGCTCGCAGAAAGCTCAAGTGCTTCTTATGAAGCTATCAGAAAGAAGATGAGAGGAGAAACGATTAGCTATGATGAGATGTTTGCAATTATCAAAGACATTTCAGAGAATAAACTTGATGATACGATGATGACCTATTATGTCGCTTCAAGTTTTTTCTATCCAACCACGGATGAAGAAATGTATCAGACTGCAAAAGCAATGGCAGAATGTGGCGTAATGTTCAAATACCCTAAAGGAGAAATCATCGCTGACAAGCACTGTATCGGAGGAGTGCCAGGAAACGAAACCACGATGATTCTGATTCCTTTGATCGCAAGCCTCGGAATCAAAATTCCTAAAAACTTTTCCAAATCCATCACCTCTCCCGCTGCGACAGGGGAATGTGTGAATGTTTTAATGAATATCAACTTCAACAAAGAAGGAATTGAAAATCTGGTTGAAAAACTGAATTGCTGCCTTGTCCGAGGGGGAAGTTTGGATCTCGCTCCAGCTGATGATAAACTCATCAAAGTGCAATATCCGCTTTCTATGCAATCCAGAGCCAAGGTCGTAAGTTCAATCATGGCAAAAAAATACGCAATGGGAATCACGCATTCGCTCATTGACATTCCCGTAGGTCCTACAGCAAAAGTTTCTACTATGGAAGAAGCCAAAGACTGGAAAAAAAAGTTTGAATATGTAGGAAAAAAACTCTGAATGAAAATGTCCGTTCAGATTACCGAAGCAAACGAAGTGATCGGAAACGGAGTAGGTGCAGTGATGCAGGTTCGTGAGGTCTTGAGAGTCTTGCAGCAACACCCAGAAAGAGCTTCAGATCTAGAACATAAAGCACTTCATCTTGCGGCTCAAATCATTGAAATGGTGGGAAGAGCGAAAGGGAAAGCTGCACTCCAACTCGCTACCGAGCAACTCAAGAGCTGAAAAGCCTGGGAAAAAATGCAAGAAATCATCACAGTACAAGGAGGAAATCCTGACATTAGCTCAGAAACGCTAACGCTCGGCAAATACACGCATGAAATCTTCGCAGAAAAAGATGGGAAAGTAAAGATGATTGATCTCCACGATGTGAACGCTGTCTGCAGAAAGCTTGGTTGCCCTATCGTAGATCAGGCGGGGATGTATCTCCACAAAAAAACCTGAGATAAACTCAAAAAAGGAGAACTACTCTGCACCCTCTATGCCCAAGATGAAACAAAACTCAAGCTTGGAATTGAAAGGTGGAACGAAAAAAGCCCAATTACCTTGAAATAAAATAACAAAAAAACTGACTCCCTCAACGAAAGTCAGTCTTTTTTTTATCAGTAAAGATTATTCATATGCTTCATACTTCTGCATCACCAAATCACCTTGCACTTTATTCACGATTTCTTGTACCACACCTACAATAATGATCACTCCAGAACCCGTTACGACCATTGGCAAAGAACCAATAACCTCAGCAATCTGCTGAACAAACGGAATCCACTGAAGAACATAAGTATAGATACCTACAAACGCAAGTCCAAGACCTCCCCAGAAACAAAGATGCATTAAGATACCATTGATATATTTCGCAGTAGCCTTTCCTGGTCTAATTCCAGGAATAAAACCACCTCTTTTCTGGATATTATCTGAAATCCTATCAGGACTAAAGGTAATCATCGCATAAAAGAACGTAAACAACACGATGAAAATCACATACACCAAAATTGCAAGCACTCCTGGATTCTGAGAATAGATATTGAAATGCGCTTCAATCCAATTCGCCATGGTTACCAATTTTCCATTTCCTGGCTGAAACTGCGTAATCAATTTTGCCAAAAGCTGAGGAAAGGAAACGAATGCCATCGCAAAGATGATTGGCACCATTCCCACAGGATTCAAAGGAATCGGAAGAAGTGATGATTGTTGAGCCTTTCCTTGCTTTGCATAAATAATTGGGATTTCTTTGATAGACTTAATAATAAAGATAGAAAGCAGAACCAAAACCAATACAATAACTAGCATAAACACAAGCACTCCAACGACACTCGTAGAAGAGGCAAAACTTCCATACATCTGCTGAGTAATTCCTGCTACAATAGAAGCAAAGATCAACATAGAAATTCCGTTAGAAATTCCTTTTTCAGTAATAAGCTCTCCAATCCACATCAAGAGAATTGATCCAACCGCCATTACAAAACCAGCCAAAAGAATCGTTCCAAAATCAGTTGAAATAGCAGCACCACCAAGCATATTATTGATCAAATACACAGATCCAATACCCTGCAAGAATGCTAATGGTAAGGTCAAATATCTCGTATATTGATTGATCTTAGCTTGTCCAACTTCACCTTGCTCAGTCAACTCCTGAACAGAAGGGACAACCACCCCAAGAAGCTGCATAATAATTGATGCCGTAATATAAGGAGAGATACCAATTGCAATAAAGGCAAACTGATCCAAAGCTCCTCAAAGAAGCATTACAAAATAGCCAAAATCTGATCCAGAGTTCAAAGTCTGACTCATCAATACGGAAATATCAGCAAAAGGAATCGGAATAAACACCAACAGTCTATAGACTGCTAACATTGCAAGGGTAAACAAAATTTTATTTCTGATTTTCTTGTTTCCGAAGATCTCTGATACTTTTTTACTAAACTTGTTGAACGCTTTCATCTGATACAATAAAAGAAAGGTAAAGAAATATTCTGATTAATAATGATTTGACAAGCCTTTACAATAGAAAAAGAACAAATAAAGAAGAAAACGCGAGGATTGGTCGCGTTTCATCTTATGATAATCTCTATTTTATGCTTCCACCTGCCTTTTCAATTTTTGTCCTAGCAGTAGCTGAAAAATGTTCAATCCCTTCAAAAGACAACGCCTTTTCCAAATCTCAAGTTCCAAGTACTTTTACCGCAACATCAGCAGAGCGAATATAACCAAGTTCCCAGAGAAGTTCCTTTGTAACGATCTCCGTAATTCTCTCATCTTTTTGCAAAGCGAAGAGATTTACATTCTGAACTGGAGTTACAAGTTTATAGTATCTCTTGAATCCTCTATGCTTAGGCATTCTTTGAACAATAGAAGTCTGACCTCCTTCAAAGAACGGTTTCATTGAGTGACCACTTCTTGACTTCTGACCATTAGAACCTCTTCCTGAAGTATTACCTCTTCCTGAAGCGTTTCCTCTTCCTCTTCTTCTGAGTTTATCAGTAAGTCCCTTACTTCTCACCAAACTATGAAGTTTCATAATATAATACCCGATTAAATAGTAAAATTCAGATTAATCCTCTTTTTCAGCTTTTTTCTCTGAAGAAGCTTTTTTAGCAGGAGCTTTCTTTGGAGCTGCCTTCTTTGCAGGAGCCTTTTCTTCAGAAGCTTCTTTTTCTACCTTCTTTGGAGCGGCTTTCTTTGGAGCTGATTCAGCTTTTTCTTCTGCTGCAGGAGTTGCTTTTTCTTCAACTTCTTCAGCCTTTGCTACTTTCAAAGATGAAAAGTAATCTGCATGCTTGTACGCTGACAAAGCTCTGATCGTCGCCAAAGCATTATTAAGCTTATTATTTGAACCAACCATCTTAGAAAGGATATTTGAGTATCCAGCAAGTTCCAAAACAGATCTGATAGATGAACCTGCCTTAAGTCCAGTACCCTCTGATGCTGGCAAAAGCTTTACCACACACGCCTTATATTTCAAAGAAATAGGATAAGGAACGGTATCATTCTTGGTCAAAGGCACTTCAAACAAGTTTTTGTAAGCCTCGTGAGAAGCCTTTTGAACTGCACTTGCTACATCATTACCTTTTGAAATTCCAAGTCAGATTTTTCCTTTTTTGTTTCCAACCAAGATTGTTGCTCTGAAAGAAAGCCTTCTACCTCCAGTCGTAACTCTCGTTACTCTTCTCACCTCTAAAAGAAGTTCTTCAAACTCCTTTTTTGGCTTTTCTCTCCTTACATCTCTCTTATTGTCCTTTTCTGATCTCATAGACATCATACATTATATAGATAAATAGCATAAGAACAGCTTAAAACTGAATTCCCCCTTTTCTCAATCCTTCAGCAAACGCCTTTACTCTTCCATGATAGAGGTATCCATTTCTATCAAAAGTGATCGCATCAACCCCTTTTCCTTTGAGCACTGCAGCGAATGCTTCTCCAGCATTTCCAGCTCTCTCAGTCTTTGTCGCTCCAGCAACGGCCTTATCAGAAGTCATTGCCACAACAGCTCCTTCTGCATTCAACACCTGAGCCTTTACATAGAGGTTAGATCTCTGGATCAAAAGCCTAAACGCTGGCTGCTGAGCCTTAATTTTTACATTTACTCTATGCTTTCTTCTCAAGTATTTTCTAAGCTTTTCCTGAAGTTTATTCTTCAAATAACTCATCTTCAAACGAATATAACAAACTAAAACTGATAACCTACTATTTCTTCGCTGATTTACCTGGTTTAATCTTCACAAATTCATCAAAGTATCTGATTCCCTTTCCTTTATATGGTTCAGGCTTTTTGAAAGCTCTTACTTTCGCAGCAACCTCACCTACAAGTTCTTTGCTGATTCCAGAAACGAAAACCACCGTATTACCCTTAGGATCTTGTTCAGTTTTCATTTCAATTCCTTCTGGGATTGGGAAATTTACCTTGTGAGCATACCCAAGAGAAAGCACGAGATTTTTCCCCTCAACTTTCGCTGAATATCCAACTCCGATAATAAGCAATTTCTTTTCATAGCCGTTAGTAACCCCTTCAACCATATTCGCAACCAAGGTTCTCACAAGCCCCCAAAGATTTTTATACTGATCATCTAAGATAGAAAAAACTAATTCAGATTCATTTTTTTCAATCTTCACTCCATACGGAAGGTCAAGATGCAACGCACCTTTTGCTCCTTTTACATCTACAGAGCTTTCTTTCAACTCCACCTCTACTCCCTGAGGAACAAGAAGTGGCTTCTTACCAATTTTTGACATCTAGATAGCAACTTAAATAGTAAAGCACAATAGCATCAGACTAATAAATCTCAGCAATAAGTTCTCCTCAAAGTTTCTTTGCCTTAGCAACATGCACCGGCAAAAGTCCCTGATTGGTTGAAATAATTCCAAGTCCCTTTCCACCAGCAACGGTTTTAAGCTCCTTATACCCCACATACCAAGGTCTAGATGGCTTAGAGAAAAATTTCACCATAGGAATATCATTTACAGGATCCACAACCTTTCTCAGCTGAATCACAATAAATTTTTTCCCCTCAACTTCTTGCACTTCAAAATCCTTCACGAATCCATACTGCTTCAAAAGGTCAAGAACATTTACCTTAAACTTTGAGAAAACGACTCCATCTACGGCTGTTTTTCTCGCCATATATGCGTTCTTAATCCTGATCAACAAATCATGAACTGGTGCATTAACATAACTCATCGTATTGATACAATTCACAAAATAAAATGAAACAATTACCAACTTGCCTTTCTAAGACCCATAATAAGTCCTTCTCTCGCATATCTTCTAAGACAAACTCTACAAATACCGAAATCTCTAATATATGCCTTAGATCTTCCGCAGAGTCTACATCTATTGTAATATTTAGTTGGCTGTTCAAGATCCTGACCCTTCACAAACCTCTTTTCAAACATTTTTCATTGTTTAGCTTTTAATGCTGTCCTTGCCATTGGTTATTTCACAATAAAGATAAATACCATACTATTTGAAGATAAATCCCATCTCCTGAAGAAGCACCTGAGAAGCTTCAGTCGTTCCAGCAGTGCTTACAATCGTAAGCTGGATTCCCATAGGAAGTGTTACATCATCAACCCCCAATTCAGGAAAGATATTATAATTCTGAAGTCCGAAGTTCAGATTTCCCTTTGGGTCAAAGTTTTTCTTGGAAATTCCGCTGAAATCTCTTACTCTAGGAAGTACTAACTTACAGAATCTATCCAAGAAATCATAAGCTCTAGCTCCTCTCAAAGTAACCTTAAGCATTACAGGCATTTCCTCTCTTAGTTTGAAGTTTGAGATCGCCTTCTTAGACTTAACCAATACTGGCTTCTGACCTGTGATTTTAATCAGATTTCTTTCAAATTCCTCAAAATCCTTATGTCCTTTTCTTGTCACCAAAGATCCAATCCCCATAGCAACGATAACCTTATCTACTTTTGGAGCCTGATTGACGTTTTTAAGGTTCAAGTGATCCTTAAGTTTTGCAAACAACTCAGATTTTTTCATATCTAAACAATCAAAAATATTTAAAACAACTAATCAATAAGCTTTCCTGTCTTCTTAGCCTTTCTTACTTTCTTTCCATCTTTAGTAAGCTCTACTGCAATCTTCGTAGCCTTTTTTTCGTCAGCAAGATAGTAAGCAACATTGGAAATATGAAGAGGCAAAGTCTTTTTTACGAATCCTTGTCCTTTAACCGCCTTTTTCATCACATTTACATCCTTGATGGTTACCATTTCTCCGTCAACCGCCTCAATCACAGAAATGCTTCCTTTTGCTTTACCAGCAACTACGATAACAGGATCTCCTTTTCTCAATTTTTTCATCAGAACATCTCATTACAAATAAATTACGAGTCTATTACAATACTTCCTCAGCCATATTTGTGATTGGCCTATATTTTTCTCTAAGCTCTCTTGCAACAGGACCAAAAACTCTCTTTCCAATAGGATTCATATTTCCTTTTGCATCTTTTGTCAAAAGAACAATCGCATTATCAGCGAATCTAATATAGGTTCCATCTTTTCTAGCAATCTCCTTCTTAGTTCTCACAACAACTGCCTGAACCACCTGCCCTTTTTTCACTGAAGCAGTTGGAGCCGCATCTTTGATAGCAACCACAACTCTGTCACCAACTCTTGCTATTCTTCCAGATGAACCCTTTAATACTCTGATAATTTTTGCTTTCTTTGCTTGGGTGTTATCAGCAACCACAACCAACGATTCTTGTTGCAACATCGTTTAAAACCAAAACCAACTAAAACTATACGATCTCCACAATATTCCATCTCTTGAGTCTTGAAATAGGCTTTAC
>JBHAST010000039.1:0-14898 GCA_041831495.1 bacterium | reverse complement strand
CAGAAAGAGAAAATCTCTGAAGAAGATAAAGAAAAAATCCAAAAGCTGATCGCTGATGGAAAAGCAGTGAAAGACAAAGAAGATGCTGAAAAAACACATATTGACTCAGAAATTGAGAGAATTCAAAATGAGTTCCAGTCTCTATTCCAGAAATATCAGGTACAACCTACTGCAGATCAGCCTCAAGCTTGAGCTTCAGAAGGAGAAAAACCTGCTGATGGAGAAGTCATTGATGCAGACTAATAAGAAAAGAACCTCTCAACGAGGTTTTTTTTAATTTAAGTTTTCTTTTGCAATCATACAATTTGGGTTGAGGGTGCAAAAACATTTGAAAATGCTCTGCAAAACGCTACACTCACTGATGAATGTTTTTTTATTCCCTATCTTTTTTCTGATGAAAATTAGCTTGGAACTCTGAAAAGTACTTGGAATGCTTGATATTGCATCCAGATTTGTTTCTAAAAATTCAACGCTTCCTATCCTCCAAAATATTTATCTCAAAGCATCTATTGATACCTTGTTGATTAGAGCGACAGATATGGAAAAGTATGTGGAGATTGAGCTTCCTTGTAATGTTCAGATTGAGGGAGCAATTACTGTAAATGCAAAGACTTTCCTTGATATTCTCAAGACTATTGAGAGCGAAACAGTTGAGTTTTCTGTAGACCAGAAGACCAATATTATGACTATCAAAACTCCAAAAGATACTTTTGATATCAATGGAATCCCTTCTTCTGAATATGTTGCGCTTCCAGAAGTTCCTCAGGACAATAGTTTTATGCTTGATACGACGATTTTTTCTAAGGGAATTGAAAAGGTTGAGTATGCGATTACTGAAAAGAGCTTTTCTCCTGTTTTGACTGGAGTATTGATGAAATCAAAAACTGAAGATACGCAGTCAAAAATTATTTTCGTGGGAACAGACAGCTTTAGACTTTCTGAATATAAAACGCTCAATACTAATTCAAATGAGTTTTCGCTCATCATCCCAAAGGTTTCCATTAGCGATATCAAGCATTTGGTAAATTATGCGATTGACAAAGAAGTGCCAGAAATGGTCGTGAAATACTCAGAAAATCTGATTGCTTTTGAATTGACGATTGAGGGGACAAAGATTGTTGCGACTTCTTTGCTTATCCAAGGGAATTTCCCTGAGTATGAAAGAGAAGAGGTCATGCCTACTCAATTCGCTACTAAGGTGATGCTTGATAAAAACGAATGTGAAAAAGCAATCAAAAAAATCTGAATTTTGACCAGAGATATCAATAATTTCATTCAGATAGAAACTCAAGGAACTAAGGTAGTTATTTCTTCTGGAAAAACAGACAAAGGAGCTGGAACGACCGAAATCCCTGCAATTATTGATGGAGAAGGGCTTACTTTTGCGGTAAATGGAAGATATGTTTCTGATTTTATTAGAACAATGGCTTCTGATACCTTGGTGTTCAATATTATTAGTAGTCAAAAACCTTTGGTACTTACTGATAAAGATGATCTAAGTAATAGATATGTCGTTAGACCTTTAACTAATGTCTAGTTTATATTTCTTTTCCTTATGCTAAAAATTCCTAGAAAGAAAGCCTATACCTTGTTTGAAATGATAATTATGGTAATGATTATCTGAATTTTGATCTGAATTGGAATTGATAGGTTTTCTAGTATAAATGCTGATAGATACTACACCGAAAGCTGTGTTAATGAATTTTATGGTCCACTTTCACAATGGGTAAGTTATGCTTCTACGAGTAAAATACTTTCTTGAGAGATTGCACCAACGGCTTATTTTATTCAGAAAGAAGGAGTAAATTCAGGTTTTTCTCTTCAATATCAAATAAATAATGGAAGACCGATTTCTTATCAAACAGGTCTGATAGAGCATATTCCTTATTGCTGGAAAGGGAAGGTGAGTAGAGTTCAGGTAAATTTTTCTTTTGATAGTATCCGTATGCTTCCTGCGTTTTATCCTCAGGGAGGTGTGAATGGCTTTGAAATATTTACAGGAACCGATAAAACCCTAGCAACAGGGGCTATCCAAATAAAGTTCTGCCCTCCAAAACCTAATACTCCATGTTCTGAATTTTGAGAGATTCTTTTTGATGCAAGGACAGCGATGGTCAAGAAAAGATTTTGTAAACTCTATTTCCCAAAAGATGCAAGCAATCCTCTCCGAGAAACACAATGTAGAGAACGAAGCTCTGGACAATAAAGAGCTTGCCTTTCGTTTCTATGAAGTGATGAAGTATCCGATTCCTCTGGAAAAGGACCTTTTTGCCTATCATTCCAAAAAAAAAGTCTGACTTCTTTCTCATTTTCCTCCCTTTTCACGAAAAGAAAAATCAAAGTTGATGGAAGATTTTTTGGTTTTTTTGAAAAAATGGAAGTTCCTCTATCGTAATTTCCCTTTTGTAGAGGAGATTTTCCTTGCAAATAGTCTTACTTTTAATGCACTTAAGCCGACTTCTGATATTGATTTCTTTGTTATTACCAGGCAGGGGAGGATTTGGACTGCGAGGCTTATGATGAGCTTGTTTTTACGAGTTTTTGGGCTCAAGAGAAGTTCAAAGCATGAGTATCAGCGTTTTTGTTTGAGTTTTTTTGTAGATCGTGGAAAGATGAATTTAGAACCGCTTTTGCTTCATGAGAGAGATATCTATTTGCCCTATTGGATTGCACATTTAGTGCCTTTGTATCAAGAGCAGAGGAGTAATGCTTTTTTCGAATCAAATGCTTGGATTCTTCGTTTTTTGCCGAATTTTCCTTTACAGCAAGTGATTACTCTTGGCTTGGAGGCGCTGGAAGGAAGAGGAAAATTAAAAACTTGTTTGGAATTTTTTCTTGCATGAAAGTGTGGAGATTATTTAGAAAGCTTTATTGCTCGCACTTGGAAAAAGCGTATTGCTCGTTTACAAGCAAAAAATCCTGAACTTCATCGTGGGGTTGTGGTTTCTGAAGGAATCCTTAAATTTTATCACGACAAAAGAGGGGAGTATTCAGAATTATTTTTTTCTTAAAAGGAGTTCAGCTTTGGGTTGTGGAGTATTTTATTTTTGTGGATGCAATATTTTTCAATACAAAAAGCCCCAAATAAGGGGCTCTCCGTATAATATGCTATTTTTACTCTTCATCCATTTTCTTCACTTTCCCTGCTCTTTCTTCAATAATCTTCTTTGAGATCATCTCAGGAACTTTTTCATAGTTTGAGAATTCCATAGAGAAAGCTGCTCTACCTTGAGTATTTGATCTCAAGTCGGTCGCATATCCAAACATCTCAGAAAGCGGAACTTTCGCAGCGATTGCTGTAGCATTTCCTCTTGGAGTTTGTCCAAGAATAATTCCTCTTCTAGATGAAAGATCTCCCATCACGGTTCCCACATATTCTTCTGGAGTTACGATTTCTACAGACATAATTGGTTCAAGGATCGCAGGTGAAGCCTTCATAAACGCTTCTTTGAACGCCTTATAAGTAGCTACTTTAAACGCAACTTCTGAAGAATCCACATCATGATAAGAACCGAAGAAAGGAACTACCTTAATATTGATGATAGGGAATCCAGCAAGGATACCTTGAGCCATCGTTTCTTTCGCTCCCTTATCAATCGCAGGGATAAATTCATTAGGGATTACTCCACCCTTAATTTCTGATACGAATTCGTAGTTTTTATCTTCAGGAAGCTTTTCAAGTCTAAGTTCAACATCACCAAACTGACCTCTACCTCCTGTCTGCTTTTTGAAGATTCCCCTTGCTGAAGCAGTATCAAAGATGGTTTCTCTATAAGCTACCTGAGGTTTACCAGTATTTACCTCTACTTTATGTTCTCTTCTGAGTCTATCTACGATCACATCAAGGTGAAGCTCTCCCATACCTCCGATCACCGTTTGTCCACTCTCTTCATCAGCATGAGCTCTGAAAGAAGGATCTTCCGCCATCAATTTTGAAAGAGCCAAACCGAGTTTTTCTTGATCAGCTTTTGATTTTGGTTCAATAGCAATATGGATCACTGGATCTGGGAATTCCATCTTTTCAAGCACGATTGGCTTCGCTGGATCACAAAGCGTGTGTCCTGTTTGAGTTTCTTTAAGCCCTAGGAAAGCACAGATATTTCCAGCAGAGATTTCAGAGATTTCTTCTCTCTTGTTTGCGTGCATCAAGAGAAGTCTTCCTACTCTTTCTTTCTTTCCAGTAATAGAATTGAGCAAAGTATCTCCAGATTTGATAGTTCCTGAATAAACCCTCACGAAAGTCAAGGTTCCAACGAAAGGATCAGTCATGATTTTGAACGCAATCGCAGAAACAGGCTCATTTACATCAGGAGTTCTCTTTACTTCCTGTTCTTCGTTATCTGGATTATGTCCAATAATTTCCTTTCTATCAAGTGGAGATGGAAGGTAATCAACTACCGCATTGAGCACGAGCTGAACTCCCTTGTTTCCAAGTGCAGTTCCACACATCACTGGATAGAGTTCATTTGCGATTACTCCAGCTCTGATCGCTCTTTTGATAAGTTCAATACTTACCTCTTCTCCGCCAAGGAATTTTTCTGCCAATTCATCATCAAACATTGAGATGGTATCAATCAGCTTTTCTCTATATTCTTCAGCTTGAGCCTGCATATCAGCTGGGATCTCACCCTCAATAATATCTACTCCTTTTTCTCCTTCAAAGTGATAAGATTTCATCGTTACGAGGTCAATGATTCCCTCAAAAGTATCAGCTTTTCCGATTGGAAGTTGGATTGGCACTGCTTTCGTGCTTAATCTTTGTTCTACGGATTCCAAAGACATAAAGAAATCTGCTCCCATTTTGTCCATTTTGTTTGCGAAAATGAGCCTAGGAACACCATATTTATCAGCCTGTCTCCAAACCGTTTCAGTCTGAGGTTCAGCACCTTGAGAAACATCAAGCAACGCTACCGCACCATCAAGTACTCTAAGTGATCTCTCTACCTCAATCGTAAAATCCACATGTCCTGGGGTATCAATCACATTTACCTGCGTATCATGCCAAAAACAAGTTGTCGCAGCGGAAGTAATCGTAATTCCTCTCTCCTTTTCCTGCTCCATCCAGTCCATATCAGCTTCTCCATCGTGGGTTTCACCGATCTTGTGTTTTTTTCCTGTGTAATACAAAATTCTCTCGGTCGTAGTCGTCTTACCAGCATCAATATGCGCCATGATACCGATATTCCTGATCTTGTCCAAAGGTTTTCTCTCGTTTGCCATCAGTATACAACTGTAAAATAATAAAATAGTGGCTTTGCCGTTTTCTTTAGATTTCTAAGAAATAAAAAATCAGCTTTGCTATTTTTAAATTCCTCAAAAATTTAAAAAATATAACCGCCCTTACTATAAAAAATCGCTCACTTTTTTCAAGTGTTTTTCCATACTTCTTGTTTTTTGGCACAAGCATTTTATTCTAAGTTTAAATCTTATAAATCTGACTTTGGATCTTATATATAAAATTAATAAAGAAAACTTAATCTTGACATTCGTTGTGTTTTTATTTATAAGAGAGTATATTATTTTATCCTTATGAAAGATAATTTGATGTGAGGAAATACACTAAAACAACCAATGTGAAAAAAGTCACTAGAGCCAGTAAACCTTAAAAATCTTGATCCCACATCACCAGACGAAATAGCTTCAGTTTTAAACTCTTCTCAAGATGTAGAACAAGAGAAAGTCTACCTATATAAAATGGTAAGAAAATCTTGGAAAGACTATATAAAAGATCCAAGCGATGATCAACATATCTCTTGACTATCGGAACGACTTCATAGTGCTTTTAAAATGAAGATGAGTAATGAAGAAATTATATCATGACTGCTTAGTCCTAAACCATGAGAAATTCCACTCAATGAAACTGAAAAACAAGCACTAAAAGATGTAAATTTTCTGTGGCTTGCTCAAGAACTTCCAAAAAAGTTTGGGATTATGGGGGTTTTACAACATTGGAACTCACAAGAGATACCACTAGAAGCTATAAAGAATGTAGATATTTTTATAAGTAATTTAGAGATTCTTGAAAACTCCTTAAACTATACTCTTTGATTAGGAATGACCAATAAGGAAATAGGAGTGAGGTTGACTCTTCTTTTCTTGCAGAGAAAAATAGAAGATTTTGCGAAAAAGCTAGAAGAGAACAATCTTTTTGACCTCCTAGAATTTCTTAATAGAGATATGCTAAAAGAGCAAATGGAGATTTTTCAAAAAACAGACTTTCATAAACTTCTTAGAGCATTAGCAGACAAAAAGCAAAGTATAAGGTTCTAAAAATGATTCAAACAATAATTTTCATCCTTTATTAAAATAACAGGAGCGTGGTTGTTAAAAATCATTTAACGAATATTTTTTTCTTATTTTCTTAATATCCCTTTATTTTTGCTCAAAGGAAAAATCAGACTTTGTTCTTTTATTTTCTAAAAATATAAGTGAAAGGCTAGTTTTGATCTGATAAATAAAAAAGTCTTCAAAAATTTGACATTTTTTTAAAAATATGCTATAATCTTATTGCATTTATTTCTTATACAAAAACACCCATGAAAAAAGTAGCAAAAAAACTCGTACTTCACAAAGCTGAAGCAGAAAGAACCAAGATGCAGAAAATCGTAAGAGATGTAGCATTCTTTGGAGTTGTGGTTTATGCCGCAGTAATGACCTTTATGGTATTTAATGTAGAAGCAGACAGAGCTGAAGCAGAAACAAACTTGCTTTCTTCAAGCTCTCAAACAACACAGGTAGCTTTCTTGAGATAGTACTTGTATAAAAAAAAGAAGTCTGAATGAGGAAGCTTGTTCAGCTTTTTTTTAATTGGGAGAATTCCGGAGAATGGAGCAGAGAATCTCAGAGAATAGAGCAGAGAATTTCAGAGAATGGAGCAGAGAATCTCAGAGAATGGAAAAAGAGAGAATTTGTCTTTCTCTCTTATTCTCAGTCATTCTCAGAACCATTCTCTGCAATTCTCCTAATAACTTTTCGCATAAATCACTCTTCTGGCACTTGGGTTTCAGCTCACAGGATCAACACCCGCTTCCTCAGGCATATCAAATGGCAAACATCTAATCGTTGCCTTAAGCTCCTCCTGCACTTTCATCGCAGTTTCTTTGGTCCCATCCCAATGCGCGAGTACAAATCAGTTTTCTACTTTTTCTTTGAGTTCTTCATAGGTATCAGCTGTATAGGTATGTTCAAGCGTAAAAAGCTGATGTTTTGCGAGCATTTTTTTCTGCATTTCAAGGAACATTTCCTCAACTTCTCCAGCAAGGTTTTCAAGTTTTACGAGCTTCTTTTCCATCGTATCTCTCCTGAAAAGTTCTACCTGTCCCTGCTCTAAATCTCTTTTTCCAACAGCGATTCTGAGAGGCACGCCTTTGAGTTCCCATTCGTTGAATTTTCGTCATGGAGATTTCTGATCATCATCGTCAATCTTTACTTTGTAAGGGAGTTCATATGCCCCGAGAATATCAGATTTTATTTTTAATTTTGAAGTTTTCAAGTGGTCCAAAGTCGGTTTCAAAGCCTCTAAAATCTGATCCAAATCCTCTTGCCTCTTAAAAATAGGAACCACCACGAGATGAATTGGTGCCAGTGCAGGCGGCAAAACTAATCCATGATCATCAGAATGTGCCATAATCAAACCTCCCATCAGCCTCGTGCTTACTCCCCAAGAAGTCGCATAGACATACTCAAGTTCATTATTTTTGTTGGTAAATTTCACATCAAAGGCTTTTGCAAAATTTTGACCAAGATTATGAGAAGTTCCCGCTTGAAGTGCTTTAAAATCCTGCATCATAGGCTCAAAAGTATAGGTTCTCACCGCACCTGCAAATCTTTCGTGATCAGGTTTCTCTCCTTTGTAATGATAGATCGCCATAAAATGAGAAACGAAATCTGAATAAACTTCTAGCATTTTTTTGGCTTCAATATCAGCTTCTTCAGCGGTGGCATGAGCGGTATGTCCTTCTTGCCGCAGAAATTCTGCACTTCTAAGAAAAATCCTCGTTCTCATCTCCCATCTCACTACATTTGCCCATTGATTTACGAGCAAAGGGAGATCACGATGTGATTTGATCCAATTTCTATAACTGTCCCAAATAATCGTTTCTGAAGTTGGTCTTACAATCAATTCTTCCTCAAGTTTTGCCTCAGGATCTACCACGATTCCTTTTCAGTTTTCATCATTTTTGAGTCTATAATGGGTAACTACTGCACATTCTTTCGCGAATCCATCTACATGATTGGCTTCTTTAGAGAAGAATGACTTTGGAATAAAAAGTGGGAAATACGCATTCTGATGCCCTGTTGCCTTGAACATTGCATCTAGGACATCTCTAATATTTTCCCAGATCGCATAACCATATGGTTTAATCACCATACAGCCTCTCACAGAAGAATTTTCCGCAAGATCTGCAAATTTTACTAAATCGTTATATCGCTGAGAATAATCCTCAGCTCTTGAAGTTAATTTTGTTGCCATGAGTATAATGAATAATTTAAAATTGATAATAGATAAGGTATGATGAAAAACTTATAATGATCATAGCACAAAATCTTCAATTCTAGCTTAAATTGTCCATTATAAATTCTCCATTGTTAATTCTCCATTCTTAATTCTTCATTATTCGGGGGACATGGCGCGTATGAACTCACATACTTACATTGATAAAATAAATCTGGCTTCTTTATAACATTTTATTTTGGCTTTTCAAGGCGTTTTTTTTTGATTTTTTCTTTATGATGAAAAAAGACTGAATGAGATCAGCCTTTTCTTTTTTAAAAATTTCCTTTTCTTATTTCAAAAGAGCATTGATAATCTTTGGTTCTACTTCATCATTGATATATCTTTCCACAGGTCTGGCTCCAAATGCTGGATCGTAAATCTTATCAATGATTTTCTCAACTTCTGCTTTGCTGAATTTTGGGAGTTTGACTTGGTCGTTCTCTTTCCAAGCAGAGAGGAAGATTTTGATCTGTTGGTTGAAAATAGCGGTCAAGTCTGCTTTGCTGAGCGGTTTGAAAACGACTTTGTGATCAATTCTGTTGGAAAGTTCAGGAGTGATAAAGTTTTTCAACTCTTCCAAGACTCTGCTTTTGATCTCATCAAACTGTTTGCTATCGAGGTCAGCTTTTGTTCCTGTGTCAAATCCGATTGAGGTTTTTTTCTTGCTAAATTCTTCGGTTCCGATATTGGAAGTCATCACGATAATCGTGTTTTTGAAGTCAATTCGTCTGCCTTTGCTGTCTTTGAGCTGTCCTTCATCAAGGATCTGAAGCAGAATATTGAGTACATCAGGTGCCGCTTTTTCAATCTCATCAAGCAAAATCACCGAATACGGCTTTCTCTTTACCGCTTCGGTCAAGCCTCCTCCTTCATCATAACCGACATATCCCGCAGGAGAACCGATCAATTTAGAAACAGAAAACTTTTCCATATATTCGGACATATCAAATCTGATCATCGCAGTTTCATCACCGAAATAATGCTTGGCAATCAGCTTTGCAAGGTAGGTTTTCCCGACTCCTGAGGGTCCAAGGAAGAGGAAGGAACCAATCGGCTTATTTTTTCTAATGACAGAAAGTCTACTTCTAATCAGCGTTTTTACAATCGTTTCTACGGCATCATTTTGTCCGATGATGTGTTCTTTGAGCTCGGTATCAAGTCTTTTGAGTTTACTGATTTCATCTTCGTTCACGATATTGGTCGGAATTCAGGTTTTGTCTGCAAGAACCTTTCCGATATCTTCAGATTCAATTACACTTCTCAGGTGAGCAGGAATGTTCTTATTGGATCTGATTTTTTGAAGTTCTTTTTTGAGGCTTTCTTCCTGAGTTTTGAGCTCGGCAGCAGAAAAATAATCCTGATTTTCTATTGCGTTCTCAATCTCTTTCTGAATTTTCTCTATTTTTTTCTCCTGTTTCTGATAGTTATCATCGTTATCAAGCTTTTGCTGCATGGTAGACTTTCTCGCACTCGCTTCATCTAGGATATCGAGCGCTTTATCAGGCAGTTGTTTGTTGAGAATATACCTTTTGCTGAGCGTAATAGCACTCTCTATCGCCTCATCAGAAATCACCACTCCGTGAAAATCCTCATAGGTCGGCTTGAGACCGAGAATAATTTGCTTGGTCATCTCAATACTTGGCTCGTTGACTACGACTTCTTGAAATCTTCTCTTGAGTGCGGCATCTTTCTCAATATATTTCTGATATTCATCAAAAGTCGTCGCTCCGATCAGCTTTATTTTCCCTCTTGAGAGCAGAGGTTTGAGCATCTGTGCAGCATCGTTCTGGTCCTGACCTCCAGCTCCGATGATCGTGTGAAGCTCATCAATAAAGAGAATGATATTATTGGTCGGATCGATTGCCTCTTCCAAGATAGATTTCATCCTAGATTCAAATTCTCCTCTATATTTAGTTCCAGCAACGAGCGTCCCCATATCAAGCAGGAAAACCTTTTTCCCAATCAGCTTTTCTGGGACTTGTTTAGCATTGATTCTCTGGACTAAGCCCTCAACGATTGCGGTTTTCCCGACTCCAGCTTCACCGATCAAAAGCGGATTATTTTTCGTCTTTCTCAAAAGAGTATAGATGACCTGATCAATCTCTTTTTCTCTTCAGATGATGGGATCTAAATAGCCGTCTTTGGCTTCTTTGGTAAGATCAGTCCCGAAGTATTCAATGGTCAGCTTTTTTTCTTCTTTTTTCTTGGGTTTCTGCTCTCAGGTTTCTAGGGAAATCTTGTCTGAGTCAGATTTTTCTACGATTTCGCTTTCCATGGTATTAAGCATTTCATCAAGGGTATTTTGGTTGTCCATGCGTGGCTTTTCCTAAAAAGTTAAAGTTTTTTCATCGCTTAAGGATAGCTATTATCTCCAAAAATGCAAGGAATCCTGAAAATTGAAGTGCAGGTGGCTTTGACAAATTGAGAAATTTCTGAGAATGAAGTGGGGGAATGTGAGGCAGGGGCAAAAAAAGTCCTCAAAAAGTTGACTTTTTTCGAGGGGGGGGTATAATGATGTTGATTTTATTTTTTTATAGTAAGAGTTATGACAAACACCCCACAAATTAATCTTAAGCACCCTCGTATCAAAGCTCGTACTCCTGAGCAGCAGAGGTATAGAAATCGTTTGGCAGAAAATTTGAAAGCAGATCGTCAGTTAGGCGAAATAGGAAAGCTTTTAGCAGAAAATACCCTTCAATCTGCACAGAAAGGTTTGGATTATGAGCTAGCAAAATATGGTTTTACTCAAAAAGGACTTGATGTTCTTATTAAAGCCAAGAAATGGGAATTTATATTTAACAATCTCAATAAATTTCAAGGACTTGATAATGAGGTAGCGAAAGCATTGATTGAGGCTGGAGAATGAAGGAAAGTAGTTGACAATATTGATAGCTTTAAAGGACTTGATAATGAGGTAGCGAAAGCATTGATTGAGGTTGGAGAATGAAGGAAAGTAGCTCAAAAGCTTGATGAATTTCAAGGACTTGATAGTGAAGTAGCGAAAGCATTGATTAAGGCTGGAATATGATGGGGTGTGGCTAATAATCTTGTTAACTTTGAAGGACTTGGTAGTGAAGTAGCGAAAGCATTGATTGAGGCTGGAGAATGATGATCTCTAGCTGAAAATCTTGATAGCTTTAAAGGCCTTAATCATAAAGAGCTAGCGAAAGCATTGATTAAGGCTGGAAAATGATTGAATGTGGCTAGAAATATTGCTAACTTTAAAGGACTTGATAGTGAAGTAGCGGAAGCATTGATTAAGGATGGAGAATGATGGTATGTAGCTGAAAATCTTGATAGCTTTAAAGGACTTAATCATAAAGAGCTAGCGAAAGCATTGATTGAGGCTGGAGAATGATGGAATGTAGTTGACAATATTGATAGCTTTAAAGGACTTAATCATAAAGAGGTAGCGGAAGTATTGATTGAGGCTGGAAAATGAAGGAAAGTAGCTAGAAATATTGCTAACTTTAAAGGACTTGATAGTGAAGTAGCGAAAGCATTGAAAGCATTGATTGAGGCTAGAGATTTATGGTATATAGATGAAAATCTTGCTAACCTTCAGGGACTTGATCAAGAGACAGCGAAAGCATTGATTGAGATTGGAAAATGAAGGGAAGTAGTTAGGCATCTTGCTAAATTTGAAGGACTTGATAATGAGGTAGCGAAAGCATTGATTGAGGCTGGAGGATGAAGGAAAGTAGCTGAATATCTTAACAAATTTCAAGGACTTGATAGTGAAGTAGCGAAAGCATTGATTGAGGTTGGAGGATGAGGGAAAGTAGCTAAATATCTTAACAAATTTCAAGGACTTGATAGTTCTCTTGCTCAAGAGCTTATCAAAGCTGGATATGCTGATCAAGTCAGAAAAAATATCAAGAGCTTTACACAGTCCAAAGAGTAAACCTTCTTTACTGCTCAAACGCCTTTCGGGGCGTTTTTTCTTCCCTGCAAAAATGGTTTCTTCTTGCTTTCTCAGCAGAGATAAAGATTTGTTGTATCGTGAGATATTCCGCAAGATGAGACGAGAAAATCCGCAACTCAGCAATTTTAATGCAAAATCTCTTGCATTCTGAAAAATTTTGATTATACTTCAAGTGCTGGAGTAAATCCCTATATGCTGGTTGCCGTAGGTGACCCGTTATCGCGGTGCATATAGGGTTTCCTTTTTATTGAAAAAAAATCTCAAATTCAATCTTATTTTCAAGTATAGAGCATAAGTCAGATTTTTTAAATTCTCGCTTCTGATAGAGAGAAAAGGAAATTGCATCTACGATTTCAAGTCCCTTAGCTTCTCAAGGGGATTTTATGTGTGCCGTAATCCTTACAAGATCGCTTGTTATAGTTTCGAGATGTTTAATAAAGTCTGCATTTAGTGTTTTATTGGTTTCCCTGCGAGAAGCGACAAAAAAATGATCTTCTTTGCTGGTAATAAGCCCCCTTGTTTCACATTGTTCTAAGAGATTTCCCACCATAGTATTATACAATTGGTGAATATTAGATTTTTGTCTTTCAGAAAGGTGTTTCTTGTCGGCTATGAGTGCGACTATTTTAAAGTCTCTACGATTTGCAAGGTCTATTACTTTTTTTACTGCATTTCTATGTTCTTTATTAGAATGAAAATAGGAGGCGTTTCTCTTGATATTTTTTCCACTCATTCGCTTAAAAGCCTTTTTCATTACATTTTCACAGTCTTTCTCAGTATTACTAATCAAAAAAGTTATGATAAAGTATTGAGAATTGCTATTTGAGAGATTGAATCATAAATCTCCACTTTCGTCCATGTAAATATATGCCATTGCTGTCCTCAAGATAAATGTTAATTGCAGTATAGAGAATGCCTTTAAAAAATCAATCGCCCTCTCTTTATTTTTTTAATGAATCTATCTCTTCTTGCTTTCTCGGCAGAGATAACTAGACTGAAGTCTGATTTATTCATTCGCTTACTATGAAAACCTCTCTCCTTGAAACCTACCTCCAAACTCCACTTGAACAGACAAAAAAATCTGATTTCCCTCCCTTTTTAGAACACCTTTTGGAGAGGATCAGAACCCATATTGCAAAGCAAGGGAAAATCCTCCTCATTACTTTGACCAAAAAATCTTCTGAAGAAGTGACAAATTTTCTGATCTCTCAGGGATTTAAGGCTTTTTATCTGCATAGTGAGATCGCAACGATTGATCGCCGAGAGATCATCAAAAAGCTGAGGAGTGGCGAGATAGATATTATCGTAGGGGTAAATCTACTGAGAGAGGGGATTGATCTGCCTGAGGTAAGCTTGATTGGGGTGCTTGATGCGGATAAAGAGGGATTTTTGAGGTCTACGACTTCATTGATTCAGATTATTGGTCGTGCTGCAAGAAATCCGCAGAGTGAAGTGATTCTCTATGCTGATGCCTTTACCGAATCTATGCTCAAATCGCTCTGGGAAACCTATCGCCGTCGTGGGATTCAGGAGCAACATAATCAAAAATTCTGAATCGTTCCTGAGATCGCCTCTTCCAACGTAAAATCTCTAGAAACCGTGAAAACAGATCTCAGTTTGGATCAGGATTTTGGCTCTTTAACCAGAGGCAAGGTCAAAAAGCTCAAAAAAGCTACGAAAGCTGAGAGAGAAATCATTCTCAAAGACCTGAAAATTCAGCTAGATGAGGCAATTAAAGTTTGGGAATTTGAAAAAGCCGCGGTGATCCGCGACCAAATCAAAGAAATTTCGGGAGATTAAGCTCTGAAACTAATCATTTTTTCTTGGAGTTCGCTACACATAAGCTTAAAAAAAGCGGCATTGACTTCAATTCCTTGTTCAATGTTGGTGCCGTAATGCTCGCGGATGACTTTGCATTCGTATTTTGAAAAAAGATAGTGCACGAGTGAGAGCTGTTCATAGGTGACAAAAAGCGTCAATTTTTTTGTGATTTCTTTTTGAAGGAGTGGGGCAGTGCTGAGTGCGGCTTTTGTGGCTTCGGTATAGGCTTGAATTAACCCTCAAACTCCTAATAAAGTCCCTCAGAAATATCTTGTCACCACAGCTAAACTATCAAAAATCTGATTCCCTTTTAGGACAGAAAGTATCGGTTTCCCAGCGGTATTACTTGGTTCTCCATCATCGTTTGCTCTTTCGTGCTTGGAAACGAGGCTTCGGTTTCCGAAAAGGTCTTGTTGGGCTTCGGTTTCTAGTCTTCGGGCATAGCAGTTGTGCGTAGCATCGTAGTATTTTTTTTGAATAAGAGAAAGCTGAGTTTCCAATCCTTCTTTTGAAGAAAGGGGAATCAAAGTCGTAATAAACCTCGAGCCTTTGATTTTTGGGATTTCATACTCAAAAGGAGCTGAAAGAGTGGTAAATGTCAGTTTTTCCATTTTTATTCCTCTTCTTCATCTAAATGTTTCCTAATCAGTGGCAT
>JBHAST010000038.1:0-41306 GCA_041831495.1 bacterium | reverse complement strand
AGTCAGCTTTTTTGCCTCTTTTTATCGGTTCTGGAATAAGTTTCTGTGGATCAATACTCAAATAGGACTCCGAAAGCTGCTTATCAACTAGCATAATCACAGGGTGCTGATACTGATCTGACCAATTGAGCGCCTTTCCTGTGAAAGTATAAGCTTCTTCAAAAGTAGAGGGAGCAAACACGATCGGCTTCGTATCTCCAAAACTCGCATTCAAAGCATAATTCAGGTCGCCCTGCCCTGTAAAAGTTGGAGTTCAGGTGCTTGGACCATCCCTTTGCGAGAGAATATACACACCTCCGATCTCCGCTTGATTGGAAAAAGCGAGCGACTCGCTCATCAGCGCAAATCCGCCACCGCTACTTCCGCACATCGCCCTCTTTCCAGCAAATTTCGCACCAAGCATCGCCATACTGACCGCAATTTCATCTTCGCCTTGGAAGAAAGTTAGCTTATGTCATTCTGAGGAGCAAAGCGAGGAAGAATCTAATCTATCTCCTTCGCTATCGCTCAGGAAGACATCTTGTTTCACTCAGGAAGACTGGTATGCCACGACTTCATCAATAATGCTAGAGGCTGGGGTCATCGGATAGGCGGCATAAAAATCCAGCCCAGAAGCGATTCCTCCTTTGGCAATGAGCTCGTTTCCGTACATAAACTGCTTTGGAGCTCAGATCGCTTGACTAAAGTTTATGATATCGCAGGCATCACCGCATTGTTCAAGAACATACTGATAGCCTGCCTCCAAATCCAAAAAATTCTGATCCAAGACTTCAGGTTTTAACTCCTTTTCACGAAAATGCTCCTCCAAAAAACGCTTTCCCTCCTCAATCGCGATCCCAAAAATCTTGAGCGCTGCCCCAAAACAAAAGGTATTCTTGTATTTGCAAGGTTGATCCTTGATCATAAAGACTTTTTTGAGATCATAGATGCTTTCATTCTTGCTGACTGCATAAGGATCATAGGCGAGGAAATAGTCAATTCTCCTCGTAATAAATGGCTTCTCTTCATCAGAAATATAGAGAAAAAAGCAGTTATTATCTCCTTTGATGATGGAAGCGTATTCCTTATCGCCAAGCACGGTGTAGCCTTTATGGGCGAGGAGCTGGGCAAGGAGGATTCCTGCGGTATTTACGCCTGATCCAGCTGGTCAAGAGAATCCGATACTTACTTGCATAATAATGAGTTTAGAGGATAAAGTTTTTTTTAGTGAAGAGTTTACAATTCATAATTTATAATTCACAATTCAGAATTCAAAGTTCAAAGTGTATCATAATCAAAGGTCTTTGCGAGGCGAATGGTAATGAGCCGTGGCAATCCATTTGAAAGCCAATCTGCTTATTCCCTGGATTGCTTCGGTCGCTCAGCTCCCTCGCAATGACGAATCACAATGATAAGGGCTGAATGCTCAATTCTCCGAAAACTAAGTATAGGGAATTGAAGAGAATTTGCAAAAAAAAGCTGAAGCCTGACTCCGCTTTCGCTTGACATTCTTTTATGGGCAAAAGAAAAGGACCAGGGTACAACTAACCGCTGGTCCTTCGTTGTGAATTGTTTATTCAAGTAGTTTTAATGCCTGATGATAAAAAGATTCACAGCATAGTGCTTGTTGTTTCGCTAGTTGAAAGAACTTCGTTTTCCGTTCCGTGATCTTCACAAGGATAATACCGTCTTGATCACATAACAATTTTAATTCTCCTGGAATAGAGGAGCCTTCTGAATGTTTCCACGCTTTTGTTATTTTTGGGAAACAGTTCCCTATCATAACAAATTCTTCAGAGCTTGGATTGAGTTTTTTTGCCTCTTCCAAGCTAGAGGCATACAATAATTTATAAGACATACTTAAATTTTTTTATGCTCTACTCATCATGACTTGGGCTTTCCAAGCTGATTTTCAAGCGTTAATACTTTTTTTGTTAACGACAAGAGTATAGCTATATATATATCGTTATAATGAATTTGTTTTATCTTTTATTGTAAGAGTTATGACAAATTTTTTAAAATTTCTGGCAAAAGCACTAGACAGTAAACTAAACCACCCTAGTAACAAAAATCGTACTCGTGAACAGCAAAAGTATAGAGATAAATTAGCGAAAATTTTAAAAGCAGATCGTGCATCAGGGGAAGTAGGAAAACTTTTGGCAGAAAAAAAGCTTATATCCGAACAGCAAAAAGGCTATTATATTCTAGCAAAATATGGTTTTACTCAAAAATGAGCTGATAAGCTGATTGAGGCTGGGGAATTATCCGCATTAGCTGAGAATCTTGATAAATTTAAAGACCTTGATCAGAAGGTGGCGAAAGCTCTGATCATAGCTGGGAAATGAGGGGTGGTAGCTCAAAATCTTGATAAATTTGAAGGAGTTGATCATAACGAGATCGCGAAAGCTTTGATTAAAGCTGGAGAGTTATGATACTTGGCTTACCATCTTGATAAATTTGAAGGACTTGATTTAGAGATCACGAAAGCTTTGATTAAAGCTGGAGAGTTATGATACTTGGCTTACCATCTTGATAAATTTGAAGGACTTGATTTAGAGATCACGAAAGCTCTGATCATAGCTGGGAAATGATGAGCGGTAGCTGAAAATCTTGATAAATTTGAAGGAGTTGATCATAACGAGATCGCGAAAGCTTTCATTGAAGCTGGAGGGTTATGATTCTTGGCTTACCATCTTGATAAATTTGAAGGACTTGATTTAGAGATTGCGAAGGCTCTGATTGAAGCTGGATATGCTGATGCTGTAAGAAAAAATATCAAGAGCTTTAAAGATTCCTAAGAATAAACTCCTCAAAGTTGATTTTAACGCTCCTTCGGGGCGTTTTTTCTTACTTTCAAACGTTATTCAAAATCTCTTGCATTCCCAAAAACTATTTGTACTTGTGTTTTTAATGATCTTCAAAAGGATCAAGCCTAATGATCACGCTTGCCCTCTTGAAATGCTTTTTGAGTTTCTGTTCCATTTCGGAGCTGATGAGATGTGCTTCCTTCAGACTGATATCAGGATTTTTGAACACCATATGGAAGCTGATAAAAACTTTCCCGCCAGATTGGTGGGTTTTTAATTTATGAAAACTCGCAATAGCAGGATGCTCCAAGATAAGCTTTCAGATTTCTTTATCTTTACCAAGGCTTTTATCCATCAAAAGATCAAATCCCTCTTTGAGAATCGTTTTGCAGCCATAGAGAATGTAGATCGCAATTCCAATCGCAATAATCGGGTCCAAAAACGAAAGCCCAGTCCGCTTCACAAGAACCAAGGTGAGAAGCACCCCTCCATTGGTCAGAAAATCCATCTTGTAATGCATGAGATCAGCTTTGATGATCAGACTTTTTGTCTTTTTACTTACGCTCTGAAGCAGAAAAACAATCAGCCCCGTGATGAGGAGCGAAAAGAGCATAACGAAGATTCCGCTTGTGATTTCCGTGATTTCTGGATTTCAAAAGAGCTTTTTGACTGAAGAAAAAATAATAAAAAATGCTGATCCAGTGATGATCAGTCCCTCTGTGATTGCAGCGATTCCTTCAATTTTTCCGTGTCCGTAGTTATGATCGTGATCGGCAGGTTTTTTCGCTTCCTTGAGTGCAAAAAGATTAAAGAGCGAAACCATGAGATCCAAAAGGGAATCTACCGCAGAGGCAATGAGCACCATACTTCCGCTGATGATTCAAAAAATGAACTTAACGACTGCAAGGAGTGCAGCACCAATTCCAGCAAAGCGTATCGCCTTATTTTCAAGCTTCATTGTGAAAAATTAAGAATAGTCTAAAGAGCTTTTACAAGAAAAGTGCCTGAATCCCTGCCCATATTGCATAGGAAGCGACAAGGATGATTACTCCAATGATGGCATTTTTGATTGCATTTTTCGCTGAATTTGGGTCTCCAAAGCCAAAGATTGTCCCTGCATAGAGGTAGCCTGCATAGAGTATCATCACCCCTCCGATCAAAAGTCCAAGCTGATTGAGAAATCTCATGAGATAGACAATATAGTTTGGAATAGTATCCCAGTTCATAATTCAGGTTTTGAATGCTTTCCCGATGTTTTTTTCTTTTGCGATTTTTTCTGCTTGTTGGTTGTATCTTTCGATCACCGTTCCTCCAGAGCTACTATTTCCGACAAAGTTCACAGCTTCACTTGCCTCTTGTGCTGCAGCTTCTGCACTTCCTCAAGAAAGATATTCCGGGATGATATGCAAATTATTTGGAGTTGCGAAGGTTTGAAAAGAGGAGAGGAGCCCTATGCTTACTAAAACTAGGAGTAAAGCTGATTTTTTCATGATAAGCAGAGAAAAAAGATAAATTAGTTGCAGATTCTTTCGAGTTTAGGGATGATTCTTACTACGCCAAGGAGGGTATTGAGCATTGAGTTGAGATTATTTTCAAACGATTGAAATCTGCTTGAGATAAGATAATTCTGAGTATAATTTTTTAAACTCTGCGTCAGCAGGAGATTTGATTTGTGGATGATGAGCGCATTGAGATATTTTGCATGAGTATCAAGGATCTGTTTTATATTTTGACTACATTGGATCTGAGCAAGGCTGAGCTCATCGCTTCTAAATTCGCTAGGAAGGAGAGTCATAAGATAGATCGCATTTTGGCAAAGGTTGTGGTATTTTGTGCTAAGATTTCGTTGTTTATAGTTTGTAAGGATTGCTTGCTGTTCAGCTTTTTCTATAGTTTGTTGGTACTCTTGGCGAGAAACTCCATTGTACAGCGGGAGTACATATTCGCTCTGAAGTCATCGATACTGTTGGTACTCTTTTGAGAGTGCTGGAGGGAGGGTTCCATCTGGGCTTTCGGCAAGTGTTTTGATGGCTTTTTCCCAAGTGCTAGCTTGTTCATCAGCCGGAACATCTGTATAATTCCCCTCAATCATGAGTCTCCTTATCATCGTATCAAAAAGCTGATCAAAAAGGTAGGGAGATTCAGGATAATGAGTGGTATTTTTTCGCAATGCTTCATCTTTTTTGCAAGATGCTTGGAATGGAGCTGGAGAGGAGAGGCTCATCGTACTACAGCAGTAGCTCTTGAGATTGATAAGTGATCTTTGGAGTCCTTCTTGGGTAATTGCATTGAGTGCAAGATGATTTTTATTGAGGAGGGCGTTGCTGAGTTCTTGTATTGAGCTTTCCGAAAAAAGATGACAGTCATGAGCAAAGGTCACATTAGATCCTATCATCCCAATACCAAGGAATACAAGTATTCGTTTTTTCATTACCAATGAAAGCTAAATCAGAATAAATATAGTGGATTTCTTATTTTTTGCAAGATTTTCTCTTTTTCCTTACTTAAAGCGGTTTTACTTTAAAGGCAATATCTGCAAATTTTTCTCAAAAGCTATGCTCAAAGAGGCTATAATGTACTGCATTTTTTTCTTTGTCAAAACGATATTCTCACCAGATTTCATTTTTTTCTGTCCATAGCGTTCCTTGAGGAGCGATGAAGAGTTGAGCAGTTTTTCCCTGTAAGAGGACTTCTCCTCCATTGAATATTCCGTATTGAGGACCTTCAAGAGGGAAAAGGGTTCCTTTGAGGATTTCTTTTGATACGAGAGCTTGGGATTGTAAGAGAATCTCAAAAAGCACTTTGTCTCATTGGAGGAGTTTTACAACGGGATGACCTTTTGAAAAGTCGACTTTGAGATTTACCGCTTTTTTAAAGGCTTCTTGAATCAAAATTTCTCCATTTTGAGCATTTACGGTTGCAATGAGCTTTTTACCAACGCTATAAAGTCAGATAAGCTCTCAAAAATCATAGTAGGCTCCTAATACACGGTCTTGATCGGTTGAAACGGGATAATGTTCTTTTTTCTTTCCATTTTCAATAGCAACAAGAGAAGTCAGCTTTTTCTTTCTTTTTCTTTCAAAGCTAATGGTTCAATCATCAATATCTTTTTCCAATTTTGCCTGAATTTGTATCGGATTTTCGATGCCCTCTTTCCATCCTGAAATCTGCTCAATCTGCTCTATTGCAATGCTAGGAAGTCAGATGGTTAGCAAGAGTTCACTTTGATTTTCATTGCCTTGAGTATCACGAGCAAAAAGCTGATAGCGCTCTTGGGTAGCTCCAGTGAAAAAGAGGTCTTTTATGAGCAAAGTCCCTGTTTCGCTTTCAAAGCTTTCTTGTTGAATGATTTTTCCTGCTTTTTTGATGCTGGCTTCTTTGAGTTTACTTTCATCGTTTCGATTTACCTTGATATCATAGTAGGTTCCTATCACTCCTTCCAATTCAAGTCCTTCATCAATGATTGCATTTTTTTTGCTTCTTATAAGTTGAGCAGATACTTTTGGTCCTTTACTATCAGCGATGAGTTGTCTTCCTCAAACGATTTGATTGGACCGTGGGGAATTGATGGTATAAAGCATTTCATTTTCTTTCTTGATTCCTGCAATCTGGAGATATTTTCGATTTCTTGGAATATTTTGGATCGTGAAGCTTAGTTCTGAATCTGCAGGATTATAGAAGAGTATTTCGGAAATGTTTTTTCCAACTTGATCTTGAATTTTGAAGGTGCTATTTCCAACTTGAAGTTTTTCTTGAGTTGTTGCTGTTCCTTCAGGCAAGAAGAGAACATAGTTTGGCTGAGCTTCTGTTTTTTCCAAGAATGCATCTACGCTGTTGCTCATACGCATAATGAATCCGCTACTCTGATTCGTATTCCTTCGAGCGAAACTTGAGGTATCAAAAGACTGACCCAAGAGCTCAAAATTTTTGATTTCTCGAGTATCATCGTAGAGTTTTACCTTATCTCTACTTCCAAATCGCTGAGAGCTGAGGTTTTCGTAAGTTTGCTTTTTTTGAAGCTGAGGCGTAATGAGATAATAATTGCTATCTTTTCCATTATTACCTTGATCCTTTTTATTCGCATACTTGATAGAAACGCTATTGCTATCCCAGAAGATAAGATCAGCTTTCTTATCCTGATTCATATCTTGTTCGTAATATCAGAGAATTTGTTCTGTATTATATTTTGAGTGCATTACATTCACAAAATTTCTATCCTTTCCTTGGAGTAAAATTCCATCAATATAACTACTAAAGTCTGTGCTGTTTGTTGTCGCTGTTGTTGGAAGCTGGCTATGAGTTTGGGTAAGGAGAACTTTCTTGTCTGTTGTTTGCGTAGTGGTATTTGAGAGGAGCGTGGTTCCCGCATAATTTTCTTCTTTCATGCTTTTCTGTTGATTGAGTTGCTCCTTGATACTGAGAAGGTAGTCTTTTGATTTCTGATAGGTGTTTTCATTCATCGCTAAAGATTTTGCACTATTGTGCTCTAGAGCATTGAGATAACCATTCAGCCTTTTTTCTTCTGTTTCTACCAAAAGGTTGGTGGCATTATTATTTTTGATCAGCTTCTCAAGCGGTTCTTTTTTTTCAAGAAGAGGAGTAGAGAAAGAAAGCTGGATCGGTTCTTTGTGTTCAAGATTGTTTTGAGTGAGTTGCTTGAGAAAGCTTGGGTAGTCATCTTTGACAAGTTGAGCAAGGTTTTGGAGATCGTTTTTTTCTGTGGTCAAAAGATCAGAAACCTTGTTTTTTATTTCAAGGAATCCCTGTTCATTTTTTTTGATGAGATGTTCCTGATTTGTTAGTGCAAGAACTGGCGTAAATTTGGTTTGTTCTTCTGGAGTCAGACTTTTTTGAAGTTCTTTGATCTGATTTTGGAATTTTTCTTTATACCCAACTGTAACTTGAAGGTTGCCCTGGTCCATTGTTGCTTGAGCTTGTTCTCATCCTTGTTCTAGAGCATTTTCTCAGGCGTTTGATCGTTTTTGAGCAGTTGAGAGCATATTGTAGCTTGTTGAATTGATGGTAGTTACCATACTTTTGAGGAGCGCATAGAAAGCATCAAAATTATACTGGAGATTAACATAGCTATCAACCTGAATATCAATCCCTTCTAAAGGCGTTTGTTTCAAGCTTTGTGTAAGATCCAGATGATCAACCCAAGGAACTTCGTAGCTTCTCTGGGTCATCTGCTCAATCCTTGCTTTTAGGGAGTTTTCTCCTACAAGTCCGATTCCAGACTTGATAATACAATAAATTTTTGAGAGCTTTTTCGCCACGCTAAGCATTAAAGAAATCTGATTCGGAAGTTCAGGAATGTTTGGTGCAGGAGGAAGGACAGGGAGCTGCATATCTACCTGCGGAATAAATGATGGCAACTCTGGAAGTACAGGAGGTTCTGGTAAAAGCGGAATATCAGGAATAGTAAAGTCGATGCTAAAATTAGCTCCTATTTGAGGGGGTTCAGGGAAGTTTGGGAGCTTTGGTAGGTCAATTGACTTTGGGACAAAATTAAAACGGGGAAGCGTAATATCGAGCCCCAGATGAAGCTGAGAAAGGTCAATATAGAGACTTGGAATTTTTACATTTGGAATTGGAATAATCGGTAAATCAGGACATAGAAAACTTAGTTTACAAGAATATTGATCATAGGTATCCATGGTGCACTTTCAGCATTTCTTTCCCCAATCTACGAAAAGGTCTACCATGACTTGATAGGTCTTGACTACTCCGAGAATAGTAATGATCGCATCTGTATATTGAGAAAATCTAGCAGCATTGATCTCCATTCGGTAGTTGATATATCAGAAGAATTTTGAGAGCAAAGCAGAAGTTTCTCCAAGATATCTTTCGGAAACATGGAGCCATTCATAAATTTCAAGAGGAAATCTTTTATAAAGTTCCAAGGTTTGAGTATTCTGGAAGATTTGTTCACTGGTTTTGTCAAATTTTGCCTGCATTTGCATCAGTTGGTTTTTGCTCTCTTGCAATGCTTTGCATTCCTTTTGTTTATTATTGAAGTTTTCTCCTTTTAGATCTTTTAGTTCGGCTTCACAGCTTAGAATTGCTGCACTTGTGATTTTTACTCGACTTTCCAAAACTTCCTTATTTGTTTCATATCGAGTTTTCAGATAATTAGCATAGGCTTCAATATCTTCGCTATAAATCCGAGGAATCACGATATTAAGTTGCTGACTTGAGATCTTAACGATTTCTTTACTATTGAAGAAAGTCTGAAGTTTTTCAAAAGGATTGTCTCCATCAGCTAGATTTAATGCAGTCAAGGTCTCTTTTCTTGGGAGGTAGTTTTTTGGAGTTGAGAGTCCAAATTTTTCAGCATTCTGGATTTCTTGTTCTTGGATGATTCAGTCTTTTGTTGCTAATTTTTCTACTTCTTTACTGTTAAAGCTTGAGAGCTCTTTCTCTAAGTATTGAAGATCAGGAAAACTGAACTCTACGCGGAATCTGAGGAGATTATTGAGCCAATACTGTACTTGTCTATCAAATCGTCCTACAAGTTTTTTCTGCAGTCCTTGCTGGATTCCTCATAGAATCTTATTATTGATATCTTGTACTCACTGAACTTTCACTCCTTCAATTTCAATGCCATTTTGTTCTCCATCAATGCTTGAGACAATACTATCATAATCAACCTGTATTGCTCATCAAAGGAAATTTCCATCAGGGAGGCTTGCTGGAAAGTTTGCATTGTTATTGAGTGGGCTTGCAGTAAGCACAAAAGGTGACTCCCCATTGCTCATTTGAGCGCAGCTTGAAGTTTGCTGATAACTTTGAGTCCAAGGAAGATAGGATTGATTTTGATCTGTTGTTGAGTTTCCGTTTTGGTTGCCATCTGCTGTTCAGCAAGGAAGTGGCACTGCGGTAACAATACAGTTCCCTCCAATATCAGAAAATGGAGAAGGTAAATTCATTCCTGCTTGATAGGAACCAAGACAGATTGCAATTCCAAGCTGGGAAGTGAGGGTTGGTGCCGCATAAATTCTGATCCAAGAAGATCGAGTTCCTCCACTTGGTCGTAAGAATCCATCTCTTGGTCCTTTTAGTCCCCAAGGAATAGGAACAGGGCCTGCTGGTGTAGTTAAGGTTCCAGGAAAATGGAAGATAGGAAGCCCCTTTCCAAGGCTTTTGGTTAGTGGTTCTAGAGGAATACATCCCATGAGATGGTAGTTTCCAGGGGCAAGAAATGCTTGATTGAAAGGAACGGGGAGTCCTTTACAACTTTTGAGATTTGATCCAAGTCCGAAGCTAAATCCATTACAAGTAGTATCAGCAATATTTTGGAGATTCTGGGTAATATCATCAATTTCTTTTCCAAAAAATTCAAAATTCAGATTTGAGAATCAGTTTTCTCCATTTTGTAGAGCAGTCCAAAAGTCTTGTAAAATATCTTTTGTGGTAAATGTCTCTCCGAGATTTGATAATCATGGAAGATCTTGAATCTGGTCTGCATTACTATTTTGTGCGATATTGGCATTGAATTGGGCTTCCGCTTTTTTGCTTTGTTCTTCAAGTTTTTGACTATAAGCGTTTGCGAGCGCTTGGAGATCAATAGTACTTTCACGGTAGTTTCTTTTTGATTTTTCTTGAGTATTGAAAAGAAGTGCTTGTTTTTTATTACATCAGTCTTGAGGCTGGATGATAATATCAGGGATTCCATCCTTCTTGAGTCCATCTTCGGTTGCTTTTCTGATAATTGGTGCTTCGCTGTAATCCTCTATATCAAGGTCATCAATAGCGATGCTCAAGAGATGCTTTGGTGCAGAATATGTGAGCTCATAGCTATAGCTGATTTTTTTATCTACCGCAAATTCTAGATCGCTGAGATAATAGGCATACCCCTGAAGTCCAGGATGAATCTTAGCCTTTCCTTTTGTGAAACGCAAGTTTTTTGGAGTTCAGGTTTTGTCCGTTGTTATCATCCATGGTCCACGAACCTCATCAAAAAATGCTCCACCTCCACTGAATTCAGCATTATTATTCCTTATTTCTACACTTACTTGCACACGATCTCCCGTTTCTAGTCGTCATCAGTTTAGGTCTCTATAGGTTTTTGTCAGAGAAAGAAGCGGATCATTTTTTCACAGATCACTGCTTTTTATAAAGGCTTGTTCATCTGCTAGTTTTCAATCTTTAAACTCTACCACTCAGACAAAAGGATTTTTAAGATATTTGGAAGCACTATTTACATAATTTTGAGCCATAGTAAGAGGATCGATCTGCTCAGAAAGCTGGAGAATTTGTGAGGATTGACCTGTTGATACTTCTCCGTTTGCAAGGGTAGTAAGTATGTTTTCTGGAATCGTGATTCCTAGCTCATTGAGAGAAAGATTTGCAACGCCTGCTTGAAGGTTCTCTTCTTTTGGAAGAATCAATCCATTTCGGCGAATCAAACTTCCATCTTTTACAGGAGAATTTTGAAGTTTTAGTCAGATTTTTTTTATAGTTTTGTGTGCGTTGCTTTGTCTAGTATATCGGTCGGTATCACAGCTAGAGCTTTCTTTACTCACATAGCTATGGTTATTTTCCTTCCCCTCTCCATAAAAAATCTTGAGATATCCTAGCGTATCTAGGGTTACGATATCTACTGAACCATCAACATCCATATCTTTCAAAAAAAGCTGACTAACCTCCTCAAGGCTCTCTGGGTGTTCGGTTTGTTTTCAGGCTTGAACATTGGTATTTAGACAGGCAATTTTTCAGTCTACATCAAAGATTCCTCAGCGATTGAAGTAGACTCTGAGTTGTTGTTTTCTATTTTTGATGATAATGTCTTCATAGCTATTTCAATCAATATCTCCTACAAAAATTTCATCAATCGGTTCAGCACTTATCATTAACGGCCCCATATCCTGAAACTGTTCTCATGGATATTGCTTTTGTAGTTTCAGACTTCCATCTTTATATACAATGAGCAAATCTCTGAGTCCATCACGATTATAATCAATATCAATAGTTTTCAGAATCGTTTTTGAAGGATCACTAAAAACAATTTTTCCGAGACCTCAATCATGATCGCTATTAGTGAGTGGCGTATTTTCTTCAACTCTTTTGATCAGAGGATCTCCGATATTGATCAAAAATTCTGATCCAAAAGGAAGGGTAGCCTCTCCTACACGATCTCCTCCTGCGAACGAGCTGATATTTCTAAAGTTCCCTCTAAATCCGATATACTTCTCTAAATCTGCACTATCTTGGATTGAATCATACCCTTGATAGTTTTCTTTGAGCGTGCTGTCCTCTTGGAAAATCGCATTTGCTTGCTGGTGGCTTGATCCATTTACAAAGACTGATCAGAAGCTATATTTGCTATTGGTTAGTTGTGCTTGAACTCTGCTAAAATCCAGATGGGTTATGACTCCATTTCAAATAAGCTCTCCCTGCAAGAAAACTTCTCGAACAGGAAAGTTTTCTAGCTTTTCATCTGTTAATTTTAAGACAAGACTTTCATAGATATTTGAGGAGCGTGCTTTATCTTTAAAGCTAAATTCCGATTTAGTATTGTAGAGAAGAAGTGATTTTTCTTTCTCATCTTTTAGAAAGGTGGTAAGATTTTCAGTATTTTCGGTATTGGAAATTCTCTTTATTTTCTTAAAAGTATCGGCGATTTTCAGCGTTCATATTCCTTCAATATTTAAAGAAAGCTGATCTTTTTCGGTTTGTACATGGATAGTGAGATGCTCAAAATTTTCTAGCGTTCCCTCTTTTTTGAGGATGAGACTTGTTTTTTTTATTTTTTGAGGATCAATGAGTTGGGTAGTGATTGCCAGCGTTTTCCCTGAATTTTTGATGACCTCTTCTGAAACTTTTTGGTGATCTGAAAAATATCATCGTTGATTTCCCCAGTCTGTTCAGAAAAGATTGAGATACATTACATTCATTCAGGACTTGAGTAGGCTAGTCAAAAAGGACTGTTTTACGGTTCGATTCAGCTTTTTTTGAATATTTTTTCACTGAATGTTGATCTCAAGAGCGCCTCATTCATTCATCGTTTGAAGCGAGATTGTTTGCTTACCCTCTCTGATTTTGATCTTTCCTTGAGGGGAGAGTCTTGCAGGTCCAGAACTTTGCAGTGAAATTTCTTCTTGATCTTTTACTGCATTTCACCAAGCATCTTGTAAGAGAAGGGTTGCTTGATAGTTTCTATTTGGTAGAAGTGATTCTCCATTGAGATCAAACGAAATCTGAGCAAGCTGCCCTGGATGAAGCGTGATCGGAATGCTTTGTTCAGCTTTTCAAGGAAGGAGAAAACGGAGTTGATCTTCTCCTGCTTGATTTCAAGGAATGAGATAAAAATCAGCTTTTCAGTCTTTGATGGCGATACTATCAATTGGAATTGTTTTGATGAGTTGCTGTTTTTTTCAGTTAAGATAGCGCTCTAGCAGAACGGTTTTTATCAGTCCTTTATCGCTTTTTAGTGCAACTTCAGCATCAATAGGGAGAAGGTTTCCTTTCTCGTCTCTTATTTCTATGTGAACTGGAAGAACTTTCTGAGCGTTGATCTGCATATTTCCTTTCCCATCAAAAGAAAACACATTCTGGTCGCTAATATGATATTCCCATTTTGAGAGGGGTTGCTTGTTTGTGGTAAGCTGGAGATTCCCCGGTTGGGAGCTGAATGTTGCTTGAGAGAACAGTTCTCCTTTGGAATCCCTGAGAGAAAAAGTGATCGTTTCCTGTTGTTCTGATTCGTTTTGGTATAAAAGGTTTAGGGCATTAAAGTCGGAAATTTCTTGTTTTTTGGTTGCTTGTCCTCCCAGAATAAAGTGTCCCTTGTCTACTTCTATGCTAAATTTTTCAAGTGTTCTTAAAATTGGATTACCAAAAGCATCAAAAGCCTGAACCGGAATGAGGGTATAAGCGCCTGCTAATAGTCTTTTTTGTGAGCTACCGATCGTGATTTTTGTGAGAGGTCATGCGGTAACTGTGTGGTTCAAAAGTGTGCTCGTGCAACTACCAGAAGGAGAACAGACTTTGATATTTGTTATGATCGTTCCCGTTGTTTTTTTTGCTATCTGAAAGGGGAGGTTAATCGCTTGGGTAGCAGGATTTGCTTGCAGTGAAATGCCTTGTTTTCTACAGCTATCTTGATTACGGATGATGAGGCAGTTTTCTCCTGTAGAATTTAGGGTAATTGTCAGTCTTCCGTGGTCTTTGAGTCAAAGAACTTCAATGCTTCCTGTCGTGGATGGAAGTCAGATTTTTTTTGTTGCTGTCGTGTTTTGTATGCCAGTGAGCGCTGTTGCTTGAGCATCTTCTTCTGACTCATTCGCTCCAAAAAATCATGGATCAAAAGATGATCCGTTAAGGCTAAAATCTTCAAAACTTAATTTAAGTCTGAAAGGGGATTCTTTCGTTTCTTTAAGTCGACATTTTAGTCCTTCCCACCAGTCAAATTTCCCAGTCTGGAAATTATACAATAATAGCGCTTCATCAATAGTAAATCCGCATTGTTGAGCAATATTTACCGACATTTCATCATCGCTATTTGTTCACTGAGCAGTGCTTGGATTGTTTTCATAAACCGGAGTTTCTGATGTATCTGTAGGAGATCAAAAGAGACTATCATCATCATTTGAATTGAAAAACCCTACTTCATATCCTTTTTCTGCATATCCAGGAAGAATCATTGAGGCAAATCATTTCTTCTCATTGGTATAGAAGTTCCGGCTCTTCTCAGAGAGGTAATCTTTCAAGACAAGTTCAATTTTTTTATTGATATTAAAACTGTCTTTTAAGGATTGGATTTCTTCTTTGATAGTATCTGTCGTTTCTTTAGTAGGATGGCTACTATTTTGGTAGTATAAAAGTTCAGCCAAGCTACGAAGCATACTTTCTCCACCGATTGCATCAACAAATTCTTGAGAGCTAAAAGGTTGATAAGGACGAACTGTTGCATTGAGCGTTGGAGTTGCAAGTTGATCAAGGCTTGCTAGTTTTTCATAGTGAAGATTCATCGCTGTGGCAGCATTCTTTTCTCTCTCTAGGAGAGCATTGTACTCTTTTGCCTTATTTGCAAAGTATTCTTGAAGAGTTTTATAGATTTCCTCTGGATTTTTGAGCTGCATATTCCCCCCTTCCCCTTTGAACACTTCTAGCTTGAAAATATTGGGATAGATGAGTTGAATCTTATTTTTTCAAACTCCTTGAAAAGAAAGATACCTTGGTGAGTCAATTGGTCTCTCTGCTGTCAAAAGATTCATTCCTGATCTTTTTATCTGAGCATTTGTCGCATCTGATACAAAATAGTTCTTGAATTGGCTATTGGCATCTTTAATTCCTGCAAGTATCTGGTCAAAAGGACTTGTCGCGCTTGGCTCATTTTGATCTCAAGCTCCTCCTTCATCTTCTCATACACAAGCTGGATTCTGCTCAGTTCCAACATTTATCAGACTTTCTGTCTTTCCTAACATGTTTCCGAGCGTGCTGTGATTTGCTGTGCACGAATCTAATTGATTGATTTCAGACAAGAGAAGATGAATTTTTTGCATATTCGTATTGAGGATATTTCGTGCTTGGATGCTATTTTGAGTCCCCCCTGTGCTAGTAATTTGTGAGTTGATCAGTGTTTGGATTCCTTGTTCCAACTGCGATATTTCATAGAAATCCTGAAAAATGCTATTTCCTGTGGTCTGAATTTTCAGCAAAACATTTTCTAAAGCTTCAAAATGCTGAAGAATATCTTCAAATCGTGGTTTATAGAGTCAGATTTTTTGTTCAATATTTCTAAGGCGAATACTTTCTATTTGAGCTAAGATTTCACTATCATAACTCTTGGTAAGGAGCTCATTAAAAGCTCCTCGTTTTGTTGCTTGTCAGCTTCAAAGATTTTGGAGTGCCGTGATCATGCTTGTCGGAATCAGATTTTTAATCTGTTCAGGATCAGTACTTCATAGTGCATTTTCTATGCCTTGTTTTGTGGTTGTCAGCTGGCTTTTTATTGCCCCAAACGCTTCAAGAATCCCAGTTGAGGTCGTATCTTCAGGGCGCTCAAGGGTAGATTTAATATCAAGATAATGATTCCGAGCTTCACTATACTCATCATATTGGTATCAAGAAATTCCGTTTATTTGCTCTGCTGAGGTATTTTTATGCTCAACGAGAGATGGGATGATAGTATAGGTATAGTAGAGTTTTTCATCGGTTTTATTTTGTTTTTGCTTGAGAAGAGAAAAATTTTTGGAAGAAAGTTTCGTAAAGATTTTATCTCCGAGGTTTACAGAAAAGTAATCCACATCCTTTCGATCAAGGTCGTGTTCCGTTGGGTCTTTGATTTCTCCTTCTTTTCGAAGGACTTTGGTAGGCGAGCTATAGGTGCTCATTGCTCTAAAATCTCCTATCTTCGCAGAGGAAGTTGGAACGGAGCCTGCAATATCAAAGATTGGTTTCCATGCAGATTCTGGATGATAGATATCACCAGAAAAGCGGTAAATCTGCTCTTGATAGGCCTCAATATCAATGTTGAGTGGAGTAGCTCCTCCTCGCACTCTATTTCCAAACTGGGCAAAGTTTTCACAGTCTGCTCGATCTTTCGGATTGTCAGATTCTGGTTTACAGGTTCCTACTCAGCTTCGTTCTCTCTTTGCACAAGGAACTCGAGATCGTTTGAGTCAGAATCGCCTTTTTTTACAATGCCACTTTACTTCTGCATGAGTTTTTTCTTTTTGATATAATGCGTATTCCGCTTCAGTATTGAGAATATTAAAGCCTCTATTTCCTTCAACCTGTGTGGAGAAGAGGTCATAAGAAGCTCCTATTGATTTTTTTTGAAGATTGCTTGCATCATCTTGGCTTTTTATTGGGTTATTGTTGTCTTGGAGAAGTGAAGAATAGGTTCAGATTTCTTTTAAATTTCTATAGCTTCCTCTAAATGGAGAAAACTCTTCAGCCGAACGAATAGTATTGGCATTCTTTCAGAAGTAGAAAAACTCATAACGATCTTTATATTCTGGAATATAATAGGTCTTTGCTAAAAATCTCTTTTTTTTGTCCTTTTCCCTTTGAAAGAGCGTAGGAACAACAAGATGCATTGCATATTTTTCTTTTTCTACTTTTTTGTCTACAAAATTTTCCAGATTATCATTGATACTTTTGAGGAGTCCATTTGTTTTTTCGCTTCCTAAGAGGAGTTCATCTTTTAGATGGATTTTTTGGTAATGACTCTCTGCAGTATCCCATCTATTGCTTGCCTTCAGATTGTCATTCATGGTTTGCGAGAGGGGAGTGCTTATCAGGCTTGAATAGCCCTTCACAAAGCTTAGAATTTTTTGCTCAAGGAGTTTGGTCGGTGTGAAATTCTTTTGACCTTTTTGAAGCTCTGAAACCGAACTACTGAGCGAGGAAGTGTTGATTCCCAACTGTTGTAATTCTGTGTGCAAATCATTGAGGGTATCAGAGGTTTCGTCTTTATTTTCTTGTTCCAAAAAATCTGCAAAGAGCTGAGTATAGCGATGATAGCCCAAATCTTCAGCAAAAAGAAGTTTATTCTTGTAAAGACTGAAGTTTTCATCAAGGAAATTATTCTTCAAGGCAATGAAATCATCATACCAGATTTTCTTCTCAACAAAGGCGGTTGGATCAGCTTCATAGCTTTTTAGTTTCGCAAAAAACTTGTGATAACTCTGAATTTCACTCCCAAAATCAATCATTCCATGCCAAACTTCCGCTTGACCATTATCGGCATTCTTAACAAAATAGCCAACATTCTCATTCCAAATATACTTCTGTTCCAAAAAATCTACATAGGGATACACCGAAGGGAAGATATAATCATCATACTTTACTACGGGAAGCGGGATTTTTCCAATCATCACTAAACCAATCAAACGAGAACTCTCATCTTTAATCCCATCAAAATAAAGATTTTCCAAAAGTTTTGTAATTTCCGGAGCATCATATTCCTGAGTATTGATTTTCAAAACTAGTGCTTTGCTGAGCGGATATTTCTTTTGAATATATTGAGTTGCATATCGTTTGAGATCGCTTTCAATATCTGAATAAATCTGATCATCTACCAAAACGGCTACAAGTTGGGTGCTTGTATTTTGACCGTTGTCGGCTGCTGCAACCTGATTCCAATTTACATAGCCGAGATAAGAGAGCAGCTGCGAGAAAAAATATCAGATGAGAATTATGCTTCAGAGGATCCTTTTAGCGCTCATTTCAAGCAGAAAAACTAAAATAGTTTATACGCTCTTTAAGTATACGAGAATGGCTCTAAAAATAAAGAAAAAATCTGACTTTTTGATCAGATTTTCTTGCTATTTTAGGCATTCAAGATATTGAGATTGACTTTTTGAAGAATGGTTATCTTTCTTTTTTATTCTAGACTTGATTTCAACAAAAGAGCAGATGGGTTAATCCGTAGTCAATCTCGTGGTTTCCAAGCGTCACGACATCAGGATTGAGCATATTCATAATATCTATCGTAGAAATCCCTTTAAATTCTGAATCAATCACGAAACCTTGGAGCATATCTCCAGAAAGCGTATAGATACAGTTTTTTTCCACTTTCTTGGTCTTTTGAATATATCAGGAGAGGTGTGCCCCCTACTAATGCTTTGTTTTGCTGTTCTTCAAAAAAATCTCCACGCATGTCGTTGGAATGCAAGATGGTGGGCTTTTTGTAGTTTGTCATGGTGTTTGGTTTTAGAGGGTAAAACCATTTACGATGTATAAATAAGGGAATCGTTCTTAAAATCAAGTGAGGTTTTTTAGAATCCATCTTGTTGATGGTTTTAGATATGACCTATATAAAAGGGAATATGGGAATTAAATATTTTTACTATTGAATATCAAAAGACAGTATTTTATACTTTTTGATGTCAATTCAATACCTAGAATAGACAGAAGTTGTGTTTTCTGAGGTAGTAATAGCGTTCTTAAGACCTAGCTTTTCAAGCATCTTTATTACACTTTCTTCATTTGGTCATTCAATTTCCAAATAAGGCGGAATAAGTGGCCAAGAATCAATATCTAGAGAACAATCATCTAAAAGAAAGGTCTCACGGATATTTTCTTGATAACTTTTTGCTGTATAACCAAGTTGTTCTAAAATAAGATTCATTTGATCAAAATCATCTACTATCGTTTCCCATTCTTTCACTCAATCAATAGCATTTTCGTTAACGATATGTTTGACAGTTAGGGTTGTAATTTTTCCATCGGTTCTTAATCTTGCCCATTTTTCTTTTTGAGGAGGTGTCATATCATAGACATATCTGCGAAACCTCTTCTCATCAAGAGCTTTTGCTCAAAGAGCTATAAGTTGTTCTTTAAGTATCGGAATAGCAATTTCTAGTACTTTTATTTCATGTTCTATAGCCATGATGTAGTAAATTAAAAAAAATAAAACTAGTGATGCTCAAAGAAATAAGTTTTCAAAGACATCAAAATTATGGTAGTAAATTTATCTTATAAATCAAGATTTTTTGTTCTATAAATTCATAAAGCAATTGCTTTCTTTAAGTTTTCTGGATCTAATCACCCTAAAGGTATATCAAAATCTTTTCTTGAAAGACAGGGATTAAGAACTTCATCTGGAGAGATTCTAAGGTATGAAGCCTCATGTCAACATATATTCTTATGTTCACTATTACAATTGCAGCAATTAGGTTTACACATCAAAAAAGATATAATAGAGGGCGAAGCCCTTTATTACTATCCAATCTTTAGATGAAAAAATGTAAACAATTCATGAAAATCATAGAAAAACAGCTCATAGCGCTTATCAAAAAAGAAACTACTGTTTCTGCTGTAGCAAGAAATTTAGGTGTATCTAGCGTTACTATTTATTCTTGGTTAGCTAAATATTGTGAGGATTGATTGCTCGGTTTATTTGATGATCAGCCATGACCTAAATCTTGAAAAGCTTGAAATAGAACATCTTCTGAGATAGAAACCATTGTTGTGAAGTATCTTAAAGATTACCCTCTCTTTTGACCTCAAACACTTGCTCAACTGCTTTCTGAAGATTATGGAATCAAACTAGACCCAACAACGATATGGAGAATCGGGAAAAGAATGCATATTAGGTACTGAATTCCCGAACAGAGAAAACCAAAAAGGGAACGAACACTCTACAGTTTATCGAGCCCCGGTGAACTGCAGGTAGATGTGAGCTTCCCCTACTGAAGAAGTAAACAGATTTGCTCGTATAATGCAATAGATGATTGCACAAGATGGGTGTATTGAGAACTTCTTGAAGAATATTGAGTAGTAGAAAGTATATATTTTATTAGATCCTTACTAGAAAAAGTGCCATTTAGAGTTCATACGGTAAGAACAGATAACGGGAAAGAGTTTTGAAGGCAATTTACAGAGTATTTAAAAAGTATAGGGATTAAGCATATCGGAAATGAACCTTATACTCCGCAACACAACTGAAAAATAGAAAGATATCACGGAACACGAAAAAGATTAGAAGTAGTATTTTGGACAAGAGAAATGGATATAGAAGAGTTAAGATATAGGAATACTCAATGGATTGATTACTATAACTACCATAGAAAACATACATGATTAGCTATGCAAGGGCTAACGCCCTTGAAAAAGCTCATCATTTCACTATCCTCCAGTCAATGTGTAAACTTATCTATGCAAAAGTACAAACTTTTCAGAGGTTTAGGGATTTCTAGATTGACATTTTTTGATTTTAGAGGAAAGTAGAGCGGTTTTTTAGCACAAAACTTTTATAGCCCAAATCTTGTAAGCTAAAAGCCTGCTGTTTATATGCTCTGAAGAGCATCAGTGCAACATCATTTCTGGCAACAGGTTGAAGTCCAGCTCCTTGAGTAATAATTTTGAGGTCTTTACTTACCTGATTATATCTCTCAAACCATGTGATTTCGGTCTCAGGAAGGTAGGCTTTCAAGATCATTCTGATCAATACCGCATTTACCTCAGCTTTACTGATCATTTCATAGGGTCTGAAAAGTCCATCTCCTTGTCCGCTTCCTTTCATTAAACCAAGCTGATAGGATAAAGTAATAAAGTCTTTTAAGGTTGGATCAGCATTTTCAATATCACTATAGTTTACTTTCAGATTTTGATCTGGTTTTCTACAAAGGACATTCATTGCAAATTGCGAAAAGATTTTTGCAGCTTCTTGTCTGCTTAGATTTCTGTAGGGAGCAAATTCATCAATCGTGGTAAATCTTGTCATACTATAACTCGCTAGAAATGTCATTGCTTTTTTGAATTCTTCGGTCGTAAGGAGGGTTTTTGAATCAAAAATGCGTATATTCTTAGCTCTTGTGAAACAATAGCCATCTTCAATGCTTGGATTGTAAATTGCATCATCTGGGAAATGGAGTTCTTGGCTATTAACTTTTTGATTGTCATCTTGAGTTGCTTGAGAAGAGGAGTTCCAAAGGCGACTACCTCCACCTCCTGAATATCAGCTAATTGGAGTAGTTGGAATTGGGCTTACATGAGCATTCCAGATTGCATTGAAAGTTTGATCGGAAGTTATGGTGCTTGGTAAGCTAGGATTCCAACCTGAGAAAACGAATCCTGTTTTTGTAGGATTAGGAACAGTCAAAGGATTACCATAAAAACCAGTCAAAGAACTTGTCCCAGTTCCACCATTGAGGTTGAATGTCCAAGTATAAAGACAACCATTTCATCCATCAGTGATGGTCCAATTTTTTTGAGTTTTGAGACTATCACGAGCAGTTGCTCCACGGCAGAACTGCTTTCCAATCGCTTCAAAATTTATGTTTGATTGCAAGTCATTGATTGTTGTAGCCCAACCTGTCAAAAGTGCATCGTAATTTTCAAGAGAAATCGGAGTCGCTGCATCAAAGAATGAAGTTGCATTAGTCAATGCTTTGGGTTTCCATGCACCAAGATTTTGATTGAAGGCAGAGGCTCCCGCAAACATTTCACTCATATTTGTTACCTTTTCTACATTCCATGAGGAGATATCTTGATTGAAGCCTGTTGCGTTTCTGAACATTGCTGCCATATTGGTTACCTGACTCACATCTCGGCTATTAAGTGATTGATTAAAGTTTGTTGCATTCCAAAACATTCCATTCATCGTCAGAACATTCCTTACATTCCACCTACCTAAATCCTGATTAAAAGCATTTGCTTGATGAAACATTTCGGACATATTAGTAACTTTACTTGTTTCCCAGTTTGATATATCCTGATTGAAGGCAGTAGCACTATCAAACATGCTATTCATAGATAGCACATTTTCTGTATTTCGACTTCAGATATCTTCATTAAAATGGCTCGCTCAAAAGAACATATAACGCATGTGCTGAATGTTACTGGTATCCCAAGTTCAGATTTTATCTTTATTGTCTACAAAGCGTGTTGCATTACGAAAAGCGTTAATCATTGAGGTGACTTGACTGAGATCAGGGGTATCATCTGCTTTTAACACCACATTAGAAGCTCCGAAAAATGCTCCTTGAAAACTCTTCCATTTAACCGTTCCCCATTGATCTATAAAACGCAACTTTTTTGCATTAGGATCAGTACTATGAACTGGTGTATTAAAATAAATTTGAGGGAATCCACCAGCAACATTTTCAGTAATGCGGATTGTTTTCATTCCTCAAGTCGCATAAGTATGCGTTTTATTGGTATTCGTTGTCACGACTTCCGTCTGTCCATCTCACCGATCCACAGTAAAATTATAGGTATATCCCGCATCAGAACGCAGAGGTAGGGTGAAGCTCTTATCAGTGCTAGAAACTTCTGTAGTATTAATCGTGATCACAAAATCATCAGTTCCCGCAGCGAAAGAAAAGCTGACTAAAGCAAAAGTGCAGACCATAAGTCCTCAAAAAAGTTTTTTCATCACAAGAAAACATAAGGTAAAACAGATTGTTCTCTTTGCACTCTAAGTAAATACCTTGTTAAATCAAGTGAAAAATGAGAATATTTCTTTTTTTTTTGTAAGAAATTCCCTTAAGTATCAGAAAAAACTTTTCTTTCTCTGAAAAAGTCAGATTTATTTTCTTTTTGTAAAGAGCGTGCTTGATATGGTGAGAAAAGGCTAATACTCCTTCTTCCTAAGGAGTCCATTCTTCATGTGCGAGGCCGAGCAAAGCGGAGCTCTCGTGATCAAAAATAAGGAACAAACCTTCCCAGTCCATACCTGCATATTCAGGATTAAATCATGGGAAAAAATATTCTCTATATTCCGCATTTGGATATCGTTCTTCAATATTTACGATCATACTTCCTCTATCAATCGTTTTATTTTCAATAACTTCTGGAGCGTTCAAATAATCCGCATTATAAACGAAAGTATCAAAGTATTCTTTCTTGGTTAATTCAATCGGCTCGCCACTTCATACATAGGTTCCTCGTGTTCTGACCTCATCAGTCTCAGAAATGAGTTCTTCTTTGCTCAAAATCACATCTTCATCTGAAATATTTCCATAAGGTGTTAATCTCAGCCCTTTCTCAGCATCAATATATGTAGCCAAAGTGAGCATATCGCGATTTTTGAGTGCTTGGAGAATGCCTTGAGCGTGTTTCTCAATTTCAGCTTTCGTTTGATTTAAAATTTCAGATTGGAGAATGGTGTAGTCCTCAATTGTGATATCTGAGTAATATTCTGATCCAAAATAGCCAACATGCAAAAACTTGCTGATCGTTATCTTAACTTGTAGCTCAGCACCTGATAAAAGTGCTTGCTTGGTCTGTGCATCAAAGCTTCAAATATCAATATTTCATTCAAAGAGATTGATGCTATACGATGCTCATTCGTTATCGGCAGGGAGCGTCATTGTTGCTGTGGTTGTGGCTGGAAGAAAGGTAATCATACCGCTTTCGTCCATGGATTTTTGCACTTTGATGGTTCACTTCAGGTTTGTTTTCCCCTCTAAAGAAAAGGCAACATGGTTCACTGTCTTTTCCTTTTCTTTCAAAAGGAGTCCTCAAATGGAATCCCCAATTTTGATGCTATCTAACTGATAAGTCAGATTTTTTGTTGTTTGATCTTCTGGAGTGGGATTTGCTGGCTTGGTGATGAAAAAACATCAGTTCAGAAGCGCAGAAAAAAGCATTAAAAGTCAGATTTTTTTCATTGAAGTATGTAAAAAAGTAAAAATTATTTACTCAAAACCCTAATAGACTCCAAAGCTCTCAAGAAAAAAGTAAAGTTTTCAGCCATTCGGTATATGGTATTATGTTCATACAGATTATCTTCCTGTGTGAAAATCGTAAGAGGATCATTATTTTGCCATTCCTTACATTCTCCAAAGAGTTGAGGATTTCGAGGAAATAAAAGGTATCCGCATTCTCCAAGAGGAAGTCGTAATCAGTTGTTTGATAATTTTCGAACTAAAAGATAAAACTCTCAAGAACCAGCTCAACTACCAATAATTTGGTAGACAAATTCATTATTTCCATCTTTATGATGGAGTACAAACGGTCAGTACATTGGAGCGGTTCCATACTGAATTTCTAGGTTTCAATATGGAAACTGGTATCAGTATTCTTTGGCTATTCGTTCTAGCATATCACCATGCACAACAATTCCATCAGCAATACTTGCAATTTCTTGTCCTTCAGGAACGGCTCTTAGATTACCTTTTGAAAAAGTATAAAATCAGGTTTTATTTTCATACATTTTTGTTTCAAAATTATCCCAAAATCCTTCTTGCTCGGATTGTATTGGTCCGTTTGGCCATTCAGGAAGAGAATCAAGATCTCGTCATCTTTTGAGAAGATAACTATACAAATCTACAAAATAACGCACAAAGGGATGATCTCACTGTAAATCCTGATAATAAGAGAGTAAGACTGGATCTTTTCACGAATACTTCGTTTGTGGACCTGTTAATGCAGCTTGTAATTTATGGTAAAGCTTGGAAATATAGCGATCTACACAGACATCTCTTTCATAGTAAGTTCCTGTAGTGGTTTCATAGCTCGTCCCGTATTGTTTGCAGGCGTCTAAAAGGTCTTGATGAATCGTATCAATGAATTTGTTTACCGCAAGAGAGGTCTTGGTTTGGTATTCAAGGATCAGATTTTGGTTGTTTTGAAGGTGCTCGTATTCAGCTTTATCGGCTTCCTTGCTTAAATCTAAGTTTCTGTAGAGATATCATCAAGGAATAATGTTTTCATTGAGGGTAATGCTTCCGCTACTTGTTCAATCAGATAAACTTTCATGATACTCCGTTTTTTGATCGCATCAAGCAAGGAGAAAAAGTCCTAGAATAAAAGTAATCAGAAATCAGATTTTTTTCATGAGAAATATTTTTATAGCTAAAATCCCGCTCACATAATCATCAGTGTTTGCTCATCATATCTTCCTACCATAATTTTGAAGTTGGTAAATGCTTTTTCTGCTCAGTTTTCATCTATGAGAACTCACTCAGTAAGATACTCTAGACATTCATCAAAAGGCTCAAATTGTCCTGGAAAAAGTGCACACCATTCTTTATCTTTTTCTGTCTGTTTTTCTCATGCATAGGTAATTTTGTTAAAAACAGGAGTTCTTAATCAAAACGCTGAGATGTGAGTTTGTGTAATTCTGTTTGATGAGTAAGGGTAGGAAAGAATTGCTTTTCGTCATGCTTCAATGTCCTTCTTTGTCATAGTAGAAGTAGGGGCTCCGTAGTTTAGCTCTATCATTTTCTTCTCCTCATCCAAAGGAGAAAGATCAGTATTTTCTACAACTAAGAAAGCCTGATTTTCGTTGCTTGGAATGATGCAACGAAGAGGAGCTCTCCCTCTAGCTAAATCTACATATCCTACCAATTCATAAGGATTACTGCTTTCTTTCTCTTCCAAGTAGAAACTATAATTATCGCTGATAAGTTCATTTTTTGTGAGGTCTTCGCAAAGTTGTTGGCGTCATTTTGGTGTAGCACTAGGTTGCATAATGGAGTCCTCAGGAATAATACTGTCATCAATCGGAGTAAACGATTCTTCCTGTTTGCATCAAATAAGTATAAGGGCACAGAATAATAGAGAAAGCAAAAATCAGATTTTTTTCATGGTAAAAAAATAATTTATAAAGTTTCTATTTTCCCAAATATTGTACATGGTCATGGAGCACAAGCATCTCCATATTTGAGTTTATAATATCTATTTTTATTGTTATCGGGTTCAAAATATCAAATATTCGGAGATCATCGATCTATACTATTATCTTCATCATCACTATAACATTTTGTAGGTTCTGCTGAAGACCAAGATCATCAATTAATAGATAATCATATTCACTTAACTTCTCTAAATGCTAGAGGAATCCATTGATTATCCAATTCACATCATGGATTTAAATGTCTTTCTCTAATGACCTCTTCTAGTGGTTGGTTTGGATCTTTCGTATAAATGGTGAGATATTCGTCTGACCGAGGAGATCTAAAGAGTGTTGATCAACTTCTAACAAAAATATCTCATGTTGTTGTGTGATTTTTTAAATAATCCCAACATTCTGGAGTTGTGATTCTAATTCATAAATCAGGATAGGTATATTCATATACGGTTTCATTTACAGATTCCTCATAGAGATGACATACTCATTTTTTTGTTTTAATAATTGGGCTGTCAATACCTACTGTTTGTAACTTGTACTGAGCATTATCTCTTGGAATAAATAATTCATCTTTTAGAGATCAGATTTTTTTCGTTTTGTAGGGAGCTGAAGTTCTGGTTGGAGTATGAAAAGCTGCAAGGCTTTCAAGTTCTTCATGATCTCGTCCATAGTATACTTTGACAATATCTCAGTTTATGAATCAAGTAATAGGCATCATCAAAATCATTCAACTGCGGAGTGGAGTATTTCAGGGATCAATAACCGAAAAATAAGTATCAATTAGAGTACTCGTAGTTGTTGCTGCTGTAAAGTAATATCAGGTAAAATCACTTTGAACGTTCTCATCTGTTTCTGTTATTCATACGGTTTCAGTTGTGTTCAAACATCAGCTAAGTAAAAAGCTTCACATCAGCAGTCAAAAGAAAAGTCAGATTTTTCTCATGGTAAAAAAATAACTTATAAAGTTTCTATTTTTCAGAAGATAGAAGGGGAATTTTGAAATCTTACCTTATAATACCTGCTTTTGTCGTAAGCCGGCTCAAAAAACTGAATATGAGCTTCTCCTGCAATACTGTAATTATCTTCATCATCAGGAAAACATTTCACAGAACGAGCTTCATACGAAGTTCAATCTTCAATTCAATCTATAATATAAAATCCTGTTCCTTGCATTCAATCAAATCCTTTACTAGCGATTCATTTTTCTAGTTTACATCATGGATTGAGATGTCTCATTTTGATAAGTTCTTCCAGGGATTGATCTGATTTTTTAGCATATATTTTTACATATTCTACCATCCGAGGAGGTCTTCATTCTGTTCAGGTTTTTCTGATTTCTACGCCATTTCTTGCAAATAAATTATTGGCATCTGCAGCTGGAAAATTATATCTCCGACAGATTGGAGTGCTTATTTTGAGTCTTAAATCATTAAATACATAGGAATAGCCTGTTTCATTTTTTACATGTTTCCCATTGTCTAGACTACATTCATGAACTTCATAACTAATAATTGGCTTTTCTTGATATCAAGAATATTGAAGTTCATTGGGAATATTATTCCTTTTGATAAAATACTTTTCTTTGATAGATCAGATTTTTTTCATTGAAGAAATATGTTGTATTTTAGCGTAAGAACCAGAATTCAGACCTTCAATATTTCAGTCAAAACTCATCTCTACAAGGTCTCCTCTTTCATATCATTTGTTTTGAATTTCAATCCCCTTATTTTTAGGAAGTCCTGAAGCAAGAGGATCATAAACATAGATAATAGCGGTATCGGTATAAAACGCTGGATCTTCAATAATTGCTACAAATTGTGGTGATTGATGGTCGTTATATAAAGGATCTCCTCAATTCATTGCTGTTCTCATCAGCATAAGCATCACATATCATCTTAATTCTTTGAGGTTTGGATTCGGATTTTTTATAATTCATAATTTTTTTAGCGTTTCTAGGTGTGGAGTATAGTAAAAATCTTTTCAGTCTTGAATCTGATATACTAATCTTCCTAATGCCGTAGCAAATTCGGCCCTTGTCGTTGTTTCATAAGGTCTAAAAGCATCTATTCCCATTCACATAATTCTTAATTGGCAAGCTAACTTTACTCAATGATCATAGCTGAGATCTAAAGCTTCAGGAACATCAGAAAAGCTACATTTTGCTGAAATATCTGGAGTTTTTTTGAGGATTTTAATCGCATATTTAGAAAGCATTTTTGCCATAGAGATCCTATCTAATGGGGCATTCATTTGTGCGTTTTCTATTCTGTCTGTGGTGGTAATTCAGTAGTTATGAGCGAATTCATATGCATTATTTAATGCTCTAGAATGGCCATTATTCAGTATTTCTTCCTGGTTTCCTATTAAAAATTTAAAATCTGGTGTAGAGTTATCATTCGCATCAACTTGCAAAAGTCAGAAACTACAACATAATAAACATAAGAGAAATACTTGTTTCTTCATGTTTTTCTAAAAATAAGGAATAAATTTTTATTATTTATCTCCACCTAAATTTTGACAATTCTTGATAAAGAAATCGGCATATTGAGCATCAGTAGGAATTTGCTGATCATAACTATCAGTAATAACATCATAGAGCGAAATCTTTCCACTCTTTTTCTCTACCTGAAAGCGATAATTGCTCAAAGCTCTCGTTGTGTAGTCCTCAACTAATGCGACTTCATAGCTGGTAGAATCTTCTCATTCAAGATTAAAAGCATAGCCTAAAAACTGGTCATTTTCCTCACTATTTGCATTATTGAGAGCCTCATCGTAAGTAGCTTTTACTTCAGCGAATTGAGGAGTGGCAAAGATCTGCTTTCCAATCTCCGAAAGGCACATTGAAGTCTGATTTTTTTCTTCTTGTGGTTGATGATTACAAGCTCCTAGCAAAAGAGCAAGTGCTAGTATCATAATTCCTAAGCTGATTTTTTTCATGATCATATTCTCAGTCAATTAAAATCAAAAAATCTGATTCTCTTTTAGTAGGATTCCAGAAAATAGGGAAGAAACAATTACCTCGGGGTCTGGAAACCTCTAAACTCCCCACTGTAAATTGTTCTATCCTCTTATCCTCTCGGACAATAGTTGAAAGCACTAAAATCCATCAATCATGGCACATTAACATACTTTTCACAGGTTTCATCATCTACGGAATATCCACCTTGCCAATATGTTTCCCAATTCTCTCCTGTTTTCCCAATCACGAGATATTCCCAGTTTTCTTCATATTCTCATGTTTCTGGGGCTTCCCATGAGAGCATCAAGGATACGAGATTATCTTGAGCTTGAATTCCACTATAACGCATAGTTTTTGGATCTCTGGTTCCCTGGTAAGTGTAGCCGATTTTTTTGAATAAGGTAGCAAGGTTCCCTTCTCTTCATGGGACCAATAAATTATCAATTTTATTGGCGCAGCCTTCGTAGGTATGATCCCCAAAATGAATCGTTACCTGGTAGGCATTGGGTTCCTCTCTTTCATCATGACAGGTGGCTTTGGTCAGTGTTCCTTTAATTTCTCCAAGCTTGTAATGATTGGCAGAAAAGGTCAGATTTCCTCCTGATTTCCCAAATTGGTCAATATATGCGGTATCGTAAAATTTACCATCATCAATGAGGTTTGGTGTGCTGTAGAGAAGAGTATTCATTCTTAGTTCAGCATTCCAAAAAGGTTCTCCTCCTCACATGCTAAAAGTAAATTCAAGTGGAGAAAAGCTCTCTTTTGTGGTTTCGGCACATTCAACGGTTACTGTAGAAGTTGATTCAGCGAAGATTTTTTCCATTTCTTCGTTTGCAGCCTCTTGCTCTGCTGGATCGTCGCTATAAAGACGCTCTAATACCCCGTTGAGATCATGGTTAACCTCGTAAACAACATTACAAAAAAGGTTGTCATTCAGATAGCTTGTTACAGAAGCTCATACCCCATCTCCCTCAAACTCAACAACCCATCATTCAAATACCTCATCAATTACTTTTCGGAATTCGTGCTGTGGTGGGAAAGCATCATTAACGAGGCGGTATCATGGCACTTCATTTTCAAGTCGCTGAAAGCTGAGTTTGTCTGCCTTGATATCTTGTGCAGTTTTCTCCATTTTTGGTGCAAGGTTTTCTAGAAAAGTCTTTGCAAGACTGGTTTCACTTGGTTGCTCGTTTCCTTGAGGGGTGTCTGTTTTCCCACAGCCTGCGAGGAAGAGTGCACCAACCATAAGAAGCATAAAGCTGATTCCTGATCGTTTTTTCATCGTGATAAGCGGTAAAAGAATAAAAAGGAAAATAAAAGGTATCTCTAGACAATCTAAATGTTTATTGGTAAAATGCAAGACTTTTTGCGTATTTTTTAGAAATTTTGGAGTGATTCTAGGAGAGCGTCAGCTTTTTCTCTAGTTTGCACGTATTCTCTCTCAAAAAGTGCTAGAAATTCTCCCATTCACTCATAAAATCCCTTAGGGCCTGCCATATACCCATGTGCAGAAATGTATTTTCCATCTCCAAATTTCATCAAAAACCCCCAGCTATCGCCATCTAAAACCCTTTTATCAACATAGTGTCCTTCTCGCCTCCAGATTTTGTGTTTGTTTGCCAATTTTTGCATTCCCTCCAAAATGCTTGGCTCTAATTCAAAAGTTTCTGTATATTCCCAATCGTTTATCTTGTCTACTCAAGAAAATTCAGGAGCACGAAATGCGAGATTTTTGATAATCACTTTGAGATAAGGAACTTCATCTTCCACATAGACTTCATAGCCTTCACCAAATCCCCAGCTTGAAGCATTGGAATAGGAAAAACTGGTTACTCATCAGGTAAATCCTCCTCAGAAAAGGTAAGAAAATTTCCAATTATTTCTCAACAGAAGCACGAAAAAAGTGCTGATTATTAGGATGAGAGTTATAAGTAATAGGTGGTATCGTTTCATGGAATTATTGAGTAGAAGGTAAAAGTGTTTTTGAACTTTTATGGTAATCTAATTTTCTTCTTCATAATAATAGCTATAATCAATCCCTTTCATAAATTGATCTCTATCGGAGATTTTATCAGTCAAAGCCCCTTGGATCAGCTTTTTTATCATTGAACTCTCTTTGACACTTTCTATCATCGCACTCAAATAATCTGATTTGCTGATTTGACTCCGATCTACGCATTTTTTCAGTCTTTTCTTCAAAATTAAATCAAGCCAAATTCTGGTAGTTCTCCCGTTTCCTTCCATAAACGGATGGGCGATATTCATTTCCACATATTTTGAGATGATGGCATCAAAGGAGTTTTCAGGCATTGATTCAATAGTAGCTAGTGTTGCTTCCAAAAACTCCGCATTGGCAAATTTAAAACCTCATTTTGAAATGTTTTTTTGTCTGATTTGTCCTGCGAAATCATAGAGTCCACCAAAAAGATAGGCATGAATCTGTTGGAGTCCTTTGATCGTTCCAACTTCAATTTCATCAATCAAATTGCTTTCATAGAGGGTATAGGCCTTCTTTTTACTTTGCCCATCAAGACTATTATCGCTATATAGAAACCAATCAAGAAATTTCATCGCTTTAGTATTTGGGAAGTGCTTCGCAAGCTCAATAATTCAGTCACTATCTAGCATATCAGTTAGACGAGATTTTCTATCAGGAGCTAATACTTTGAACTGGTTAGTGGCACTAACCAATTGAGAATTCTCTGCTTTTAGCTTGGTTTTTAGGTATTTTCGATAATTACGAGTCTTGTTATACTCCTTTTCATCATTGAGAATTCAGACAACATCAACAACCGAAAACCACCGTTTGGAATTGATTTCATCCCAAACGGCTCTGACTTCCTTATCATTGAAAAATCTGATTGAGGTTTTTGGCATGGTAGGTGATTTGGGCTAAAATTCAGATTTTTTCTGATTTGTTTTCTTTTCTACGATTTTTTGGATGGCTTTTATACTTTCTAAGTAGCTTTTTTCAATAGGGGAGAGCGTTTTTGCTTGATAGGTGCGATATTCTTTTGTAGCTTTTTCTATAGCTTGATCATGAGTAATATTTCCTCCATCTTCCAAAGTCCCTTTTCAATACATGGTAGTGAATTTATCTAACTCAAAAATCCAGTCTTTCATTTTCATTTCATGATGTTCTTGTGCTTTGATTTCAGCGAGATCAAAAAATGCAGAAACCACTCTATTTCATTCTTTTTGAACTGTTAGGAAATTCCTAATAGTTGAAGCATCACTTAGTTCCTCAGATTTGTAGATATTTTTCAAATGTTCGTTGATCGTTGCAACTTCTACATCAAACAATTCAGCCATTTGTTTTTGAGAGAGCCAAACGGTTTCATTTTCCAGATGGACTTCTAGTTTAAAATTACCATCTTTTCATTCATAGAGGATGATGCTTTGATTGGATTCGTTCATTGATATTTCATGTTGAGGTAAAGTTTTTTGTTAAGAAAGCCTTGATTTTAATTTTTTTTTCAATCATGTGCCAATAATTTCAGTCCGAGATAATTTGTCACAAGCTCATCTGAAGCTTTATTTATTGATGATTTTTCTAGTAGCTTCTAGTCTTTCTTGATTATAAATAACTACATCTTTGATGACAAGCTTCTGCACTGCTCATATAAATTTTTCCATAAGTTCATAGTCAGGTTTTCAATTTTTGATAGGGAGTTGGATTTTATAAGTTTCTAATCTTGATGCTGTATTTTTCCCATATCATATGGTGCAAATTCTTTTATTTGATTTTCTTGAAAAAGACTTTAAGAATAGTGGACAAAAAAACAAGTTAAATTCGAGAGAAAAGGCTTTATTCTGTGATGTGTTTGCTTTCTCCCTTTACCTCCATCAACCAAAGCTCTAAATTCTCCCCATTTCTGTCCCACAAAATCATCTTCCCTTTTTCTTCATCTGCTTTCATATCTAGCACATCTTCCTCATTACAACCACAGGTATTATGAATAACATTTTTCAATCCAGTTTTGTAAGTCTTACCATTATAAAAATACTGAAGAGGAGAGTCAGCTTTTTCTCTGAAAAAATAGAAGATTTTTCCTCAAAAATTATGAAGTCCAAAAATCTCGTTATACCTTATTTCTTTTCCGTTGTGGATCAAAATTGGAGTTTCTCTTCGTGGTTGCTCTGGGTACTCTCAAGTCTGGTCAAAAATTGCCTGAGCTTCTTCGTCAGAATAATGATCAATTTTATGATATAAAAGCCACCATCACTCCTCATTTACGACAAAATTTTTCAGAGGTTCTGTGAGGATAAACTCCCTTGGTAATTCCAAAATCTGTTCTCCATTTTTTTCTAAAATATAACGATCTACATAGGTAGTGATATTGTAGTAATCATCTCAGAAATCCTTTTTTACAGAGAAAACAATCTCAGGATTGTCTGGATGCTCTCGCTCATATCATGAATTATCTGTTTTATCGGCGATTTCCTTGATCTCAGCAGGAGCATTGATTTCATCATAAATATTCTCAACTTCTCTTATTCACCCTAAAAATTCATCAGCATTGGTTTCAAAAATTTTGGAAAATCTGAATGCTGATTGCTGTTCGTTGTGAATGATTTTGTTATCCCCAGATCAGAGATCTCAGTCAGGAGAACGATCCCAAGTGCAACCAGCTAAGGTCATCAAAATTACACTGAAGAAGAGGAGTCAGATTTTTTTCATAGGGTTTTAGAAAAAGATAAAATATCCCCATTAAAAAGTTTTGAGCATAATTGATGGTCTGTTTCCAAAGGGGATTTGTGTAATCTAAGGAAATGAATTGTTTTGCTCTAATTCTTTCAAGTACCTCTTCAGGTTTCGCATGATAAGGAGGAAAATCTGGTCGCAAATCTAAATGATCGTCAGAGAAACGAGGAATAAGATGAAAATGTAGGTGAGGAACCGATTGCTGAGCATCTTTTCCATTTGCATTTAAGATATTAATTCCTGTTGCTCAAAGATGAGTTTGATAGATTTTAGTGGTATTTTGCAAAAAGGTAATCAGATTTTTTAGCTCATTTTCTGGAATATCAAATAGATTCTCGTAATGTTTTTTTGGAACGATCAAAGTGTGTGCAAAACTTTCCATTTCTTTGGGAAGAAAGGCGATGGCATATTCATTTTCAGCTACGAGATGAGCTGGTAATTTTTTAGCGATAATGTCGCAGAAGATGCAGTTGGTCATGAGTATTATTGGTTGGTATAAATTTGTATATTTATGTTGAAAAAAAGTAAAAATACAAGATTATGTTTTTTTTCTTTCAAATACACTTGATTATCTTTTTTAATTTAATACGATATGTTGTATCCAATGTTGCCTTTTACTTTTTTAACTTCAAAGATAGATGGAAAAAAAAGAACAAGTGCTTTTGATTCATGGAGGGGATACTCATCTCAATTATGAGGAATATCTTCAATCATTAAAACAAAAAAACATTCATTTAGAGTGGTTAGTATGTAAAAGAGATTGGAAGAATGAATTGCAATTTCAGTTATGAGATGAATATGTTGTTTACACCCCTCAAATGCCCAATAAACAAAATGCTCAATATGAGGAATGGTGTATTTTATTTGAAAAGCTTGTGAATGCACTAGATGATAATTTTATTTTGGTTGGCCACTCTTTGTGAGCTGCTTTTATTGTAAAATATCTTTCAGAAAATAAAATAGATAAAAAAATAAAAAAATTACATCTTTTAGGAACCCCTTTTGATGAAAATATGGATTCGGATAAATTAGTTGGATTTAGAAGAAAGGGTAGCTTATTACAACTAAAGGAACAGGTATGAGAATTGTTTTTTTATCACAGTAAAGATGATTTTGCTGTTCCTTATGGTCATTTTTTGAAATATCAAGAAGCTTTATTAGATGCTAAATTTAGGTCTTTTGAAGATAGAAATCATTTCCTTCAATGAGAAATATCTGAATTAAATCGTGATATTATATCTTAAATAGTATTTCATGGAAACTAATTTAATAGAGAATATTTTAGAGAAAGAAACGGGTTTGTCTGGTGTTGTTGAAAAACTTTCAAATACACAGCCAGCTAGCTTTCAGTCTCTTTTGTTGGATATTTTAGAGAGGAGAGCAGATCAAGTATGAATCGGCGATATTAACTCTTCTTTGAAAACTAATCCATATGTTAAGATGTGTGAAGTTGATCAAAAGTCTTTCTTAAAATTTGATTTATTGGCTTATGATCTTTTGCCTAAGGAATATCAATCTATTGAATTATCACCCTTACTCCCTTTTTCTTCTAATCAACTCTTGGCAGATATAAATCAAAAAAGAATTTTTTCTACGACAAGAAATGCTGAAATTGTATCAGATCCGACTATGGCACTGGCTCTCCATTTGGCACAATCTAGATCTGAGTGTTTAAAACAAAACTCTAAAAGTGTTGAAAATATAGCAATGGCAACTTCCCATAGAGTTATCAGACAAGAAAAACCGAAGAAATCTTGATATACAACACATTTTAGGAATTTTACAGTTTGAGTTACGTGAAGGGATACTGGTTCTGAATCTTTTGAAAAAAAATATTTAGAAGAACATTTAGTTTTTTTTCTAAGATTGATAAAAAATTTAAATGAGACTCATGAATACAATATAAAAAATCCAACTGTTACCTTGTTAAATGCTAACAAAAATAAAAAAGAGAGTTTTGAACTTACTGCACAATACTTAATTGAAAGACTGTTAAGAATAAATCCAGATTTAGCAATTAGCGTCTGTTCAGATAAAAATTCTAATTATTATTCATCTCTTTGGTATTCAATTTGTGCAGAAAATAAAAGCGGACAAATTGTTAATATTGCTTGATGAGGACTTACAAATTGGACACAAAAATTATTATGATCAACTAAAGAGAGATTGTTGGTTGGATCCATAGGGTCTGAAATTTTGGCCAAGTTATTTACTTCTTAAAGAATATTCTATGATGAAAAAGAAAATTGTTATTATTACAGATTGTGTTGATGTTGCTTATACAGAAATGAAGTTAATTATCGAGTCAGAATGCCTGAAAATGTGATATTCAGATTTGGAGTTTAGTTTAGTTCCTATTTCTGAATTTTCAATAATTAATGCTTCTTTTTTGGTAAGATTAATTGCAGAAGTTGCTATTCCATGAACAATTCTTTCTGTTGTGATAAATCCACAAAGAAATAGATCTTCTCGTATTTATTGAGAGCTTAAAAACAAGGTATTGTTTTTTTGAGCAAACACATGAGCTTTAACTTGGGCGATAGAGGATTTATGAGTAAATTCTTTGTATGAAATTCATGATCCTGGATTTATTAGCTTTTGAGGAAAATTTGTACATGCACCAAATGTAGCAAAGTTGGTCGCGGGGAAGGATTTTGATGAATTTTGAGTCCCTTTTCTGTTTGAGAAATTAACTTCTTTGGAGATTCCTGATTGAATGATTGTACATATTGATAATTTTGGTTTAATGAAAATAAAATGAACAGTTCCTCAAGCTCAAAATGGGCAATCTTTTAGAATATACAAGAATTGAGAATATATTCTTGATGCAGTATTCGCTAATCGTATGATGAGCTTAGATGATAAACAACGGTCTCTTTATGCATGAAGTTCTCTAGCTTTTCCTGAGTTGTGATCTGTAAGGAATAAAGATGGCTATAAAGAAATTAATGCAAAGATTTGAGATATTATTACTTGGGAATTACAATAATTATGAAGCAGAGAATGTATAATGATATGTTTGTAAGAGAAGTACTTCTTTCTAGTTGAGAATTAACCCATGAGGCGGTAATTTGTTATGACAATGAAAAATTTTATGAAAGTTCTCCAGTTGGGAAAACATTAGGATTCAAAGAAACTCAATCAGAGCCTGCATTTTTCAGTCTACAAAGATTGCCAAACTTCAAGGGCTTGTCACAGCTGGAGTTTGATGCGCAAGTAGTCAGTGTTAGTTCTTCCCAAATTAGTACCGCATTTTCTTTAGCTTATTTGAAACTTTTAAATCACTGTGCTTGATATAAGTCTGATGAGCTTTTTCAGTATCTTTCTAGCTTTTATAAAAAAGAAGTATCTTCTCCTAAAGTTATATCTAACATTTTGAATGGTTGAAAACATGCGAATAACCAACTTGCGTTTTGTGAGTTTATGATTATTCCTTCAGGGGACTCCATTCAAGAAAATATAAAAATATTGTCTGAGGTATATCTTGATCTATGAGCTAATATTGTAAATAATCTAAGACAGGATTTATATATTGGAAGGGAGTGAGGATTTGCTCCCTCTCTTTCTGATAACAAAGAAGCTATTGATTTGATGATTCAATCTATTAACAGGAGGCATAAATGATTATGTTGAGTTGCAATTGATGTGGCTGCTAATAGTTTTTCATATCAAAATGGCGATGTGTTTTTCTATAAAGTAGATGGTAAAATTTATACGTCTGAACAAATGGTTTTATATTATGTCAACTTAATTAAATCTTATCCATCTATTGTCTATTTAGAAGATCCATTCAATGAAAACGATCTAGAGTGACGAAGGAAGCTCTATGATCTTTTATGAGATAAAGTATTAATTGTTGCAGATGATTTAACAATAACAAAAAAGAAAAATATTGAAACTTTCCTTGGACTTTTCAATGCTTGTATTCTAAAGATAAATCAAGCAGGTTCTTTTTCTGAGTTTATACAATCTTATGATTTTTGTCAAAAAAATGGAATAAAAACTATTGTTTCTCAAAGAAGTGGGGAAACTGATAGTAATATTATTTCCCATATCGCTGTTGGATTAGGGTCCGACTATTTGAAGGCAGGAGCTCCTGCTAGAGAAAGAATAATCAAGTATAATGAATTATTACATATTCTTGGCTAGTTATGCTGAGAGAAGAGAATAGATGTTTCTTACCCTGTGCTAATTAGTAGAAGTTTTGCTATCATATAAATCAGGCTCAGAAAGCCTGAAAATTTTAGTTGAGACTACGAAAATCTTTTTCAAACTCGGAACGTTTAACGAGCAAAATTTTCTGATTTCTTACAATGAGTAAGTTTACTGCGAGTCCCTGTTTTTTTATTTTTTTAAGGATTTGAGGTTAAAAAAGCTATTTAATTTTTTTTAAAACTACGCATAAGCGAACTCAAAGCTTTCTTCCATTTCCTCTTCCAATGAAGCAAGGGAACCGCTCGTTTGCACTTCATACTTCTCTTGGAAAGCAGGCGAGAAATGTTGGAGCTGCTGATCGTCCGTGATCAATTTTTCTGGTTTCTCAAGCTGATCCACGAAACGATTAAAATCATCTAGATTCAAGACATAGTTCGGATCGTCGGTATTAGTCGCTTCGGCTCAGATTTCCTGCTTGGTGAAAAGATTAAAAAACTGAAGTAAGGCTTCATTTCGTGCGGGGAAGTCAGATTTCTTGATTTTTGCATCTGCACATTTTTCTAGGCAAGAACGAAGCACGGGGTCTTGAATCTTCTGAATTTTATCAGGAGTTTGAATCAGGGCATCTCGCTTTTTGAGGCTACTTCTAAAAGATTGCAATGCTGAACTGGTGCTAGATTCGCTTGTGCAGTCAAGGAGCTTAAAAAGCCTTTTGGTATCAGGATTTTCGTTGAGCTGTTTGCCTGTGGTGAGCTGATTCATGATTTCATCTGGGATCAAAGAGGAATTCAAGGTCTGAATAGTCAGATTTTTTTCTGTATGTCTGGCAAGACGCGATTTGATCAGCTTTTCATCAGAGAAGCTCTTTTCCACGGTTCAGCTAATGAGCTGAGAAAGTTGCTGCTGATATTCGGCTGGAGTAGAGGAGTTCTTGAGAAGCTCCTGAAACTTCTCTGGAGAACAGGTTTTGCTGAGATTAGAGGCTAATTGCTCGGTCGTCGGCATCTGAATATTGAGCTTAGTTCTCGCTCCAGAGCTTTTGCCGAGCGTGAAAGTTTTGGAAACCGGGTCTTGATAGAGGCAATCATCGCATTCCAAGGTCGCATTTGGATCGCTCAGGTTATAGTAGAAGGTAAGCGGATTCCCATCAATCGTTCCCTGAAAATGCAAGACTTGATCCTTGCCCTCTTGGTGAATCTGGGCAAAAGATCAGCTTTTTGGTTTTTCTAAAAGATCAGTTAAAGTCTGACCTCCAAGGCTTTCACTATCAAGATACTTGAGTATCGCACTGATCGGAGCGTTGGTTGCACTTGCTTTCATAAAGTTCTTCGCCTTGCTTTCCAGCTGATATTTGAGCTGTTTGAGTTGATTTTGGTAGTTTTCAAGTGCTTGTTTTTCGATTTCTGATAGGAGATGTTGATCTTTCGTGAGGAGGGGAGCGACCTTTTGAAAAAATTCTCTGAGAGCAGGAGAACCGAAAGTTTGGATCAGCTTTTTTTCTTCTTCAAAAGGCATCATTTCCGGGAAATAGTCCAGCTTTTCAAAAGCAGAAAAATCCTGACTTCCATTCGCATATTTTGCGAGATCAGGATTTTGATCAAAGGTCTCTTTCTGGGGTTCAAAGCCCCTAAAAAATCCTCCTTTAGAAGTTTCTGGAATTCAGAGGCTGTGTTCTAGATTTTTCAAGCTCTTGAGAAAGGCTTCATTTTGAGGTTCGGAGGTATTATTTCCGATTTTTTCTCTAGAAAGGAGGAAAGAGGCGTAATCTTCAAGTTTGATGTTGGCATTCTCAAGTTTGGATTTGACTTGAGGAGAAATGGTATTGATTTGGTTTTGAAGCTGTTCAGGAGTATGATTGGTATAGTTCGGATTGAGGAGATTCTGAAGTTTTTTGGTTTGTTCTAGAATATCTTCAATTGCTTGTATTTCTTTAGCATCTTTTTGTTCTAAAGAATCTATTTGTATTTGATCTTTTCAATCCTTTTGTTTGATTTCATAGGTTTTTTGAGAGTTGGCTTGTTCCTGTTGAGAAGTAGTTTCAGTATCTTGAGAAGTAGTTTCAGTATCTTGAGAAGTAGTTTCAGTATCTTGAGAAGTAGTTTCAGTATCTTGAGTTATTGTTCTAAATCATTGTAAAACTGGTTGCCCCCTAGCAATATCTTCTTGCTCCAAGACTTTTTGCTCTTCTTGTTCTATAAGAATTAGAAGCTTTTGTTTGATATTTTCAAAATCCTTTTCTCCAACAGATTTTAAATTAATTAAAAAATCTTTTTGATTACTTCCTTTAGGAAGTTTTTCTTTTATGATCTTTAAAAGAGTTTGTAGCTCTTCAGGTGAAGTTTGTGGTAAAATCTTTGGTAAGTTTTTTTCAATCAGTTGAAAAGATGAAAGAGTTGCTTTTTCTTGCTTGGAAGTTTGAAGACTATCTTGGATCTTTTCCGTAGGCATAATTGGAGAAGGATAAAATTCTATTTTTTAGGGAGAAGTGCTATAAGTTTTTTGGCATGTTCGGTTGGAGTATACCCATTTTCTTTACAAAAAGTTTCGTAGTAACGAACTACTTCTTGTGCTTGTTTATTACTTTTGACAACTTCAGGTGAAACTTCAGATAAAACTCTTTCTAGTCCTTGGAGGGCTTCCTTTAGTTTTTCTTTTGTTATTTTATTTTTTGCTTTGATTTTCTCTAAATTTATTTTTGTTTCTGCTCGTTTTTCTTTAGCACTTTTTAGTTCCTCTTCTGATTTTCTCAAATTTTCTTTAGCTTTAGCATTTTCTTCTTTAGCTCTAGCATTTTCTTCTTTAGCTCTAGCATTTTCTTCTTTAGCTCTAGCATTTTCTTCTTTAAAATGTTTGGTCATATCTTGCACGACATCATTTGCTGCTACTACTCTCCGATCTAGGTCATCTTGAATCTCGTGGGCTTCTGTAAATTGTGTTTCTCCGTTAATCAGCTCTAAAGTCATCAGAATAAAAGTCATTTTATCTTTTTCGTTTTCAAATTGTTCTCCATGTTTTTTAAGATAAAGATTAGCTATTTCTTGAATATGCTGTTCAACTCTAGAAATAATATGGAAAATATGCTCAAAATATTGTTTTTCTTCTGCTGTAAAATATTTAGAGAAATTATCTTTAGCAAATTTTATCATATCAGGAGCTTTTTGCTTTTCAACTTGTTCGGTTTGAACTGGCTTTTTCTCTGGAGTTTGTGCTTGGGTAGGAGTTGGGTTCCCAACGAGAAGAGCTGTGCTAAGAGCCACCGTTGCTCAAAGTTTCGCTAATTCAGATTTGAAATTAGAAAGGGAGTTAGTTTCTCTGCTGTGTTCTGAAGCGTGGTCGAGTTGTTTCATTTTCTTATGATAAGAAAAATAAAAGTATCTCAATTGTAGCATTTTTCTTTTATTTGTCAAGGAAAATGCAATTAAATAGTTTACAATGAGGGATGTTTAGAGTGTAGGGGGCAGAGTGCGTGTGCAGAAAGCCTGTCTGCCAGTAGGCAGGGTAGGCAGGGGATTTGAAAAAAGAAAAAACCCTCTGCCTCGTAAACCCACGGAGCTAAGAAGTCCCCATTTTTTTAAGCCTGTCTGCCAGTAGGCAGGGATGGCAAGGGGGATTTACAAAAACGCCCCTTGAGGGGCGCTATAGGAGAGGTTTATTCTTAGGCGAAGGATT
>JBHAST010000037.1:0-39792 GCA_041831495.1 bacterium | reverse complement strand
ACAATTTTCACAGTCTTGACAATAATAACAGTTATTACAATTTAGGCAATTAAAAGAAAAAAACACTTTAAAAGATTTATCAGTACTTACGCATTCATAACAATGAGAGCATTCTTCTATCTCTAAACAATCACAAGCATATTCACTACTGTTAACTATAGTACAATAATAGCAATTATCGTTTTTACTTCCTGTACTGCTTAAATAACAATCTTTACTATATCATAGCCAATTCACAAATTCAGAATTAACATTATTATCAAGTGTAGAACGTGATCTTTTAGGAACATCCAAAAATAGATTTCTCATTTGTTCAGTAAAAGATAAGGAAAAATTAAACTCTCTTCCATAGTTCATAGCATCCCATGCATCTCAGAGTCGAATAGATTGATCATACACTTTACCCTCCTTTTCAGGGGAAAAAACAGAAATAATAATTCGCCCACTTGCATTACATCTTCTACGATAAAGATTTCCTTCATTTCTAAACATCAATCTTCTCCTTGCCCTCTCTTCAGGACAAAGTCTAGGTGTCGGAATTGAGTACTTTACTCAGTTGATCACTGGAGAGATTCTATCATAAAATTCCAAATCTGACTGATAGATGGGGAATTGAGCTCCAGAAACTTCACAAGTTTTCCATTCCACGATTGGATCCTTGGTCTGTTGTGCTACATATTCGTAGACTTCTTTTGGGGTGTAGTGCATGGGTTTTGTGGGTTAAAGATAAATTTTAAGAGCTTATTTTTTGCTTATCAATTATCCTATCTCTTTTTGATAACAAGATTCACAATAGACTACTTCTGGTCTTTCTGGAGCATAGCTTGTATTAATCGCTTTCCCGCATTTATTACACTGTCTATGAAATAATTTCCTTGGATCTCTCAAATTGATGCGTTCAATATGTCTTATATCTGGGTGCTTATGAGGAAGGGCTATATTATGTTTGCGATAAAAGTCTAGTTCAGCTTTTATAATTCTAAAGGGTCTTCATGTTGTTTCACAAAGAATGACTTTATTTAAGATATCATCACTTACTTCGTCAATATTTTCAGGAAGGTCTTTTGCGTTTAATGTTTGTGCATTTGTAGGAATATTGATTGGATAGTCTTCATCCATTCGCTGGTATCATCTTTTTGTAGCTTGTTCTTTAGAAAGAGGGAAAAACTCCATTGCCATCGTTTCATTATAACCAAATGGTGAGATCTGTGCAGGGAAAAACTGACCTCGTTCTCAGGTTTTTTGCATGTGGGCAATCAGCTTGGCAAGAACCTCTTCATATTCTTCTTTTGAATACTGGACATTGAAAATACAATACTGCTTATGCTTAAGTCCAACGCACCCAAACAGATGCGAACAGTTTTGACAAGAATGAGAATAATAAACCTCCGAACAAGCGATGACATTGATACAAAACAAATTTTTATGTCCACTGACCGTCATACCTTCATAGCACCATGAGCTCGCATTTCCACTATCAGTGAGGTCATAGCAGTGATGCATGGAAGTGCTCAAACTACTATATTTTGAGTTGAGAATTCCTTCATCTCCTCCATCAGCATCAAAAATAAAGGCTGACTGATGAGCATGACTTAGATTGATGCCAAAGCTTTGTTCGCTTTGTGTGATTTTGTCTGTTGGGAGCGGGAATTGACTCTTAAACCCATCAAACTCAGCTTGAAGCCTTTCCAAATCACGATTAGGATTCAAAAACTTTTCTTTCCAGTATGCAAAATATTCTTCCTTGGAAACTTGTTTATTGAAAATGCAGTAGCTTTGATTTTTGAGATTAACACAGCAAAAACAATGCTGACAGCCTTCACAGTTATACAAGAATGCACTTTCACTACAGTTACGGACTTCTTGGCTATAGAAAACTTTATAACATCCTTTCGCATCAATGATTTCGTAGCATTCTTGATTCTCTATTGAGAAAAAATAATCCATACATGAGGAAGAATGATTGGTATACATTCCATAATAACAGTTTTCTGAATTACAACCTACGATAAGATAACAGTTTTTGTTGTTGCTTCCCATCGCACAATATTCAGCATTTTCTGATCCGATATTTGTTAAACTCGCAAGTGGAACCTGATGCAAAAGCTGATCAAAAAGCTCAAAAAAACTCTCTTCTCCATTCCATTTTTGTCCATATTTCAGAGGATTTCGCCCTTCTCCATGTCGGATAGTTTGTTCATATACGGTATATACCTTCTCTGGACTATAAATAGAAATAATCACTTTCCCACTAGCATCACAAGTTCTACGATACAGTTTTCTGAGGTTAACAAAGCTCATTCTCCTTCTTTCTCTCTCTTCAGGACAAAGTTTTGGAGCTGGAATCTGATATTTTACTCCTTGAAGAACGGGACTCACTTTATCATAAAACTCCAAATCTGACTGATAGATTGGAAATTGAGCTCCAGAAACTTCACACGTTTTCCATTCTACAATCGGATCGTTCGTTTGTTTTGAGATATACTCATAAACTTCTTTTGAGGTGTAGTGCATGGTTTTGAGGGTTAAGAATAAATGTGAAGAGTGAGGAACAAAATAACACTAGGAATATATGCTTTTCCTTGACAATATCAATGAAATAACTATTATAAAGTGTGCTGAAAAAATCACAACAAAGTCAGTTTTATTTTTCCTGCTTCTCCTATGGATTTTCGTCGTTTTTTTACCCAACTCGGTTTTAGTGACAAAGAAGCTGAGATTTTCCTTGCACTCTATAAATTAGGAACTAAGCCTGCTTCAAGTATTGCTAGTTACCTGCATATGGAGAGGACTTCTGTCTACAAAAGTCTTTTAAAGCTGACTCAAGAAGGGCTTGTTGTGGAAACCAAAGTCAGAGGAGTGACGCATTTTTTTGTGCCAGAAATCCGTTTGCTCAAAAAATATATGCTTGCCAAAAAAGAGGAGCTCCAGCATTTGGAAGATAATTTTGGGCTTATTGAAGCCGAGCTTGCTCAGTATGATAGCAATAAATATGCTTATATCCCAAAAATTAGCCTTTTTGATGGAGAAGATGGGATTAGAAACCTCTTTAACGATATCTATGATACCACGATCAAGCATCAGTATTTAGTGATTAAATTTTTTGCTACCAACACCTTTGATGCTCAGATTTCTGTGGGCAAAAAGCTCAAAGATTATTATGAAAACATTTTTGCAAAGCTACAAAAGCAGAAGGTAATGGTTGAGGCTTACCTTGGGAATGGAGTAATGATCATGGAGCAGATTTCCAAAACGACCAATATTCAAAATCTGAGCGAGCTCCCCGCAGGAAATTCTACCATGAACATTTTTATCGTAGGAGAGGTGGTGTATTTGATTATTTTTAAGGATGTGCCGTTTGGGATTAAGATTGATAGTAGAGATTTTTCAAGTGTGATGCACTTCCTCTTTGAAAAACTCCAATCAAATTAAAAAAGTCTGATTTTTCTCCTCATGTTCCTTATATTTTCAGTTTTATATTTTTAAGTTGCAATCAAAGGCTAAAACCTTAGAAATACATCAGCATTTTATTCTTTTTTGAAAGTGAACTAATGACCCTTATTCCTACCGTCCTTGAAAAAACGAAAAATGGAGAAAGAGCTTATGATATTTACTCTAGACTCCTTGAAGATAGAATTATTTTTGTCGGAGAGCAGGTGCATAGTGCTATGGTCAATACGATTGTCGCTCAGATGCTCTATCTTGAGAAGAAAGATCCTGACAAAGATATTATTATGTATATCAATACCCCTGGAGGAGAAGTCTATTCAGGACTCGCGATTTATGATACGATGCAGATCCTCAAATGCGATGTGCAGACGATTTGTACGGGATTGGCAGCTTCTATGGGTTCACTCTTGCTTGCTGGAGGGACGAAAGGGAAGAGGTTTGCTTTGCCTCATTCTAGGATTATGATTCATCAGCCGTTGATTTCTGGTGGTGGAATTTCTGGGCAGGCGACCGATATTCAGATTGAAGCCGAAGAAATGTTAAAAGTCAAAAAAATGCTGACTGAAATCATCGCAAAGCATTCAGGGAAAGGCTATGATCAAGCGCTCGCTGATATGGAGAGGAATAAGCGAATGAGCCCAGAAGATGCTTTGAACTATGGTTTGATTGATAAGATTATTGGAGTATAAAAAAACCTCTAAAAAGAGGTCTTCATTGCTATTCGCTTTCCTAAACGACAAACAGTCCAAGATCAAGGAAGAAACCAAAGAATAAAAATCAGATTCCTAAGATATAGATCAGAATTCCGAGATTGCGAACAAACTTATTCCCAAAGCAAAAACTGATCAAGTAAGGAGGAACCATAAAGATCAAAAGGGTAAAAAATGACCGTTTCCCAAGTAAAAGATTCATTTCTGGATCACTTATTCTTTGAGGAGAGAGCCCTTCTTGAATTCCTCGAGATCCGATAAGTAAAAAGAGAATTTCAATCAGCTTTCGTTTCGTTAATTGGAGAAAAGCTCAGATAAGTAAATAGTGAAGTTTTAAGAATTGTTTTTTACTCTTTTCATAAGTCAAGGAAAAAGCCGTGCGAATATCCGTAGCTGTCAACTTTTTCTTCTTTTGGTTTGTGCCAACCTTTTTGATTAAAAAATAGCTCATTATAGCGAGGAATATCCCTACCATAATAATAAGAACTCCAAAAAAGGCTTTCCAGTAAACGGTTTCAAGCATAGTTCCAAATGCCGTCATCGCATAAGGGTTCTCAATAATCTTTGAAACATACATTGTAATCATTCTCTTAAGCTTAAAATCTAAAAAGATATCTTATTATACTCTCAACAGCCTATTTTGTCAATTTTTACTCGTTATTATCCTCTTTTCATGCTTCATGTTGCTCTTATTGGTGCTTCAGAAAAACCTTCTCTTTCTCAAAAACTCTTTTTTCGCTTGCAAGAAGCAGGATTTCAGGTTGCTCCTGTAAACCCCAATTGTACGAAAATTTGAGAAGTTGTGTGTTTCCCCTCTTTAGCAGCAATTTCTGAAAAGCCGGAAGTCGTGATTTTTATGGTCAATCCAAAACTGACTTTGCAGATTCTCCCTCAAGTTGTGGCTCTAAACATCAAAAAAGTCTGGTTTCAACCAGAGACTTTTAATGATGAAGTGCTAGCCTACTGTGAGGAACATGAGCTCAGTGTAGAGCATGAAAAATGCCTTTTGATCGCTCCTCCTGAGCATTTAACTGCATTTGCTGCATAAGCTAGCACTTTATCTTGTATTTCGCAATGTCCGGTTTAGAAAAACGTATTGACAAAGGTGAGCAAAAACTCTTTGAAATGGAAAGGGAGTTGCTGCACAAGAAGCGCTTTCTGAGACACTTAATATTGAAGACACACAAAAACTTTATGAGGACTGTGCTTGCTTAGATCAATATGTAAAAGTGAAAACTCCTGAAATGATCGCACGATCAGCTCGCCTTCCCATAGATGCAGAAGAAGATTCCATTCACCGAGAAGGAGGGATGATGAGTCATCTTCACGAAAAAATTTCTCAGTGGATCCGTGATCTCCTGAGTCCAGAACAGAAACAAAAGCTCCTGTTTATCGCAGAATGGAAAACTTTCAACATAGGGACAGAAGCAAAAAAGCATGATGCTGACCCCTTCCTTGATGATCGCTTCCACACACTAACGATTAACGATCATTTGGTTGCTACTCTTCATAGTAGAAGGACGGATTTTAATCATGCGGAAATTAACGCTTTTTGCTATCCTCAAACGATTCTTTCTCAGCTCAAAAAGCTTTTTCCCGAGCTCTAAAGATAGTAAAAAAAAGAAAAAAGCTGATCCTTTTTAGTCGGTCAGCTCTTTTACAAGTAAGATTTAGATTTTATAACTTTCAAGAGTTGAAATTACGAAATCATAGTCAGCTTTTAGATGTTCAAATGATTTTCCAAGTTTGGTAGCTGCATCTTTTAAAGTTTTTACAAGAGTCGTGATAAGGGCTTTCTTTTCATCAGCTTTTTTGTTGTGTTTCTTGAAGTGTCCATCAAGAAGATCGTGGATGACTTTCACTTTTGCTCCAGTATCAACTACAGCACCAGTAGCAACGTTTCCTGTAGCTACTTCACCAGTCATTACGGCACCCGTAGCAACGCTTCCTGTAGCTACTTCACCAGTCATTACAGTACCCGTAGCAACGCTTCCTGTAGCTACTACTCCGGTATTCACAGCACCAGTTGCAACTTCTGTTGTTGCTACATCTCCTGTGTTTGCAGATACTACTGCTGATACGGCTACCACAGCGCTAAGGGCAACCAATCCTAATTGTTTTTTCATTGTCTTGTTAAACAAAAAATAAAAAGTTCAACGGCAAGAAGTATAGGTTTTTGCTTGGGAAATACAAGTGCTTTTTTTCTGCAAAGTAAGCGGAGCTTCCGACTTCTTTATTTAAGCTTATTTATGCTGTTTTTCGAGTTGTCCTTTTCCATCCTCATAGCCAAGTAGAAAGAGTTTCTTGAGTTTTTTGGTGTTGAACTCGAGGACTGGGGTTTCTAGGCTTCTACAGAAAAAAATATCTGCCAATGTCCCTTTAGCCTCAATATCTTTCCTCAGCATCATTTCAAAAGAAATCATCAGATTGTCCAAAAGGTTTCTGATCTTTGGGTTGCTACGATATTTGTTGAGCGAGATTCAAATAATTTTATGGTCTGGAAATTGCTTTCTAGCGAGTTCTGTCGGGAAATTATTCGTAGCTCCACCATCAATAAGCAGTTCATCTTCTCTTTGCACGGCAGGAAAAACCCCAGGAATCGCAATCGTCCCAAGAAGTGCAGAAGAAAGTTCCCCTTTTGAGATGAGGAGATTTTGACCATTAGCGATTGCGGAGCAGCCTACGAAAATAGGAATCTTTAATTCCTCAAAAGTTAATGGCAAGTCGCTTTCTATCTGTTTTTTGAGGAGGGTGTTTTTGAGGAGGGCGTGCTTTGGGATTAAGTTCAGATTTTTGGAAAGCGACATAAATTCTGAATTAAGAAAACGCGTGAGAATTTCATCGGCAGTATAGCCAGCAGATCGGTAGCTCGCCAATAAAGCACCTGCACTCACGCCATAAATCGCTTCAATATTGTCTTTGTAACCGAGCTCTTCAAGGGCTTTCAGGATTCCAAGACCGTAAAATCCTCTCATTCCACCTCCTGAAATCACCAGCACAAAGCGATCAGCCTTTTTCTTTTGTAAAAAAGGAAATTTAAAGTTGAACATTAGTTTTTAAGCGTTTTAAAAGTTGCTATTCCATCTTGATAGCCTTGATCAAAGAGTTGGATCAGTTTTTTTTCACTATTTTCAAAAGTTCCCATTGAAAAATTCCTATAAAAAAGAAGATCGGCTTCGTTCAAAGTCGGATTGAGGCGCCCTCTCAAAAGGATTTCATACGAAACCATCAGCGTGTCCATCAGATTGTTGACCTTTTGATTGGTCTTGAATTTACCGAGGAGAATGCCGATCATTTTGGCTTTTGGGTGCTGCTTCCTCGCATAATCAATCGGAAAATTATTTGTCACGCCACCATCTACGAGGAGATGCTTCTCGTATTCCACAGGAGCGAAAATCCCAGGAACCGCCATACTTCACATCACAGGAGGGAGCAACTCTCAAGATGCAAAAAAAACTGATTTTCCCTTTCGGAGGTCGGTTGTCCCGACGATAAGTGGTTTTTCTAGCTGTTCAAAGGTCTTCTTCAGATCAGCTTTTAAAAGTTTTTCTACGACAGAAGATTTAAGGAGGCTTTTCGTTGGAGGAAGTGCGATATTTTTGAGGCTAAAGAGCTCGCTTTTGAGGTAATTTTCCATAATCGCGGTTGCATTCCGACCACTCAGCCAATAAGCACCAGTTAAAGCACCTGCACTCACGCCATAAATCGCTTTGATGTTTGATTTTAAGCCAGTTTCCTCTATTGCTTTTAAGATTCCGCAGGCATACATTCCTTTTGAGCCTCCTCAGGAGATCACGAGAATGAAATCAGATTTTTCGTTTTTTTTCATAGTGTGCGGTAATAGTCAAAAACACGCTTATACAATAATATTGATAATTTTTCCTTGGACGAAAATAATTTTCTTTGGTGCTCAAACGAGATGAGCATTCAGCTTTTCATCTTTTTTGATAAGCTCCAAAACCTCTTCTTGATTAGCATCAGCAGCAACTTGTAAAGTTCCTCTCATCTTCCCATTAAACTGCACGGCAAGCGTGATTTCTGAGCTGACAAGCATCTTTTCATCATACTGTGGCCATTTGCCTGTCGTAAAGATTGAAAACTGATTTCCGAGAAGGCTCCAGAACTCTTCCGCGAGGTGCGGTGCAAACGGAGCAAGCAAAATCACTAGCTGTTCAAAAGTAGCTTTGGTGATCTGTTCTGCTTCACTCAAACCATTTACCAAGATCATCAATTGAGCAATCGCGGTATTAAATTTGAAGTCATCAATTTCAGAAGTCAGCTTTTTGATACTTTGATGCAGAAGTGCATTGAGTTTTTTATCCTCGGTTTCAAGCTTTTCGTCTACTTTTTCTGAGAGAGCAATCACTTTATCAAGGAATTTCTTCACCCCTTTAATTCCACTGGTATTCCAAGCGATATACTGATCAAAAGGTCCCATAAACATTTCATAGGTTCTGAAGACATCTGCCCCATATTCAGCGATAATATCATCAGGATTTACGACATTTCCTCGTCTTTTAGACATTTTACGACCATCTTCCGCCATAATGAGTCAGACTTTTTGGTATTTTTTGAAAGGTTCTTTTTCACTGACTAAACCTAAATCATAGAGAAAATTCTGCCAAAATCTCGCGTAAATCATATGTCTTGTCACATGTTCTGCCCCGCCGACATAGATATCAACACTTTTCCAATATTGCTCTTTATCTTGTGAAAACATCAGTTCTTCGTTATGAGGATCCATATATCTGAGCCAATATCGGCTTGATCCCGCCCAACCCGGCATCGTGTTAGATTCCCTTTTGGCAGGTTTTCCGCAGATCGGACAAGTGGTTTCAATTCGCTCTTTCACCTCTGCAAGCGGTCCTTCTTCGGTTCCTGTCGGTTCGTAGTTCTCTATATCAGGCAAAAGTAAAGGTAAATCTGACTCTTGAAGCGGAACAACTCCGTGTTCTTCGCAGAAAACCACAGGAAATGGCTCTCCCCAATATCTCTGCCTAGAAAAAACCCAATCCTGAATCTTGAAGTTCGTTTTCTTTCCACCAAGTCCTCTTTCTTCAAGTCGTTTCTGCATTTTCGTAATCGCTTCATCAGATTTTAGACCTGAGAATTCTCAAGAATTTACAAGAACTCCTTTTTCTGGATAACATTGTTGTCCTGTAAGAAAGATTTTTCGCATATCGCTATGATGTTCCCACAAAATACGATCAGCAACTTCCTCCTTTTTTACCCATTCAAGACTATGTTTTCCTTGTTTCAACTCTTCAGAAAAAATCTGAATTTCTTCATTAAGTTTTACATAAAAACACTGACCAAGAGTTTTTTGGTTTTTTTGTTTAGTATGTCTAAAAGCTTCTGCTGATGCAAAAGTTCATGGAATAGGATTAGCGATCTTAATATCGGTATAACCAGTTTCTTCTTTAATTTCTTTGAATACTGTTTGAATTTCAGAATCACCATCTTCAATACCTCCTCCTACAAAGTGACAATTATAAGGATTTTGTTCAATCTCTAATAAAAATTCTCCTTTGGTATTTTCTATAATACAATCAATAACTTTTCTATTTACTATTTCTACGCCTGATTTTACAGCATGTTCATTTTTGCCATAATATATTGGAGCAATACTTTGCGTAATCGGCAACCCATACTTCTTTGCAAACTCAAAATCCCTCTCATCATGTGCTGGTACTGCCATTACTACTCCAGTTCCATAGTTAGCAAGCACATAATCTCCGATATAAATTGGTACTTCCTGGTTATTAAATGGATTGATCGCATAAGCTCCTGTGAAAACTCAGGTTTTTTCTTTTTGAAGTTCGGTTCTTTCCAGCTGAGTTTTGTGTTTTGCTTGTTCTTGATATGCTTTTACGGTTTCTAGCTGCTCTGGAGTGGTGACTTTTTCTACCAAAGGGTGCTCTGGAGCCATTACGACAAACGACATTCCAAAAACGGTATCAAGTCTTGTGGTATAAACTTCGAAGAATTCCTGAGAATGGTTCTGAGAATTTCAGAGAATCTTGTCTGAAGATTTTGTGTTCTCTTCAGACTTATTAAGCGTAGTTGTTGTATGAGTAGTTGCTTGATTCTTTGAAATATAGTCCTTTTCTAATCTTTTATACTCTAGCTTTCCATTATAAAAATTAAGTAATAATCAAGTTTGAATCGTGTTAGAATGGTTGATATAAGCTCTCAATTGTTTATAAAAATCTCCCTCAATTATTTTTCTTGATTTTAATTCAAGTGCAATCGTATCGTTTACTACAAGATCTACTTTTCCGTATCACACTATTTCATTATCAACTTTATAGCTTACATTTTTTTCAGATTCTACTTTAAATCCTTTTTTTGCTAATTGTTTTAGCAAGGCTGTATGATAGATTTTCTCTTGAAGCCCAGGACCAAGCTGTTTATGAACATCCATCGCACAACCAATGATTTCATAGGTTCCATCAGTAAAATTTTCTCCATCCTTGTGTTGCTCTCTGGCATTTTCTGACTCATTTTCTGGTACTTCCTGACATTCTCTGATATTCTCTGCTTTATTCTCTGGCATTTTCACTCTCATTTTGAACTGAGAACCTTCAGATTTCCCGATCCAATTCCTCTCCAGTTCTTTCATAGATTCCTCTCGCTCCAAATTATCAAGACCATCAAGCAATCTCTGTGCATATTTCGTAATCCTTAAAACTCGCTGTCTCATTGGTTTTTGCTCTACTTCGCTTCCGCATCTTTCGCATTTACCATCTTCTAGGTCTTCATTTGCTAGTCCTGTTTTACAATGCGGACATCGGTTGATTGGCTTATAATCTAGATATGCAAGCCTTTCGTTATCAAGGATAAACCTGATTTCTGATTCAGATTTTTCTGTTTTTCTGAGTTCTGCTTCAAGTTCTGAAATAGGTCTTGCTTTTTGTGTCTTTTCATCATAATAATGATTATAAAACTTTAGAAAAATCGCCTGCGTCCACTTAAAATACTTGGGATCTGCGGTGCTGAAGCTTCTCTCTCGGTCATAGGTAAAACCAATATCTTCCAACTGCTGAATATAGGTCTGAATATTTTTTTCAGAAACTACCTGCGGTTTCATTTTATGTTCAATCGCATAGAGTTCCGTTCCTAGTCCAAAGGTATCAAATCCCATCGGATGCAGAACATTATAGCCCTCAAGCATCTTTTTTCTTGCAATGGTATCAGATGCGACATAACCTTTCGGATGTCCGACATGGAGTCCCGCCCCACTTGGATAGGGGAACATATCAAGAATATAGAATTTTGGCTTTCCCCCTCATTCTTTTGTCTTATAAATTCCAGCTTCCGTTCGCTTTTTTTGTCGTTTTTTCGCGATTGCCTTGATATCAACTGCCATAATCAGCTTTCAAAAAGAGTAAAAATCTGAACTTTATTGTAGGTTTTGCCTAAAAAATTGCAAGCGTTTCTTATTTTTCATATTTTTTGTGGGAGTGTAGAGGAGGTTTTTTTCTAGTGATTGTTTTTTTTGATCAAATCCATATAGTAGGATCAGATTTACTTTTGTGTCGTTATGATGATTTTCCTTAGTAGTATTATCTTGCTTGGAATGGGCTTGCTTCAGTTTGGAAAGGCAAGTTATTTTTGAGAATTGGCAATCAGTTTTTTACCCTATTGGGGAGCTTTGCTTTTTTTGTTCTTATGATATTGGCTTTTTTTGCTCTGGAAAAGGCTTCATAGTGCTTGAGTAAAGTTAAGCCTAAGATCCAAGCTTTCTCCTTTTTTTGTTTGAGGATTTGCAATAGTTTTTCTTCTCTTTGTTCAGCCGCTTTTGCATTTTTATCAGCAACCTTTTCTGCATCGCGAGGAATTGAAAGCTCCGATCAGAATTCTTTTTTCTAATCTTTACAAAGATAATCCCAATATTGAGCAAATCAAAGAAAAAATTCTGACTGAAGATCCAGATCTGGTGATGTTCGTTGAATTTAGTGATTTTCATAAGCAAGAGCTAGAAAGCTTTTTTGATGAGCATTATCCTTATATGAATATGACAACTCGATCAAAAATCCTTGTAGGAAGCGTTGTTTTTAGTAAATATCCGATTAGCAATCTTGCAGATGATTTTGAGCAATGAAGTCGGAGATATGGCTATTTTAAGGTCGAAAAAGAGGGACAACCTTATTATTTTTATGAGTTGCATACTTCTTCACCAGTATCCTCTTCTTTTTTCCACAAAAGAAATCGCCAACTTCAACAGCTAAAAAATGAGTTTTTGACACTTCATTCTCCTCAGAGACCACAGGATGCAAAAATTATTATGCTTTGAGATTTTAATGTAAGTCCTCGATCCGTTTATTATCAGCAATTTGCTTCTGGGCTTTCTGGAAAAATGGAGAATCTTACGAGAAGTTTTTCTCTGCTTTTTACTTGGAGCTTATCTGAAATGCTTGCCGTTCATCAGGATTTTGATTTTCTTCCAGATTGGCTTCAAAAATCGTTTGCAAAGCTTCCGTTCTTACGAAGTCATATTGATCATCTTTTTGTGAGTCCGAGTGTAAAGGTACATGCACTCAGGAGAATTCATTTTGAAGGTTCTGATCACTGGGGCTTCCTTTTTGAAGCTGAGTAATTTTTTGAGCTTTTAAAATTTCAAAAAAAGCTGAACTCCTCTTGCAATTCTCCACAAAATCCGCATAGTAGGCTTGATGATTTATTTGTCAAAAAAAGTATGGAAATAAAAAAAATTTCACTTCAGACCGATACTTCTGCTTTGCTGAGCCAGAGACCTGCGAGTTTTTCTCAGTTTGTAGGACAAGAACCGATAAAATCTGTCCTTGCTACCGCTATAGATAGTGCTCAAAAGAGACAAGGTCAGCTTTGACATATTTTGTTTTCTTGACCGAGTGGTTTCTGAAAAACAACCATGGCGAGCATAATTTCCAAGCAACTAGGAACACAGATCAAAATCATCACTTGATATGCCCTTTCCAAGCCAAGCGAGCTTGTAAGTGTGCTTAATAGCCTAGAAAATGGAGATATCCTTTTTATTGATGAGATGCACAGGCTGAAGCCGACTATTGAAGAGGTGCTCTATATTGCGATGGAGGATTTTGTGATTGATATGGTGCTTCCAGAAGGCTGAAATCTGAGGCTTCCGATCAATCCTTTTACGCTCGTGGGAGCGACCACCAAGCCAGAGTCGCTTTCCCAACCGATGAAAAACAGGTTTGTTTACCATTTCCATTTTATGGAGTATCGTCAGCAGGAGCAAATGATCATTCTTCAGCATTATTTGGAGCTTTATCAGCTTCCTTATGAAAAGGACTTGCTTCCTACGTTTGTCCGCAAGATCGCTCCAGTTCCTCGTGAAATCCACAATTTCGTTATCAAGATGAGGGATTTTGTCGTAAGTAAAAAAATCCAAAAACTGACCCTCAGCGTATGGGAAGAATTTTTAGAGCATGTTCAGATTGATGATGGGGGAATGATGCCTATCCATAGGAAATACCTAGAAATTCTCTCTGATGCAGAGCGCCCTCTTGGAGTAAAAACGATCGCAGTTCAGCTTGGAGTGAGCGAAAAAACGCTAGAGGAGGATATTGAGCCGCTTTTACTCCGCCTTGGAAAAATTGAAAAAAGCAGTAAGGGAAGAATGCTTACTTAGAAAATAGTGCTATTTTGTGGGCTACTGGTTCAACTCTCGCTCAATCACTCTCAAGAACTGCGCAAACAGACCATTTCTCTTTCCGCTCTCAAATTCTCAAGGCATTTTTTCAAAGAAATATCTCGGAGCAGCGGGTCCAATTTCTCCGTAGACCGTTCCGCCACTTAGTCCATTATAGAGTCCTGCAAATTTCAGGAGATCGCCATAGTTGAAGTTCTTATAGTTCAAAAGGATTGGCGTGCTCGGATTTTTTCCGTTGTATCGTTCGATTTTCTTTTTAGAAAAGTCCAAAAAATCCTGAATAGTTCCCTCGAAAATCTCCCTCGTGATCGGTCAGTTTCCATAGTCTTTACTCACAATCTGGAAAGGTCCATCTCCATTTTTTGGCAGATAATAGCCACAAGAACTCTCTTTCCACCAAACTGCAATCGTCAAGGCAGTCGGAAAATCATAGGCAAAACTGAGCGTATCTAGCGTTTGATATCGTCCAATACAGTTTTCACTTAGGGGGTCGGCAATCGTGAGTCCAGAACCTTGATATTGGGCGAGGAAGTCAGATTTTTGAGTTTTACTTTCGCTTTTGGCGAGCTCTTTTCTGGTTTGAAGCTTGTTGAGCAGAAAATCTCTCAAATGCTCGAGATAGTAAGCGGTCTTTTCCTCTTTGAAATGCGGGTGCAAATCTCTCGCCTGCTGATACAAACTTCGGAGTGTTTGCTGATCGTTTTCTATCAAAGGAGTGATCTGGGCTTTGAGCACTCAAAGTTCCGCCTGCTCTTCAGCATTGGGCTCAAAAGCAAAGACCGATCCTCCTAAAAGTACCAGCATCATTCACAAGATCAAAATTCTGATTTTCATAATCATATATCACAGAGAATAAAGGGGAACTACCTTCCCTTAAAAATCACACCGAAAGTCCCGACAATCACATACATATCAAGCCAAAGCGACCAATTCTGAATATAGTAGAGATCAAGCTTCGCCTCCTGATCAAAGCTAAGGGAATCTCTTCCAAAAACCTGAGCATATCCCGTAATTCACGGTTTAATACTGAGCAATCTCTTTTGCCAAGCAGCGTAATTCTCCACTTCGTTTTCCAAATGCGGTCTTGGACCTACTAAAGACATCGTTCCTCGAAATACGGAAAAGAGCTGTGGTAATTCATCAAGTGAGGTTTTGCGCAGGAATCTTCCTACTTTCGTGACTCTCGGATCGTTCTCAATCTTTGGTAAGACGCCTTCTCTAGTATTTGCATCAGAATTGATCAGTTTTTTATACAGTTCATCAGCCTCTTTTCCTCCATATCCGACACTCAAATGCGTATACATCGTACGGAATTTCAAAAAAGTAAAAAGCTGACCTCCTGTTCCCACCCTTTTAGACTTGTAAATCACAGGACCTTTACTATCCAGCTTGATCGCAATCGCAATTGCAAGCAAAATTGGAGAAAGCAGGATAATCCCAAAAAACGAGCCGATCAAATCAAAAAGCCTTTTCAGCACAAGCGATCGTCCATCAAGCTTGGAATGTTTGTATTCTAAAGCAACGATATTCTGGATAATCTCTGGCTTATACACGACATCTTCAAGGAAAAATCACTCGCTGATATGGAAAAATCTCGTATCGTGAAATCTGGTTTTTTCAAAAATTTCCTGAAGCTGATCTTTTTTAAAGTTTCCGACCACAACACACATTTCATAGTTCCAAAACTCGGTTTCTCAGAGCTCTTCTGAGGTAATGAATTCAGTCGGTAGGGAAAAATTGTTTTTGATCGTTCTCAAAACCTCGTAGGTATCCATGGTTTCATCAGAGATGATCAGAATTTTTTTCCCTGATTTTTTTTGCTGTTGATATTCCAACGCCCTCCACGCTTGGTCAAAAAAGAAAATCAGAATATAGGTCAGGATTCCTGCAAAGATCAAGATAAACCTCGAAATCCCAAAGAAGAAGATAAATCCCTGTCCAAAATAGGAGAGGAATGCAATACAGATAAATCGGTAGATTCGGGTTTTGGAGAGGGTTTGAAAGTGGTTGATGATCCTTTTATTGAGACAGTAGAAGTCTTTGATAATTCCGATCCCGATAAATCCCGCACTCGCAATAAGCGAAAAGATGATGAGCTCGGTCCCATTGATAAATGGAATCGGCAACTGCACTCCTGGAACAAAATCGGTGAGCAGTCTGATTTTGTAGGTGAGAAAGAAAAGTCCATTGATGATCAGAAAATGGAGAAAAGGTCTGCTAAGGCGGAGTTTGAACATGAGCTTAGGAAAAGAGTAAATGCTTTTTTCTGTTCTCAAGAGTGGCGTATTGCCTTTTTGTCTTTGGTATTTTGGAGAAAATAGGCTCGCTGTTGTTTTGGAAGTATAGGATTTTTGGGAGAAAAGTCTAGAGAAGATTTTTTTAATTTTTTCTTCCCTGTTTGTGGGGGATGAAGAAGGAAGAAAAATCTTTTTTTTTATTTGCAAATCTCCTTTTTTTTGCTATACTTATTTCTTGGCGATTTCTTCAGGAGAAAAACTGGAGAAAGTCAGACTTTGTTTTATTTGTTTATAGCTATCATATATGACTATTGATGTAAGAAAGTTTGTCTATGACAACATTACTCCTTACGAGGGAGATGCCTCTTTCTTGGCGGGGCCAACCGAAAGAACGACTCAGCTTTGGAATGAAGCGAAAAAATATCTCAAAGAAGAAAGAGATAATAATGGAATGAGATCTGCTGATCCAGAAACCATTTCTACCATTACTTCTCACAAGCCTGGATATATCAAGCAAGACCTAGAAACAATTGTTGGTCTTCAGACTGATGAACCTTTGAAGAGAGCAATCAAGCCTTTTGGAGGAGTGAGAGTGGTAGAAAATGCGCTCAAAGAAAGAGGAATTGAGCTTGCTCCAAGAGTAAAGGATATCTTCAACTATGCAAAGAATCATAACGATGCAGTTTTTTCTGCGTATGATGCGGAAACAAGACTCTATAGATCCAAGCATATTGTAACAGGACTTCCTGACAACTATGCGAGAGGAAGAATTATCGGTGACTACAGAAGACTTGCTTTGTATGGAACTGATGCGTTGATCAAAGAAAAGAAAGCTGATTTTGAAGCGATTTCTGGAGAGATGAGCGATGCAAAAGTAAGACTTAGAGAAGAGATTTCAATGCAGATCACTGCACTCAAGGAGATCGCAGAAATGGCTCAGTCGTATGGATTTGATGTAACCAAACCAGCAGAAAGCGCAAAAGAAGCTATTCAATGGGTATATTTTGCTTACCTTGCAGCGGTAAAGGAGCAAGATGGAGCAGCGATGTCGCTCGGAAATGTGTCTTCTTTCCTTGATATCTATCTTGAAAAAGACCTTCAAGCAGGAAAAATTACTGAAGCTGAAGCGCAAGAAATGGTTGATCATTTTGTAATGAAACTCAGACTCGTAAGACACCTTAGACCAGGAGCTTATGATGAAATCTTTGGTGGAGATCCTACTTGGGTAACTGAATCTATCGGAGGAATGTTCAACGATGGGAAAACAAAGGTAACCAAGACTTCTTTCAGATTTTTGCAGACTTTGTATAATCTTGGACCGTCTCCAGAACCAAACTTGACGGTGCTTTGGTCAGATGCGTTGCCTGAAGGCTTCAAAAAATTCTGTGCTCAGGTTTCTATTGATACTTCATCTATTCAGTATGAAAACGACGATTTGATGAGACCTGTAAGAGGAAGTGATGACTACGGAATCGCTTGTTGTGTTTCTTACCAAGAAATCGGGAAGAGAATCCAGCATTTCGGTGCGAGATGTAATCTCGGTAAGACCTTGCTTTTGGCGATCAATGGAGGTAAAGAAGAAGATGAAGGAGTTCAGGTAATGGACGCAAGCCTCTTTGAAGCAGTAGAAAACGAAGATGGAACGCTCAACTACGAGAAAGTCTACGCAAACTTCAAAAAAGCAATGGAAAATGTTGCGAGAGTATATGCAAAGACTATGTATGTGATTCACTATATGCATGATAAATACTACTACGAAAAAGCTCAGATGGCATTTATGGATTCCAACTATGGAGTAGATATTGCTTATGGTATTGCTGGTATCTCTATCGTTGCAGATTCCCTTTCAGCGATCAAATATGCGAAAGTAAAGGCCGTGAGGGATGAAAACGGTATCGCAAAAGATTTCGCAACTGAGGGAGAATTCCCAATGTACGGAAACGATGATGATAAGGTAGATTTGATTGCAAAAGAAGTGCAAAAATTCTTTATGGAAGAACTGCTCAAGCATAGAGCCTATAAAGATGCGACTCCAACCCTTTCTCTCCTTACCATTACTTCAAATGTGATGTATGGAAAGAACACGGGAGCTACTCCAGATGGTAGAAAAGCAGGAGAACCGTATGCTCCAGGTGCAAATCCAATGCACGGAAGAGATCATTCAGGAGCGATCGCTTCACTTAACTCTGTTGCAAAGCTTGACTATAACTATTCTAAAGACGGTATCTCAAATACTTTCTCTATCGTTCCTATGTCCTTAGGTGCTACCAAAGAAGAACAAAACGAAAATCTAGTAGGTATGATGAACGGATATTTCAAGAAAGGTGCTCATCACCTCAATGTAAATGTCCTCAATAGAGAAACCTTGATGGATGCCTACGAACATCCAGAAAACTATCCTCAGCTCACGATCAGAGTATCAGGATATGCGGTAAACTTCGTAAGACTTTCAAAAGCACATCAGCTTGAGGTGATTGAAAGAACTTTCCATCAGAAGATGTAATCGTGCATCATTCTCTCCAAAAAAAGAAAGCTGATTTCTCTTAGGGGGTCAGCTTTTCCCTTATTTTGTACAACAGCATCACTATGGGAACCACGAAATCTTTTGATTCATTGACAGTCAGGTATGTTGGAAAAAGTAAAGATGGTCATGAAATCGTTGAAATACAGAATGGAGCAAAGTCTCAGCTTTTTGAAGCATTGCTTCCTGGGGAATGAGGCTGTAGAATCCTTGGTCCTTATAAGATTTCTGATATTAAAAATTATGCGCCGGGGTTTCTCCTCTGCAAAAGTCATAGCTATTTCCTGAGAAAAGAGGCTAATGGTACCTGTATGGAAAAGCTCTCTCTGGAGGACTATCTCAAGGAAATAGGTTTTCTTCCCCTTTAGCTAAAGAAAGAGCCTGTCTCTAGCCTCTCTCGGCTAGAGATTTTTCGTTAAGAGAAAATGCCAGCCTCTCACTCAGAAAATAGCTGATGAAAAGCTGACATTTATAAAGGGAATCTTAACAAGTCTTTTTTCTCTTTATCTTTAGGATAAAGAGCTTTATTTCTCTTCTAAAGAGAAAGAAAAAGAGGATTAATAATAGTCCCCCTCCTAAAAGGGGGGATTGGTTAGTTATCACTGGTAATGCTAGCCCCAAAATAAATAATGGGGCGAGAAGTAAATTATTACTTCTAAGGCTCTGTGCAATCAGCAATGTAGCATAAACAACAGAAAGGAAAAACTCAATAACATACAAATCCGCCATTTGCAAGTTAATAGCTGAGCTTTGTGCGGATAGGTTGCTTACTCCCAAAAGGAGCATAGTAGAGATAAATAAAATTTTTGTTTTCATTTTATGTATGCACCCCTATTAAACTCCTTTTATAGAGCTGGACTTTGAGTGCTTTTGGTCCTTTTGTTATTATTTTTGATTTTTTTTATTTTCAATTTTTACTATAACGATTTGAGAGAGAGAGTCAAGTTAATTTTTTTGGAAAATCAAAAAAGTGAGATTCCGAGTTGAGGCTTTCGTATCTCACTTGAAAAGAGATTTCCTTTGGGAAGTTTATCTGTTTTCTTTTTTCTTGCAGAGGAAGTTGTTTTAAAGGAGTTCTTCTAAAATGTCAAAAAAGCGGTCAAGATCAGCGAAATCATTGTAGAGATAGGCGCTCATTCTGCAGGTTCCTCAAACCTTAAAGTGCTTGTGTAAAGGATAGGCACAGTGTCCACCACAACGGATGCAAATATTTTTCTCAGCGAAATATTCTCAGATCTGATTAAAATTCGGTTGATCTTTCAAGAGAAAGGAAAAAAGTGCTACTCTCTGCTCATGCTGCGGACCGATAAGCTGAACCTTATCAGAAAGTGCTTGAAATCTCTTGAGTGCATATTCAGCAAGTTGTTTTTCGTGATGAGCAATGGTTTGCATTCAGGATTTTAAATCTTTTTCCTGTCCTAGGGTTTTGATGAATTCTAAGGCATAACCTAGGGAAACAGCCCCAATAATATCCGGAGTTCAGGCTTCAAATTTCTCATTATTGCTCTGAAGCTCAAAGCCCTCACAAGAGACATCTTTGATCGTTCCGCCACCTACACTTAGGGGTTGAAGTTTCTTGATTCGCTCATGTTTGAGCGCAAGGACTCCAATTCCAGTATACGCCATGATTTTGTGTCCAGTGAAAATGAGGGCATCGCAGCCGATATCTTGCATATCAAGCAGCATATTTGGCACGGACTGCGAAGCATCTACGACAAAGAAGGTATCCTCACGGAGCAGGGATCAGATTTTTTTGACATCATAAATCCCTCCAGTAACATTAGAAACCTGACCACAAGCGACAACTTTCACTTCTTTCGTATATTTCTGCTGAAAGTCCTCAAAATCAATAGCAAAGTGCTCATCAAGATTAAAAAATCTGACCTCAAATCCAAAGCGTTTTGCGAGCGACATCCACGGCAAACTATTCGCATGATGCTCCCAAATTCCGACCAAAACGACATCTCCAGCCTTCAAAACTTCTGAATGAACGAGACTTTGAGCCAAGAGATTGAATGATGCCGTTGCGTTTGCGGTATAGATGATTTCTTTCTCAGAAGCGTTAATCAGCTCAGCAACCAGCTTTTTACTCTGATGAAAACGAAGTTCTGATGCTTCAGAGAGCGAATACAGTCCTCTATGAATATTCGCATAGTCATGGCGGAGAAAATCCGCTACTCCATTAATCACCATTGCTGGTTTCTGGGTTGTTGCTGCATTATCAAGATAGATGATCTCAGGATGGTTGACCAAAAGAGGAAATTCAGATTTAAACATGATGAATAGAATTAGTGAGTTAAAGTTTACTGCCCAACAATCACTTTTTCTTGGGTCAGACTTCATAAATCAATAGTCGTAAGTTTGTCGTAGTCGCTATAGTACTTTTTGAGCCATGCGTGTTTCTGGAGCTGATGAAGCAGATTATCTCTATAGAGGAAGATCATTTTCTCATCTTGAAAGACCACAAAACTCGGCGATCCTGCCAGATACACAAAACGCGTCATCTGTGGAAACTCCTCTTGAATTGCTGGTAAATACTGAAGATACCGGTTATATTCTACTTCATAAAAGAATCCTGAAAGCGAGGTCGTTCCGCTCAAATATCAAGGCGTATCTACGAGAAATGCGCCCTGTCCTAGTGCTCGTGAGGATTCAAGCTCATAGGCGGCTCCACCTTTCCAAACACCAAACTTTTTTTCTCACATCTGCACAAGGAAATCGGGCTCATTATAGTCAAAATCTACACTTACTTTTTGGTTTCAGAGGAAGCTGAGCTTTACATTACGCACAAAAGGGTATTCTTTCCTTACCCAGTCAAGGAGCTGACTTTCTCCTCCTACACGCAAGGTATTGTAGTATTTCCCTCTGAGGAATTTGGAGGCAAGGACAAAGAGTTCAGTATTTTCGTATTTTTGTCTGGTTTCTGCGGTATATTCAATGTCTTGGATGAGATAGGCTGGATTGTACCAGGTTCCTTTGAGTAAGAAGATGATGAGAAAGAGCGAAAGAAAGATGACAAGCACGATCGCACCTCGCTTTTTGAATAAAAAAGAAAAAAATGAAGGCTGATCTTTTCCTCTTCTTTTACGCGAAAAAGAAAGTCCTGAAGAGGAAGAATAGCCTCTCTGAGAAGTCTTTACGAATGGTCTGCTCTGAACAATCCCTCTCATCTCCGCAATAAACTAAAAACTTCCTCCTAAAGATAGGGAAATCGTGCAGATTTACAATCCAAAATCAGAAAAATTATAGCGTTAGTCTAAAAGTTTCTCTTCCAAAAGCTGAAAATCAGGATCTGTCATCCTGCTCATTACCTGATCTACAAAGCTTTGCATCATCGGAGCATCAGCCTTTTTTTCTTGCTGAAAAATCAGCCGGAAAGCGAGAATCATCTCCTCATTTGTTCCTACGCATTCAAAAGGCTTAATCCCAGAAATTCCCAAAAGCTCCTCAAAAAGCGGAATCAACGCCTCGTCTTCAAAGAGATCACGAGCAAAAATCTGATTGACCTTTTCCTTCCCCAAGAAAGCTCTTAAAAGCGTATAGATAAAAGCACATTTTGGACAGATTCCACATCGTAGCTGTTCTCCAGTAAGTTTTGATCCAGTCTGATGAAAGTTTCTATTACAACTAGAAAAATGGTAAAAATACTGAGGATACTCGCAAAATTCTTTGATAATTTTGATTTCATACCGTTTTCTCAACGGACTATACGCTTTAAAATCTTCAGAAACCCGCTGATGAACATAATTTTGGAACATCGTTTCAAATTCAGTTGATTTACTCCACTGATGGTTGATCTCCATATCACAATAGATTGTATTTCCCTCATCAGCACTCTTTTCTAGCGAAGTGATTACTGCTTGATAACCATAAAGATAAGCAACAAGTAGAGAAACAAAGCAAATCGTTCAGGTAATCGGAACATGTCCATTGTAATAGCCCTCAGCAAGCAACTTTTTAATCTGAGGAAGGTCAAGTTCTCTCGTAAGAATCAGTCTTTTCTTTTCTATTGGCTGTTGAGCAAGCTCATGAAGCGGATAGTCTTTTCCGAAGGAAAAAAGATCAAAATCCTGACCTTCTTTTTTGAGGAGTTCTACAGTTACTAGAGAATCTTTCCCTCATCAGAACAGCACAAGAGATTTATCAGCTTTTAAGCTTATTTTCTGATCATAAATCGGAGCTATTTCTACACTAGAAAACTGAGCCAATCCTCTCGGATCCAATTGATTCTGAAAAAAAAACTCTCCTAATCCTTTGAGATAAAACTGATTCCAAAATAACTTTTGTTGGTCGTTAAGTTGTAAGGTGTTAACTTGAATTTCTTTGGTTGGAAAGAGCTTGTAATAACTTACTCCAAGGGCAATATGAAGATGTGCAAGAAGCTGATGAATTTCCTCCTCATTTTTGCAAAGAAGTGGGAAGTCTTGAGTATTTTTCAAAGGTAAAAAGCTGATCTTCTCAGTAAAAAATTCCTCATCATCAAAACTATAATGAAAACTTGCAAGCAAAGTTACAGGATCTCGCTCAAAATGCGTAATTTTAAAGAGCTGAAAAGGTTGCATAGTGATCCTCAAAATAAAGCAGTTCTGGTTAATTACAAGAACCAAAAAGTAGTTTAGAACTTAAGAAGTGTATTGTTTCCATTTGGAAAGATAAAGTCTGCAAAAAGTGGATTGAAACTATACAATGCATCTCCTGCATAACCAACTCTCATCGCATCTAAATATCGTTTTTCATTCTTCTTTTCTAAAGAAGGGAGATAATCCTTGGCAAAGACTTCTTGGATTCACTTTTCTGGAGTCATGCTAAAGGTTTTAAGCCCTGCGAAAGTTTCTCTAGTTCTTGTGCGAGGATAACAGTCTTTTTTTACTTCTTTCCCTGTTTCATCATAAGAGATGGAACAATCCTGACCTTCGGTTCTTTCTTCAGAAAGCTGGAGAGGAAGCGTTACTCTGCCTTGTTTATCCATCACAAAGAGCCTTGGGTTATGGAGGGCTTGAGAACTAGAATATTTCCCTCCTTGCGTAAGATTTGCTAATTCTTTGATAGAAATCTGATTTTTTTCTGTTTTCGCATAATCAATTTCAAAGAGCGAAAGCTTTACTCCAGAATTGGTGATCCCTCCTCGCTGATTTTCTGCTGTGCTATAGCCGATTCCGAGAAGATATTGTTTCGTTCCTTCTTTTTTGAGAGGGTGAAGATAGGTGCTGTATCCTGGGATTTTGAGTTCTCAGAGAATGGTTGGGGTCTTTGGATTTGCAAGATCAATGACAAAAAGCGGATCAATCTGCTCAAAAGTCACCAAATAGAGTTTATCTCCGATATATCTAGACGATTTAAATTCTTCTCCTGGCTCAATATTCTCTAGTTTCCCTGCGAGGCTCAAGTCTGGACTGAAAACGTAGAGATTTGTTGCCCTTTGAGGATCCCAGATCTTTGTCAGAATTCTGAAATTTCCTTGGGTATCCTCGTCCATACTGTATTGTGTAAGCATATCCCCAGGAACTACCGCAGTATTTTTATAGGCAAATTTCAAATCTTTTCTTTCAAACTTGTGAATCAAAGTTTGTGTGGTTCCTCTGAATCTTGGCATCACGCAGAGCAAACCTCTTGGACAATTCCAATAATCTGAAGTATAAAACTGCGAAACCAAGTAAAGACTGTTCTTACTCATATGAATCTCACCGCTTGGTGTGAGCAAAGCCGTTGTTTCAAGCTTTTGAGCAGTATCGCGGATATTCATCGCTGAAATAATTGTGAATGCGGGATCTAAATTCAGATTTTTATCTTCTGGCAAAACATAAGAAATCTGACTACAGTCTATAGCTTGGGTTTTTGTTCATTGAGCGGAGATTTCCACACTACTTAAGGCTTTGCTGAGTGGCATTGGCTGATCATTCCAGGCATATCGGTTCATCCTCATCTCAGAAATCACATAGAGCTGATCGCCAATCAGTCTCGCATCTTGAAAGCTTCCTGGTAGATTTTCAAACTTCAAGAGCTTAAGATTCTGAAGATTGCTGGTATCATAGATTGCAACCACATTGCGTTCAGAGCTAAAGCGACCACTCGTATTTGAATAAACACTTCCCATCAAAACCAAACGATCTTTTGCAAGGAAAAGAGTTATGTCGCTAAGATTGTTCGGAATGGCGATTTCCTTCAGAATTTTTACTTTTTTGGGATCTAATGTGGATTTTTGAAGATCCAATGGGGAAGCAACAATACTGATTTTGTTGGTCTTTTCGTTGTAGTAGTAGAAATATTTTCCATCTGTTTTGAGGAGTTCTGGCTCATCCACTCAGCTTTTTTGAGTATTTGTCTGAGAAAAATCAGTTGAGGAGCTGGAAATCTCTTTATTATTCATGGAGTTTGTAGGGTTTGCGGTTGCTGGAGCGATCTCTTGCACTACTTCATCAACCATTAAGCCCTTCTGAGCTCCAAAAGTCCTGTAATCAACAAGTTCTTGCTGCTTTGCATACTTGGAGAGCATTTTTTCAAGGCTTTCACAGCTCGTTGCCTGCGTGAATTTCAGCTGGCTTGCGGTCGCCAAGTCTCAGGAGAATTGTTCCAAAAGCTGGGTATCAGGGTTCGTGTTCGCAAAGGTAGTGGTAGCGCCGAGAACGAGCATTCCGACCACAAGAGAAAGAAGGGTTTTTTGCATCATACAAGGGAAAGAAAATAAATACCTTGTTTGTAGAAAAATTAAAGAGAAAAACAAGAGGAAATCCGATGATCTAGCTCTTTTAAAAATTTATTTCTTGTTTCCTAAGCTCTCAAGGTTGCTCCTGTAGCTTCAACTTTCTTGATCGCGTTCTGCATTACGGTATTGATCGCATCGGTCGTCATCGTTCCATCGCCTTTGATCTTAATCTGCACGGCAAGCGATTTTTTCCCTGCTCCGAGGTTTTCTCCTTGATAAAGGTCAAAAAGTCTGACTTCATCGATTTCTTGCATTTTTTCCAAGGTCGTAATCACCTTTTCAAACGATTCATTTGCTCCGATCACAAAGGAAAGATCTCTCCAAACAATCTGATCTTGGAAGGTTTCATAGGCTTTTTCCTGATTGCTTTGACCGAGTAATGGCTTCAAAAGCTCAAGATTCAGTGAAATTGAACAGAGCTGAGCTGTTTCTGGAAGCTTATTTTTCTGGAGGAGGAAAGGATGCAGTGAGCCAATCTGTCCGATCTTAAGCGGAGTTGGTCCATTTCTGAGGATCAGCTTTGCTTGTTTTTTGGGATGAAAACAAGAAAAATCAGACTTTTCAAATTGAAGTTTCCCTTTGATCCCAAGCTTATTTACGAGGGAAAGGATCAGACTTTTCATTTTGAGTAAAGGATCATCAGACCGTTTCGTGCTGGCTTTTTCGTATCGTAAAGCCCCAAGCGTAAGCTCCTCACAAAAGTGATTTTCAGCATATCTCTGGTCAAGATCGTGGCTATGGAGCGGCGCTCCTTTCTTCCAAACCTTCCCAATATCAAAAATCTTAAACTGATCAAAGAACTTGCTACTCTTGCTCGCAATCGTGAGCAGATTATAGAGCATGGAATCCCTCAAGTAAGGGAATTCAGGATTCAAAGGGTTTTGGAGCGTATAGAGATTTTCTGCTTGGCTTCAAAACTGCTCAATCTGAGCTTTACTCACTCGCGGATAGGTTTCTAGCTGATCAAACTTAAAAAGTTCAATCATTATTTGCTCAACCGTTCTCAAAATCGCTACACTTTCACTAAAAGGTTGCGCTTTAACCTCAGAAAGCAAAGGCTGAGCTGAAATCTGATCATACCCCCAAATTCTCGCGATTTCCTCGGCGATATCTTCCTTGATATTCATATCATCTGGCCCTCTCCAAAGCGGAACTGCCATTTGATCGCCTCTCACCTCAAATCCGAGCTGCGTCAAAATCTCTTCTGCTTTTGCTCTAAAGTTCTCCTGTGGAGCTCAAAAAATCAAACTTTCTAGCTGTTCTCGCTGAACGGTAATCAGTTTTTTTTCTAATGGTTTGCAGTCAGGATTGATGTAGGAAGCAATTCCGCTGATTTCATAGTTTCCAAGTCCTTTTGCATAAAACTTCAACTCTTCCAAAAAGAGCAATAAGGCATAAAGACTGAATGCTGGAGCGATATTTTTTTCAAATCTTAATTCTGCATCAGTTCTCAAGCCTAATCTTGTCCCAGTCTTTCTTACCGCCACTGGATCAAAATTCGCAAGTTCCACAACAATATTTTTCGTATTCTCAGTAATCCCGCTTTCCAAGCCGCCGATCACTCCAGCAAGAGCAAGGATTTTCTTTTCATCAGCAATCACGAGATCGGTCGTTTTCAAGCTATGCGTCGCTCCAAAAAGATCAGTAAACTTTTCTCCTTCATACGCATCTCTCACGATGATCGCTCCCTCAATCTTGTCCGCATCAAAACAGTGGATCGGAAGCCCAACCGTATTCATAAACAGATTTGAGAAATCTACCCAATTATTGATCGGTTTACTTCCGAGGTCAAGAAGCTGTAAACGAGAAAAAAAGTCTGATTTTTTGATTTCAATATTATTAATTCCAAGGGCAATATAGGTATTCACCGCTTTTGAAAGCCCTTTTACTTCGCGATCAAGTGGCTTTTCGGTATGGGTAAGCACCTCCAAAATATTCGTATCGCGGAAACTCTGCATGAGAGGCTTGATACCATTAAATTTCTTCTGAGCCTCTGGATAGATCGCATTCAGCTCTACCGCAAGCCCAAAATGTCAGGTAAGATCAGGTCTATTGGTCAAGCTCTTGCTATCTACCTCCAAAAGCGTACTTTCAAGCCATGGAAACTTATCGCTAATCGGAAGACCAATATCTTCATCGCTCACTTCTAAATCCTGAGCCAAATCCCAGATCCAATGCGTATCTTTATCTTCATCAATTCCAAGCTCACCTTTTGAGCAAATCATTCCCTCTGAATCTACACCTCTCATCGCTCTTTTGGCAATCGTGATTCCTGCCTCTGGGAAAGGGGTTCCAACCAAAGCTGTTGCTACAAAGATTCCCTCTACGACATTTGTTCCTCCACAGATGATCTGAAAAGTACCTTGAGCTCCGCAGTTCACTTGGCAGACATTGAGTTTATCAGCATCAGGATGTTTCGTTACGCTCATGATCTTTCCGATCACGATGGTCTTGGGAATGATTCTCTCTTGCACTTCCTCAATCTCACAGGTCTTGAGGATCAGATTTTGTGCGATATCTTGAGCATCTGCTGCTACAGAAAGGTATTTTTTGAGGATTTGTAGGTGGTATTTCATTGTCGCAAAGAGAAGAAAAAGCTAAAAAAACTGACTCAGATTGTAGTAATCTGGAGCAAAACTACAAGAGCAATTCAGATTTTTTCTTGCTTTTTTGAGAAAATCTCGTATAGTGGCTTTGTTTTTTTACTTTTCTCATAGTTATGCGTATTAGTTCTGCTCAGGCGATGCATGAATTTTGAAAAACTCTTGCTTCCAAATCTAAAGTTCTCCTGCTTTCTGGGGAGCTGGGGGCTGGGAAAACGACTTTAATCAAGGGATTTGCTGAAGGATTGGGGATTGATCCAGCGCAGGTACAAAGTCCGACCTATGCTTATCTCAATATTTATGAAAACAAGCTTTTGCATATTGATATGTATAGGCTTTCAAGCTTTGAGGAGCTTGTAGAAAAAGGAATCTTAAATCAGATTTCTGAGTTTGGGTGGATTGTGATTGAGCGACCAAAGTGGGTTGATCAGCTAGACTTGGAAAATCCGCTTGTTCTGAAAATTGAGAAGCTTTCAGCGAGTGAAAGAGAGGTGGTCTCGGAATAAAAAGAAAAACCCTAGCAAAATACTAGGGCTTTTTTGACTAGGCAGCTTGAGCATAATTCTCTGCATTCAGAGCTGGTTTTTGGAGAAGTGCATCAAAGAGATCTCTTTGTGTCTGTGTTTTCTGAACTCTTGCCATAGCAGCGATGCTCTTGGTAGCATTCAAAGTATCACTAACTTGTTCTCCATAACCAAGGTTATCCCGTAGATCAAGTCTGTCTTTTATTTTTAATTCATTTTTTTTATTTTTGTAGTTTTGTGTCTTAGCTGCTTCTTGAAGCATTCTTTCTTCTTTCGTAGGCTCATAAGCCAAAAGTGTAGGTGTTGTGTTCATCTTGATAAGAATAAGAGAATAAATACCTCCAACTGATTTAAAAGTTGGATTGCTCTGTAGAAAAGAGCGATGAAAGCTGATCATTTTCAGCGAGTACATTTCTATCTGTAAACCACAATGAAAGTCTGATCTTTCAGAGGATTGAGGAGAGAAAGGTGCTTATTGGTTGGTGCAAGGTGCTAGAGTTCATTGACGGCATCTTTCAGAAGCGAGACAAGAAGTGATTTTTTCTTTTCTTGTTCGGTGGATCAGCGTTCTGATTTTTGTTCTGAAAGGGTTGAAGTCGGATTCGGTTCCTGAACTTGAGGACTAAAGTCAAAAGCTTCTACGAGGAGTTCTGCAAGTTGTCCTCTCGTAATCGGTTTGGTGGTCGCTCATGAATCAGGGTTGAGAATTTTGATTCCAGCAGCTTTGGCAACAAGTGAATAAGCTTCTCACTGAGTAAGTACAGCATCAGGTATAAACAAATTTCCTGACTGTGTAGAATGAAGTAGAGAAGTTCATATCTCATGATCAAGCAAATATTCCAAATGGGGCGCATAGGCTGCAAAATAGGTGACATCGGCGATACGGTTTAAGTGATAAAAATTATTGATAACCAGTGCTTTCCTTTGCTGGACAAGCATACTGTTTGCAATCATAACGATTCCATCAGCACGAAGGACATCATTATTTGGATAGAATTTACCATTTCTTCCAGCTACTACCCCGAGCTGTGCAAGTTTGGTAATGGCTGTCTGGTGTTGGTGATTGCTAATATCACTGAAAGGTTCGCCTTTTGGTTTTTCGTCCAATTGGAAAATCTCTGCGAGAATTTTGGCCATTTCAGATTTGGTTAAAACTGATTTTGAAGTATCGATCAGCTTTATTTTTTCTGTTTGACCAAAATTGAGATGAAGCGCTAAGGCATTGTTAATGATCTGCTGCACTTGAAGCGGTGTAATTGCGATATCTCGTGTAAGAGGCGCAACTCCTTCAAGTAATCCGAGTTCTTTCGCGGTATTGAGTTTTTTAGCGAGGAGGCTATCAGGATTTTGTAAGCTAAGAAGCTGTTTATCCGTGAGTCCGTTGGTAGAGCTGAGATCATAACCGAGCTGATATCTATAGAGATCAACCATTACTCTCACAAAATCACTACAACGAACATGATTATTAGGGTGATATTTCCCATTATTTCCTCCCTGCACAAGCCCAATCGCAGCTAGAAGCTCTATTTGTTGCTTATGAGGATCGTTTTGAATGTCCTCAAAAGCAGGAAGTAATGCTGATTCACTCTCAGAGAAAGGTGTACGAATAAGGGTCTGAATTGCTGTTTCTGGTCAGCTTTTTTCTACTGATTCAGGATTAGGAATCGGAGTTGGCTCCTGTTTTTCTTGGGAGCTGAGTCCTTCCTGCATAAATTCAACCAGATTTTTCCATACTTTTTTCACTCCAAAAGCGACATTACTCTCAATCTGAGTATGAAGGCTAGGTGAAGTGGTGGTTTTTTGTGGTTGCTGAACTTCTGCTGGTTTTTTACTGCCATCAAAAGCGAGCACCGTAGATATTGCGTATCCACAGAGCACAAATACGACCAAGATTCTCCACATCCCTCATCCTCTTTGACGATTTCTGAGGTTGTTCATTGTTGTCTTTTTAACGAATAAATGGTTGTGTTGTAGAACCCATTTTTTCATTTGAAAGACAAGTTTATACACTTCCTTGTTTTCAGTAAATGAATTACTGCACTATCTTAACCAGGATGCATATAAAGTGGAGTGTCGCTGTATCACTATCGCTACATTGACAATAATATTATATACGATTTTTTATATATGTCAAATATTTGAGAAGTTTTTTTGAGGCTATTGAAATCTGCTTTTAAAGCTAAGTATTGTTTGCCTAATGATCAATAAGAGGACAAAAAAAAGAAAAAATCTGACTTTATTTTTTTTCTTGATATGAGATGATGAATAGAGGAAGTAAAGGACCGGAAATTTGCTCTTTTTTTTGCATTTTTTCAGCTTTTCCTTATACTTATCTGTGAAAAGTTATCAGATTTTTTATTTTTTTGATATTTGCCGTATGCTTCCTTTGACTTCCGTACTTGAACAGCAGGGATTCAGTCCACAAGAAGCGAGAGTTTATCTTGCTAATCTTGAGCTTGGAGCGGTTCCTGTGAGTATGATTGCTCGCAAACTTGGAGAAAATAGAGTAACGGTTTACTCTACGATACAAGGCTTAGTCAAAAAGCAGCTCATTTTTGAGGTAAATAAAAATAAAGTAATGCATTATACTGCCCTTTCTCCTCAAAAATTGCTAGAAAAATCTCAAGAAAAAACAAGCAATCTAGAAGCGGTAATGAGCACGCTTCTTGCTATGAATCTCAATGCTGATCAGAAACCCTGAGTTCAGCTCTTTGAAGGAGTTGAGGGACTCAAGATGTGCTATGAAGATACTTTGCAATACCCTGAATCTACTCTAAAAGCTTTTTTGGGCTATGGAAAGATTCAGAATCAGCTCAAGAATTGGCTTGACTCTATCTATCTTCCCAAGAGGATTCAGAAAAAGATCCTCGCAAAAGTGCTGGTTCCTTGAAGTTTGAAGACTACATACTATTATCCTCCCCTAATAAATGAGAAAAAGTATATGAAATATACGCAACTTTGTTTTGTGAATGATGAAAACTTTGATATTTACAATGAAATCAATCTCTACGGAGGAAATAAAGTATTGATGGTGATGTTTAGGTCAGAGGAAATGATTGGTATGGTTGTAAAAAGTAAGTTGCTTCATGATACCTTATCTGCTTTATTTGATTTAACTTGGAAAAGAGAAATTGATGAATCACAGGAATAACCTTTCATCACTTGAACAAGAGAAAACCCTTCTTAGTCCAGAAGAGAGGGATTTTTATTTGAAAAATATTTTTTTAAGGGGAAAAATCAATTCTGCTTTTCTTTATCCATGAAGCTCAGAAATTTATACAGAAGTGGTTAATGATAAATCTTATTCTCCTAATACAATAGAACTTCATCTTTTAAAAAAGCATCATCATAGCTTACAGAAACTCTTAGGAAATTATGTTATAGATTATGGATGTGGAAATGGAGAAAAGGCAGAAGCCTTATTAGCCAATCTGCGTGATAAACATGTCCAATATATAGCAGTTGATTATTCTTATTCAATGATTGATGCTGCAAAAAAGAAAATAAATCAACTAAAAAATATAAAAGTTTGAGAACATATCTTATTGGATGGCGGTGATTTTACTCTATGAAAAAAACTGGATAAAGTATCATATCTTCGGTTAGGAGAAACTTTTGCAAACTATGAAGATGAAGAAATTGTACATATCTTAAATACGCTAGGAAATCAATCTCGAAGTGTAGGAAATACTATCCTGTTTTCCTTTCCCCTAATCCCAGAAGATGAAATCAAAAGGAACGAAAGAAAAAATTTTTATAACAATTCAACATGAATCGCTTTTAGGAGGCATGGACTTCAAAATTTATGACTCAATCCAGATGATTTTTATGATATGGTAGATAGAGATTATAAGTGAACTATTAAAACCTGAATTGTTCCTAAAACCGATATGATAATATCGCTTTCAAATGGAGAGCGTCTCCCAATCAAAGCTCAGACTTTTTATCCTTTTCATCAGAATAGAGTTTTTAGTAGACAAGAAGTAGAAACGCTTCTCAAAAAAGCAGGAGCTCATGCGGTATTTTTTGCAGAGGAGGAAGGGGTTGGGCTTGTTGTTGCCAAAAAAGCACCAGAATCCTTTCAAAAACATAAAGCTAAAATTCAAAAAACACTATTGGCAACCTTACTTATTGGGGCAGGTATGGGACTAAAAACCTGAATGGATCTCAAAAAGCATCATCAGGAATTTGACCGTGTGCAGAAAGAGCTTGTTAAATGAAAGACGCTTGAGAACTATGGTTTCTGAACCTCAGAGCAAACGATAACCTTTCAGGAGGGCGAGGCGATATTGAGACAAACTACTCGGCAATTGGCTTGAGCGCTTTATCAGGAGCTTTTGCATTGGTTTGACCTGCAGAATGTTCACGATTCGGAAAAGATCCAGCTCTTGATCCAGGCACAGCTCCTTCGTAAAAAGGAAGATGGACAGTACTATAATCTCTCGCAGCTTCAAAGCCAGCATTCATCAGAAAAAACTGAGTTTCTTTCCTCGTTTGTGAGAGAATTTCGTGTAATTTTGGGGAGCTATGGTATGAACGAAAGAATCGCACAAGGAATATCAGCTTTTGAGCCTACTTTGACACTTCCTGGAGAAATAAGAGGAATCTTTTCTGACCTTTCTACCTCTGCTACTGCTCCGAAATTTCGTGCTAACCTAGAAAATACGACTCCTTTTACTCAAAATCCTTTTCTTAGCTCTGATTCTAAAAGCATTGCACTCCAAGAAAACTTTGATGCAGGGATATTTGACTATATTCAGACCATCGGAAACTATAAAACTTCTGATGGAAAAATCTATAACTTGATTTTGATAGATAAAAAAATGACTTTACCTTCGGGGAAAATTTTACAAGGTCCTTTTCTTTTGGCGGCAGATGTTTCAGATTCAAAAAGTGATTCTCAAGTGGCTAAGGAATATTCGCTTTCTTTCGGGAAAAAAGTGATCAAGGATTATCTTCAGAATCGGTTATCTGCTAGAGAATAGCATTTTTTGCTCAAAAAAACTAAAATTCTGACTTACAGCGTCCTTTTTTAATTTTGTGGAATATAATCCATAAATTCGCTTGATTTTGTGGAATATAATCCATAAAATACATCAGATTTATTCTTTTTTGATAAGCATGGAATTTAAAAGAAGTATTGAAAAAGAGCTTCTAGAGAGCTGTTTCAAAGGAAAAGCTCTTATTATCTATGGAGCGAGGCAAGTCGGAAAAACTACTCTGTGTAAAAAACTTTGGTGAAACCAAGAACAAACTCTCTATGTCACAGGGGATGATTTTTCAGTAGTGCAGTTTCTGAGTCAAATTTCTCTCGTTCAGCTCGAACAATGGCTTAAAAATTTCCGTATTCTCATTATTGATGAGGCGCAAAAAATCAAAGATATCGGAAATACTATTAAGCTGATTGTAGATAATATTCCAGAAGTGCAGGTCATTGCAACAGGTTCTTCATCTTTTGATCTTGCAAATAATGTGCAGGAGCCGCTAACCTGAAGAGTGAAAACCTTTCATCTTCATCCCTTAAGTTTAGAGGAAATCTGGGCTGAAACTCCTCTTCATCAGCATCAGGATTTGCTTGAGCAGAGACTTTTATTTGGAATGTATCCCCGTAATGTCATTGCAAATGATGCACAAGAACTTTTTGAACTTGTGCAGTCCTATGCCTACAAGGATGTATTTCTTTATGAAAATCTTAGAAAACCTGATCTGATTCTAAAGCTGTTGCAGGCATTAGCATTGCAGATTGGATCAGAAGTTTCTTTCAATGAATTAGCTCAGCTTTTGGCGGTAGATGTTAAAACCGTGCAAAAATATATCGGACTTTTGGAGCAAGCTTTTATTGTGTTTCGTTTGTCATCTTTTGCTCGTAATCTGAGAAATGAGCTTAAAAGAGCGCAAAAAATTTATTTTTGGGATGTCGGAGTGAGAAATGGAATTTTGAGAAATATGCAAAGCCTGGGAACAAGAGCTGATACTGGACATTTGTGGGAAAATTTTGTCATAGCGGAGAGGATTAAGTTTCTTCAAAATCATCGTTTGCCGTATCATAGCTTCTTTTGGAGGACAACAAGTGGCTCTGAATTGGATTATTTGGAAACAGATTTTGGGGATATGATTGCCAGCTATGAGATCAAATGGTCTGCAAAAAAACATCCCCAGCTTCCTTCAAGTTTTCAAGAGCAATATCCTCAGGCGAGCTACCAGCTTATCAATCCTCAGAATGCTTATGCTTGGCTTACTTCTTCATAGAAAGAAAAATACAATCTTTTCTGAAATAGAAGTCTCAATCTGATAAAAGCAATCTCTGTAGAAAATATTCTACAGATTTTTTCTACTTTCTCTTGTAATTTGAGAGGAGCTTCTTATATTTTTGCTGTATAAAAAACAAAACAACAAAAAGTCAAGATTCGGAATTTTTATTCTTTTCTTTAATGAATAATGATGAAAAAGAAACCATTTGTAGTATTCGGACTATTATCCCTCTCAGCTCTTGTTTTTGCTGGATGTACGACTCAGTCAGGGCTTCCTCAGCCAGAAACCACTCCTCAGATCGTAAAAATTGGGGTGATTGCACCACTTTCGTGACCTGCTGCAAATTATGGAAAAGATGCAGTTCAAGTCTATACAACTTCAGTAGAAGAGTTTAATGCAAAACAGAAGGAAGTTAAGGTGGAACTTATCATTGAAGATGGAAAGTGTACAGCTAGAGATGCAACAAGTGCAACTCAGAAACTAATTCATATAGATAAAGTAGATTTTTTATTAGGAGGGATATGCTCCCAAGAGTTTATGGCTTCTTCTAAACTTTCCTCTCCTCTAGAAAAGCTGAATCTTTCATCTAATGCTTCTGCTCCAGAAATTGCAAATATTGGGGACTATGTCTTCAGATTTTATAATGATTTTGATGATGTTCGTCGTATCCATCGTTATTTTCAGGATCATAATAAAAATAAAATCTGATTTATATATGAGAATTCAGCCTATACTGCGAATTATTATGAAGAACTTAAACAGCTTTATACTTGAGAAATCGTTTTTGCAGAGAAATTTAGTCCTGATGAAAAAGATTTTGAACTCCTCATCAAAGGGAAAGAAAAACAGTTGAAAGAAGTTGATGTTCTCTTTTTAGTTCCTCAGACTGATATCAATCTCATAGCTCTTTTGAAAGCCATTGAAAAACTTGAACTTTTACCTTTAGTGAAAGAGAAGATGGTTACAACTCCAATCGCATGGAGTGAACATACTTTTGCTACTGTTCCTGAACTTATAGAGGGAATGGTTTCTTCAGCCTTGCCACATTATACGCTCTTTGGAAAGAAAGCCGTTGATTTTATTGAAGACTTAAAAGCTGACTATAAATTGAATTCCAATGAATTTTTTGCAACTTTTTTCAAAGAAGCAATAGATCTTCTATTGAGAGGGATTGAGGCAGGAAATCTAAATTCTCAATCTATGAAAAAGTATTTTGAATCCTTTACTGCTGAGAAGCCTATTCAAGGCTACTTTGGAGACTATTATTTCAGTGGAACCAATATCATCTGACTAAAAATGAATATTGAAAAAGTCATCAATGGGAAACTAGAAGTCATTGAATAACCTTTTATCTTTTTATAGTAAAAAACCATGAAAAAAATCTGAATTTTAGCTTTTGGTCTGCTTGCTCTGACCTTGGCAGGATGTGGAATTCATCATCACAATCACGATCATCAAGAAAACGAAGCTCCAGCACTTGTGAAAATTGGAGTAATTGCTCCACTTTCAGGTCCTAATGCAGGATATTGACTGGATGCAGTAAATGTCTATCAAGACAGAGTAAATCAATTTAATCAAAATCATTCTGATGTGCAAGTAGAACTTATTATTGAGGATGGAAAGGCTGAAGGTCCTGCTGCTGCAAGTGCTGCTCATAAATTAATTACTTTAGATAATATTGATGTTTTACTGGGAGGGCGAGCTACAGTAGAAACAATGACAGCAGGTCCCATTGCTCAGGAGAATGCGATTACGACTCTTTCTGTAGGAGCCACTGCATCAAGCATTTCAGAAATTGGAGATTATGTTTACAGATTTTGGAACGATGCTTTAGCTGTAAAAAAACTAGCAAATTATCTGGAGAGTAGGTATCAGAATATCGTTGTGGTTTATGAAAAGAGTAGTGCATCTAAACAAGAATTTTATGATGAATTTGTTAAGACTTATTCAGGTCATGTGCTTTTAGGAGTATGACTAGATACTAAAGAGAAAGATTATGGATTGGTAGTCAAGCAGATCCAATCTCATCAAGACAAGTTAGAGAGTATCTTAATTCTAGGTAGCGAAGAGCTCACTATTGGATTGATCAAAGAAATGAAAAAAACTGATCTTTTGAAAAAGTTCCAGTCAGATATTATCGGACATTATCAAATGGCTTCAACTTCATTGTTAGCTGCTCTAGGGACAGGAACTCTTGAAGGTATGAAACAGATGAATGTAAATATGGGTCTTTTAAAATCAGAAAAAGGAAAAGAGTTTATTACCTATTTTAAAGAGAAATATGGAATTCAGGGAGCGGAAACTTTCTTGGTCTTTGATGTAGAAGGAATAGATATTCTCTTAGATGCAATCAAGTCTGGAGCAAGGACAAGTGAGCAGTTTAGAAGCTATATCAGATCCATTGATAAAAATCACCAGAGATCTGGCTTCTTGTGAACTTTTTATTTCACTGATGAAAGAGATACTGCAGGACTTGAATCTGCGATCGCTATCCAAGAAATTCGTGATGGTATTGGGGTTAATATAGACTAACTTACTCAAAAACATTTATTATGTAATTATTATCCTCATGAAAAACAAGAAATTTATAGCACTCGGATTGCTCTCTCTCAGTTCTCGTGACAGGTTGTAATCCTCAGTCAAATCCTACTTCCCAAGATTCTACTCCAAAAGTAGTAAAAATCTGACTTGTTGGTCCTTTGTCTGGTCCAGCGGCAAACTATGGAACAGATATGGTGAATATCCATACCTATTTAGCAGAAAAGTTTAACCAAGAACATTCTAATGTTCAGGTAGAGCTTCATATAGAAGATGGAAAATGTGAGGGGAAAGATGCGACTTCAGCGGCTCAAAAGCTGATCAATGTTGACCAGGTGGACTTTTTCAATGGTGCGGCTTGTTCATCGGAGGCTATTCCTTTGGGGCAGTTAGCACAGGAAAAAAGTAAGCTTTTTGTCAATGGGGTTTCAAGTAGTCCTGAAATGGGGAAAATTGGAAACTGGGTATTCAACTATGTAAACGATGCTCATGCAGCTAAGGCACTTGCTGAGTTTGTCCCTTCTAAGGCAAAAAGTATAATTCTTGTCTATGATAATAATGATTTTGCAAAAGGAATTGCTGAAGAATTCAAGGCTGCTTATACTGGTAATTTGCTCAAAGAAATCGCACTTTCTCTTGATGAGCAAGACTATACTTTGGTAATCAAACAAATCCAGAAAATAGCTCCAGAGGGAATCGTTTTTGTCAATGGAAATGATACGACTTTAGTCAATGAACTTAAATCTCTTGAAAGAGAGGGGTTTTTAGAGCAGTATAAGGAAAAACTTTTTACGGCTTATGTCTTGGATTCCTCTGTTGGAAGATCTGAAGCAGGGACACTTTTAGATGGGATTTATCAAGTAAACATTGGTGCTATTGATGATTTTGGTGCTAAAGCACTAGCATTTATGAAAGAGTATAAATCACAGCATACGATTACCGCAAATGAATCGTTTTCTCTCACTTGGGCAGAGGCATTTAGCCTAACCCTAGATGCAATTAAAGCTGGGAACTATGATAATGCGAGTATTAAAGCCTATTTTGATGCTATTACCGAGAAAAATCCTAGAGCAGGACTCTTTGGTACCTATTACTTTGAAAATAATCAAATGATCGGATTGCCGTATATTATTCAGCAGATGAGTGGTGGTTCGCTTGTCCGTGTGCAATAAGTTCTTATACGGTAGAATTCTGCTCTATGATAAAAATATGAACGAGAAAAGCCCTAGTTTAGACTGGGGATTTTTCTTTTGAGGAGAGAGAGGAAGAAGAGAGGAACTTGTGAGAGAGCGTTTTGTGAGGTATCGCATTGATTTTGTATTTATTTTCTGTATAGTGGCAAATGATTTATCTTTTCCTTCTTATGATGAAAGATCTAAAAGCTATTCTCTCTGAAAATAAGTTTTTAACAAATAGAATACTAACACCACTAATTGATGCAAATAAAGCCCTTGCGGAGCTTAAAGGTGTTTCTCATATTTTGCCTAATATGACAATCCTTGTAAATACCCTTTCTCTTCAAGAGGCTAAAAGTAGTTCTGAGGTAGAAAATATTATTACTACTCAAGATGAGCTTTATCAAAGTAATCATCTGAAAAAACAATTTTCTACCATGGCTGCGAAAGAAGTATATTCCTATGTTGAGGCTCTTTATCTAGGGCGAGAAAGAATAAAAGAAAATAAGGCTATTACCGTTAATGATCTTATTGCTATTCAGGCATTGATTGAAGAGAATGATGCAGGAATTAGAAAAATTGAAGGAGTAAAGATTGGAAATGAAAAAACAGGAGAAACGGTTTATACCCCACCTCAATATCTTGAAGAAATCAAGAAACATCTTGCGGATTTAGAACAGTTTATCAATACTTCTGATGATAGACTAGATCCTCTTATAAAAGTGGCTATCATTCACCACCATTTCGAAAGTATTCATCCTTTTTATGATGGAAATGGAAGGACATGACGTATTCTTAATGTCCTTTATCTTGTGCTTACGGATTGTCTTGATTTGCCGATTTTATACCTTAGTAGATATATCAATAAATATAAATCTGAATACTATCGTTTGCTTCAAGCGGTTCGTGATTGTGATGCTTGGGAAGAATGGTTATTATTTATGCTCAATGCTATAAAAGAAACATCACTCTCTACGATCAAGCTCATCAATGATATTAAATATCTTATGCTGGAAGAAAAGCAGTTAATTAGAGGTAATTTCCCTAAAATATATAGTCAAGATCTCATTAATAATATTTTTAAACATCCTTATACGAAGATTGAATTCGTAATGAAAGATCTAAAATGTAAGCGTAAATCTGCCACAAAACGTCTTGATATGCTTACAGAAATAGGAGTACTTCATAAGCTAAAAAAGGGAAAGGAAAATTATTATATTAATACAGCACTTTTTTCACTTTTAGAAAATGTAGGATTATAAAAGGGTATATATCATCTTAACATATCCCTAAATTGGTGTTTTTGGACATATATCATCTTAACATATCCCTAAATTGGTGTTTTTGGATATCTGTTTCAAAAAGTCTCTTATTTTCTAAAGCATTGTATTTCTATTTTTTTATAAAAATTTTGCACTATACTT